>CAYYWP010000037.1:20743-27149 GCA_964475125.1 uncultured Binatia bacterium (SeqCode) | reverse complement strand
CCCTGCGCCACCCCGGCGCTGTCGTAGCGCCGCCCGAACACGCCGGCGTTGGAGCCATCCTGAGTGTCGCTCAACCAGACCACGACGAAGTCGCCGTCCGCGTCGGCCGCCACCGCCGGGAAGCTTTGGCGGCTGGTCGTGTAGGTGTTGACCTGAAACTCGCCGTCCACCGGCATCGCCTCGGCAAACACACGACCCGCCACTGCACCGCAGCACGCCACCAGCAGCGCCACCACCCACGTGCGCAGCGTGTGACTCGCCCCACCCGTAGCGGGGGGCCCCGGGCTCGCTACCAGCTCCTCCGCGTGCAAGCGCCGAAACATCACCCACTGAATCTCACGGGCGGCCATGGGCGCACACGATGGCGTCTACGTCAAGCGAAAAGCGCTGGAGCGCGCCGCTCCAAGGCGGACGGCGATGCGCAGCATCGCCCGCCGATTGCGGCGGGCGAAGGAGCGCGAAGGGCGCGGATTCGATGCGGCCCGGCGGAGCGGCGCGCTCCAGAGGATTCGAAGGGCGCCTATCCCCTGGTCTCTCGGCGGCGGCGCAGCACCGCGATCCCGCCGACAGCGACCAGCAGGGCCAGCGCCAGCTGCAGACTGCGGCGCGACAGCGCCGGGGCGGGCGCGGTGGGATCCGCCGAGCACATGCCGGCGTTGCCGGGGTTGTCGCACGACTGCCCCGGCGGGCACGACGGCGCGATGCAGCAGACGTCGTCGACGCAGTTGCCCGACATACAGTCGGCCGGATCATCACAGGCCCCGCCGTTCGGCACGCCGGTGCCGGTCGGGGTTGCCGTCGGCGTGTCGGTCGGCGTGTTCGTCACCGTCGACGTCGGGGTGTGGCTCGGGGTGTCCGTCGGGGTACTCGTCGGTGTTGCCGTCGGCGTGTCGGTCGGCTCGGCGTAGCGCTGTCCGAACACACCGAAGAGGGAGCCATCCTGAGTGTAGCTCGACCAGATTACGACGAAGCCTCCGGCCGCGGTAGCCGCGACCGCCGAGAGGATTTGGTCACTCGTTGTGTAGGTGTTGACCTGGAACTCGCCCCCTTGCGCCACCCCGCCACTGTCGTAGCGCCGCCCGAACATGCCGTAGCTCGAGCCATCCTGACTGAGGCTCTGCCAGACTACGACGAAGGCGCCGGCCGCGTCCGCCGCCACCGCCGGGTAGTACTGTCGGTCCAGCGTGTGGGTATTGACCTGGAACTCGCCCCCCTGCGCCACCCCGGCGCTGGCGTAGCGCCGCCCGAACACGCCGAAGAAAGAGCCATCCTGAAGGTAACTCGCCCAGACCACGACGAAGGCGCCGGCCGCGTCCGTCGCCACTCTCGGGTAGCGTTGGATGTTGGTCGTGTAGGTGTTGACCTGGAACTCGCCGCCTTGCGCCGCCCCCGCGCTGTCGTAGCGCCGCCCGAACACCCCGTCGCTGGAGCCGTCCTGAGTGGAGCTCTGCCAGACCACGACGAAGTCGCCGGCCGCGTCCGCTGCCACCGCCGGGTGGAACTGGGTGCTGGTCGTATAGATGTTGACCTGAAACTCGCCGCCCTGCGCCGCCCCCGCGCTGTCGTAGCGCCGCCCAAACACCCCGTAGCTCGAGCCATCCTGAGGGAAGCTCGACCAGACCACGACGAAGGCGCCGGCATCGTTGGACGCCACCGCGGGAAAGCGTTGGATATTTGAGGTGTAGGTGTTGACCTGAAACTCGCCGCCCTGCGCCATCCCAGCACTGTCGTAGCGCCGCCCGAACACGCCGTAGCTCGAGCCATCCTGGGTGTTGCTATGCCAGACCACGACGAAGGCGCCGGCCGCGCTCGCCGCCACCGCCGGGAAGGCCTGGATGTTGGTCGTGTAGGTGTTGACCTGAAACTCTCCGCCCTGCGCCGCCCCAGCGCTGTCGTAGCGTCGCCCGAACACGCCGTAGCTCGCGCCATCCTCGTTGAGGCTTTGCCAGACCACGACGAAGTCGCCGGTCGTGTCGGCTGCCACGGAGGGGCGGAGCTGGCTGGCGGTCGTGTAGGTGTTGACCTGAAACTCACCGCCCACCGGCACTGCCTCGGCGAACACACGATCCGCCACTGCGCCGCAGCACGCCACCAGCAGCGCCACCACCCACGCGCGCAACGTGTGGCTCGCCTCACCCGTGACGGGGGGCCCCGGGCTCGCTAACAGCTCCTCCGCTTGCACGCGCCGAAACATCGCCAACTGAATCCCGTGGGCCGGAATAGGCGCACACTGCTGCCTACGTCAAGGGAAAAGAGGAGAGGGAGTAGGCCGATTGCAACCGCAGTGCGCTGGAGCGCGCCGCGCCGCCGTGCGCCGCGGAGCGGCGCGCTCCAAGACCAGAGGATTCGAACGGTGCCTATCCCCTGGTCTCTCGGCGGCGGCGCAGCACTGCCGCCCCGCCGACGGCGACCAGCAGGGCGAGCGCCAGCAGCAGGTTGCTCCGCGACAGCGCCGGGGCGGGCGCGGTGGGATCCGTCGAACACATGCCGGCGTTGCCGGGGTTGTCGCACGACTGCCCCGGCGGACACGACGCCGCGATGCAGCAGACGTCGTCGACGCAGTTGCCCGACATGCAGTCGGCCGGATCGTCGCAGGCGCCGCCGTCCGGCACGCCGGTGCCGGTCGGGGTTGCCGTCGGCGTCGCGGTCGGCGTGTTCGTCAGGGTCGATGTCGGGGTGTGGCTCGGCGTGCTCGTCGGGGTGCTCGTCGCTGTCGCCGTCGGCGTATCGGTCGGCGTACTGGTCGGCGTGTCGGTCGGTGTCGCCGTCGGCGTGTCGGTGGGCGTCGCGGTATCCGTCGGTGTGCTCGTCGGCGTGTCAGTCGGGGTACTCGTCGGGGTATCCGTCGGCGTGTCGGTCGGTGTGCTCGTCGGGGTATCCGTCGGCGTGCTCGTCGGGGTGTCGCTCGGCGTGCTCGTCGGCGTGTCGGTCGGTGTCGCCGTCGACGTGTCGGTCGGGGTACTCGTCGGGGTGTCCGTCGGTGTGCTCGTCGGCGTCGTGGTGGGGGTGGCGGTGGGCGGTGCGTAGCGCTGCCCGAACACGCCGTCATTCGATCTGTCCTGCAGGCGGCTCTGCCAGACGACGACGAACTTGCCCGTCGCATCCCCGGCCGCCGCCGGGAAGCCCTGGTAGTTGCTCGTGTAGGTATTGACCTGGAACTCGCCGCCCTGCGGCGCCCCCGAGCTGGCGTAGCGCCGGCCGAACACGCCGTAGCTGGAGCCGTCCTGCCCACCGCTCATCCAGACGATGACGAAGCTGCCCGCTCCGTCGGCGGTTACCGCCGGGAAGCTCTGGGAATTGGCCGTGTACGTACTGACCTGGAACTCGCCGCCCTGCGCCGCTCCCGAGCTGGCGTAGAACTGCCCGAAGACACCGTAATTGGACCCGTCCTGCAGATAACTCTGCCAGACGACGACGAAGTTACCCGCCGCATCGGCCGCCACCTTCGAGAACAGCTGGATGTTGGTCGTGTACGTGTTGACCTGGAACTCGCCGCCTTGCGCCGTCCCGGAGCTGGTGTAACGCTGCCCGAACACGCCGAAGCTGGAGCGGTCCTGCGCGTAGCTCCCCCAGACGACAACGAAGTTGCCGGCCCCGTCGGTCGCGACCGCAGGGAGAAATTGGGCGCCGGTCGTGTACGTATTGACCTGGAACTCGCCGCCTAGCACCGCTCCCATGCCGTCGTAGCGTTTGCCGAACACCCCGTAGCTGGAGCGGTCCTGGGTGGAGCTCTGCCAGACGACGACGAAGTTACCCGCCGCGCCGGCGGCCACGGCCGGGTTGCGCTGGATGCTCGTGGTGTACGTATTGACCTGAAACTCGCCGCCCTGCGCCGCTCCCGAGCTGGCGTAGCGCTGCCCGAACACCCCGCGCTCCGACCCATCCTGCGTGTCGCTCTGCCAAACGACGGCGAAGTCGCCGGTCGCGCCGACCGCCACCGCCGGGCGGTTCTGGTAGTTCGCCGTATACGTGTTGACCTGAAACTCGCCACCGAGCGCCGCCCCCGAGCTGGCATATCGCCGGCCAAACACGCCGTAGTTGGAGCCGTCCTGCCCAAAGCTCTGCCACGCAACCACGAAATCGCCTGCGGAGTCGGCCGCCACGGCCGGGCGGTTCTGGTAGTGGGTCGTGTAGGTGTTGACCTGGAACTCCGCTCCGACCGGTACGGCCTGGGCGAGGGCGAGGCGCGGAATGAGGAGTCCGATCAGCAGCCACGCAGCCCGGACCGGGCGGCGCCTCTGGCGCGGCATCGCGCAGCCTGGCTGGCCGACCCTGTCGAGCGTGACCGCTCCTCCTCGCGTGCACTGCGCTTATCCGGCCGGCCGGCGCCCGTGTCAAGAAAACGTTCGCAGGATCGCTCCGTCTTCTCGGCGACCTCCGCGCCTCCGCGTTGCAGCGTCCGTTCCGATCAAGGCTGCCCTTCGATCCGCCGACTGCCGAGCTTGTCGTACGGCGTGGTGAGCAGGCTGACGAGGTTGCGCCGGTACAGCTCACTCTCCGGCGCCAGGCGCAGCGCTTCCTTCTGCGCCGCCAGGGCGGTGAACAGGTCGCCGGTCAAGACGGCGAGGTTGGCGACGTACTGATAGACGGTCGGCGAGCGCACGCGCGCGTTCAGCCGCACGGCCTCGCTGAGCAGGGCGCGCGCGGGGGCATAGTCGCCGGCCTCGATGTGGCGGCGTGCCTGTTCGCCGAGGTCCTCGACCCGCGCCCGCTCGGCACCGGTCAGCGGCGCCGGCAACGGCGCCTGCGCCCATTGCGCCGCCACCGCGGCGACGAAAGCGGCGACGTCGCCGCCGTGCGCGTCGCGCAGTGGCCAGAGCGACGCGTCGGCATCATCCCAGGCGAAGTAGTGCGCGATGATCGGAGCCTCGTACAGCACCGTGTGCCGTACGGGCCCGGGGCGCACCTCGGCGCGCAGGGCGAGATCGCCAGACGTAGCGGTGGTGGCTCCCGCCGCCCCGAACGGCGCGCCGAGAAAGATCGCGACGGGCGCGGGCGGCCCGGCGGAGGCGGGCAGCTCGATGACGCGCAGGCGGTAGAAGAAGCGAAAGTACGGATCGTCGGCGAGCTCGTGATCGCTCAAGTAGAACGGCGCGCGCGCGCCGGCGGAGTTGTACCACAGCACGGCGCGCGGCCGGCGCGCGATCACGTAGGCGCCCCAGCCGCGGCGATGCCCGCTCCAGCCCCGGGAGACGATGTAGATCGGCCGCCGGGCCACGGTCGCGTCGGTGAGGCCGAGCATGTCGAGCGCCGGCAGGCGGGAGAAATAGGGCACGGCCCCGGCGGTGTTGACGGCGATCAGGTCGCGCGCCGGCAGCTCGGCGCCCAGCCAGATGCCGACGCGCTCGCCGACGACCGCGGTGCGATGGGCGACGAAGGCGCGCAACGGCTGCACGCCGAGATGGCTGGCGACGGCGTTGATCACCACCCCCGCGACCAGCGCCGCGCGCGCGGCGCGCGGCGCCACCACGGCCCAGGCGCCGATGGTCCAGGCCAGCAACAGACAGGCGAGCGGCGCGATCGGAAGCAGAAAGCGGCTGTAGCTCATGAAGTCGCCGCCGACGGCGACGACGAATGCGCAGTGCGCGAGCACGATCGCGTACACCGGCGCAACGCGCAGAGAGGCGCGCATCGCCCGGCGGGGAACGCGGTCCGATTGCCGTTCGGCCGGCTCAGGGTGAGCGAACCGCTGCGCAGCGCTCGCCCTCTCCTGCACCGCCGTGTCGCTCGCGAGACGCCTCCGGCGATACGACACCACCCCCAGCGGCAGCACCAGCGCCGCGGCGAGCAGTGGATACTCGAGCGCCCATTCGCCCAGGTAGGCGGCGCCGGTGCTGAGCAACGGCGCCTCGTCCGGCACCTTGGCGTAGTACGTGTTCGGCAACCACTGGCCGTAGTAGTGGTAGCGCCAGGCGAGGTGCGCGGCGGCGCCGGCAGTGACGAGTGCCGCATTCACGGCGTGGCGGCGGAGGACGCGCAAGGGCGCCGCCGTCCACGCCTCGACGGCGCCGAACGCCAGCATCGCTACGGCAAAGAGGATCAGCCCCTCGGGGCGCGTCAGCGCCAGGGCGACGAACAGCAGTGCCGACCAATGGCCGCGGCCGCGCTCGCCCTCGCGCATCAGACAGGCGACGGCGGCGGTGAGCAGACCGGTGAACAGCAAGGTCTCGAAGCTGGCCACCGACCAGTAGGCGAACCCCGCCAGCGGCAGGAGGAGCACCACGGCCGCGCTGAGCCAGCGCGGGCGCATGGCGAGCGCCGGGCCGCGGCGCTCCATCGCCGGCAGCAGAGCCAGCGTCAGCAGCGCCATGAGCAGCGAGACGGCGCGCGTGGCGGCGACCGGATCGATGTGCAGGCGGATGAACCCCGCCGCCAGCAGCACCCAGAGGAAGTTGCTGTAGCCCTC
>CAYYWP010000037.1:0-20733 GCA_964475125.1 uncultured Binatia bacterium (SeqCode) | reverse complement strand
CGCCAACGCGCCAAGGTAGCAGGCGATGCTGCCGAGGTTCGACCAGGCCTCGGGCGCGACGGAAGTCTTCAAGCCCAGGGCGGTCCAGAGCACCCAAAGGAAGTTGGTGTAGCCTTCGACGCGTTCGCCGGGGTTGAAGACCAGGCCGTGACCTTCCACCAGGTTGCGGGCGTAGCGCAGGCTGATGAAGGTGTCGTCGATCAGGTAGCCGCGATAGCGCGCCGCGTCGGCGACGAAGACGCCCGCGGCCGCGAGAGCCAGCAACCCGATGGCGATGCGAGAGCGCACGGCGCGGCTCGTTTACTCCGCTTTGGGATCAACGCAGGGCCGCGGAGGCCGCCGAGCGGCTGGCACGCCACCGCTGTCCCGGGTCGGGGACGAGATAGAGCGCGGCGAGCAGCAACAGCACCAGGACGTCGCGGTAGCGGAAGAGCACCGCCTCGCGATCCTCGCAGAGCTGTAACGCATAGGTCGCCGCCTCGACGGCGAACAGCAGGGCGATGCGGTCGGGACGGTCGCGGTGAGCGATGAGCAACAGCACCAGGACGACGTAGTAGTAGCCGGCCAGGTTGAGGCCGAGAAACAGCAGGGTGACACCCATCGCCGTGGCCGCCACGGCGTCCTGGCTCTGGGCACGGCGGACGAACCACCACAGGGCGAGCGGCACGACGGTGAGCAGTTGCACGGCGTAGATGCGCCGCATGCGGGCGTGGCCGCTCTCCGAATCGTCGACTCCCACCGCCAGCAGGCCGGTGAGGCCGACCAGGTTGCTGGCGACGCTGTCCATGTGGCGATCGAGGTTGTGGCGAAAGTCGATCCACTCGTGCAGTCCGCGCGGGCGCGCCGCCGTGGCGGCCACCAGCAGCGCGCCGGTGAACAGCAGCGCGGCCAGAAAGCGCGGCGCGGCGCCGCGCGGGGAACGGCGGGCGCGCAGGTCGCCGAGCGCCTGCGCCGCCAGGCCGGCGGCGAGCAGGGCGGGAAAGACGCGCAGCAGCGCCGCCAGGGCGAGCGCCGCACCGGCGGCGGCGTAGCGCCGGCGCGCCAGCGCGCAGACGCTCAACACCACCGCGACCAGCCAGACGTGGCGCGCGAAGGCGCCGCCGGCCCAACCGAACGAGGCGCCGAAGATGACGCAGTAATAGATGATGGCGAGCAGCGCCGTCTCGGCACCGAACGTCACGGCCACGGCGCTGAACATGACCGCCAGCAAGACCGGATCGATCAGGCTGAGCAGCACCACGCCGCGGGCGCTGCCGGCGGGCACGAGGTTGGTGAGCGCGCCGCCGAGCAGGGTCCACAGCGGCGAGGGGTTGTAGCCGTGATCGCGGAAGATGTCGGCGTACTGCGGCCCCAGCCGGGCGCGAAACGAGGCCACGTCTTCTTGCAAGGCGGCCCAGCGCGTCGGCGTGAACTGCGCCTTGACGGCGTCGCTGTCGGCGAGCAGCGCCGCGCTGTCCACCAGGCGGTTGGTGCGCAGGTCGCGCGCCTGGCCGGCCAGCACGCGCCGCTCGAAGCGCTCCGCCTCGGCGCGCAGCAGGCCGACGTAGAAGTCGGCGTAGCCGAGCTCGGCGGCGTACTTGGCCCCCAGGTAGTAGTGCGCGACGTCGTGCAAGTGCAGCCAGACGCGGCGCTGGCCGAGGCCGTGGAAGGCGAAGAAATTGAGGTGGATGATCACCGCGAAGCCGGCCAGGGCGATCAAGGTGACGCGATAGCGGCGCGGCCGCTCAAGACCGAAGCTACCGGTGCGCCGCAGCAGCACCAGCGCCGCCGCCACCAGGGCGACGCCGAGCTTGAGTCGGTTGAGGTCGGCGAACTCCATCCCGCCGGCGCGCACGCCCGCGATCAGCACCAGCCCGGCGAGCAGCGCCAGCCCCCAGCGACCGAGGGCGCGGTCGAACCAACCGCGGCGCGCGCCGAGGTACAGCGCCGGCGCCAGCACCAGCAGCACCAGGGGTGGGAACGGGTGATGCATGGCGCGGCTCATAGCCGATCGGCGGGCGAGGAAGAAAAGGAATTGGAGCTGGTCGGTTGACTCGGCACCGGGCGCGGTCTAACCGCCCAGCATGCTCGTTCGCTGTGCGCGCGCGGCGGCGCTGGCGCTGGTGCTGGTGCTCGCCGGCTGCCGCGGCAGCGCCACGCCCGGGCGGGTGATCGTCTTGGGCCTCGACGGCATGGACCCCGCGGCAGTCGATCTCCTCATGGCCGAGGGCAAAATGCCGAACTTCGCCAAGCTCCGGCAGGAGGGCGCCTACGGCCGACTGATCAGCAGCAAGCCGCTGCTGAGCCCGATCCTATGGACGACCATCGCCACCGGCAAGACCGCCGATCAGCACCGCATCGGCCACTTCGTGGCGGTGAACGAGAAGACCGGTGAGCAGCTCCCGGTCACCAGCCAGATGCGCGCCGTCAAGGCGCTGTGGAACATCCTCTCGGAGCAGCAGCGCTCGGTGGCGGTGGTGGGCTGGTGGGCGACCTGGCCGGCGGAGACGGTCAAGGGCGCGATGGTCAGCGACCACACCTGTTATCACTTCCTCTTCGAAGACGGCGCCACCGGCGGCGGCGACGCGCCGGGCACGGTGTTCCCGCCCGCGCTGCAGACGGCGCTGGCGCCCATGGTGCGCCGGCCGGGCGATCTCACCTTGGCCGACGTGGCACCGTTCGTCGACGTCACGCCCGAGGACTTGGCTCGACCGTTCGCCTTCGACGACGACTTGAGCCACTTCAAGTGGGCGCTGGCGACGGCCCAGAGCTACGGCCGCATCGGCGCCCACCTCTGGCAGACGCAGCACCCCGACGTGCTGATGGTCTACATCGAGGGCACCGATTCGGTCGCGCACCTCTTCGGCCATCTCTTCCGCGCCAAGGGGCTGGCGGGCGAGCTGGCGGCGCAGCAGCAACGCTACGGCCGCGCCGTCGAGGAGATGTATCGCTACGCCGACCGCCTGGTCGGCGAGTACCTGGCGCTGATGGACGAGCGTACGACGCTGATCGTGCTCTCCGATCACGGCTTCGAGCTCGGCGCGCTGCCGGAGGACCCGAGCAAGACGCGTGACATGCGGCGGGTGAGCGAACAGTACCACCGCCTCGAGGGCATCCTCTATCTGTACGGCAATCACGTGCAGGCGCGACGCCGCCTCGACCAGCCGACGCTGCTCGATATCGCGCCGACCATCCTCGCCCTCAGCGGTCTTTCGCCGGCCCGCGACATGCCCGGCCGCGTGCTGACCGAGGGGCTCGATATCCCCCCCGAGCCGCGCCAGGTGGCGAGCTACGAAGGCGGCGCACACGCGGTCAGCGCGCGCGGCGCGGATCCGTCCGTCGATCCCGCCATCCTCGAGCGGCTGCGCGCCCTCGGCTATCTCGATACGCAGTCGCCCAAGGGCGACCGCAATCTCGCCGCGGTGCTCTTCCAGGAGGGGCGCTTCGCCGAAGCCGCGGCGGCGTACGAGGCGCTGGTGAAGGAGGATCCGCGCGACGGCGGATTGCGCGCCAGCCTCGCCGGCGCGCTCGGGGCGCTGGGGCGCTACCAGGAATCGCTCGAGCAGCTCAACCAGGCGATCGAGATCGAGCCGCTCAACCCCGAGGCGTACCACAACCGCGGCGTGATCTACGAGAAGCAGGGCAAGCCGGAGGCCGCGATCGCCGAGTATCGCGCCGCGCTGCGCTACAACCCGCAGTACGCGCCCTCCCAACAGGCGCTGCTGCGACTGAGCGGCAGCGCCACCGCGGGCGGCCCGCAGAGCGAGGCCGAACGCCTGGCCCTGGCGATCGCCAACCGCGCCAGCGAGGCGGCGCGGCGCGGCGACTACCAAACCGCCATGAAGGAGCTCGACGAGGCGCAGCGCATCGCGCCCAAGTACGCCCTCGTGTACCAGTACCGCGCCAACGTCGCCTTCCTGATGGGCGACCGCGAGGCCGCCAAGCGGGCCCTGCTGGCGGGATTGAAGATCGAGCCCGACAACGCGCTCTTCAAGACCAACCTACAACGCCTCGAGCGCGAAGCATCAACGCCTGGCACGGTCACACCGGCGGCCCGGCGGATGTCGCCCCCCCCTGGGAGGGACGGGGCCGTGGGGCGGGGGGGCCCGGGTAGAGCCCACCCGGCCCACCCGGCCCTACGTCCCCTTCCCCGGGTAGGTTCTACCCGGCCCACTCGGCCCTACGTCCCCTTCCCAGCAGCCTTCCCAGCCTTCCCATCCTATCGCCACGGATCGTAGGTGCCGAAGGTCCAGACGTGGCCTTCGAGATCGCGGCAGGTGAAGCCGCGACCGCCGTAGTCCTCGTCTTGAATGTCGAGGACGATCTCGGCCCCGGCCGCCTTGGCGCGCGCGTACACCGCGTCGGCGTCCTCCACGATCACGTAGGCGGTTTGCGTCTCTGCCCCACCGATCTCATCCGGTTGTTTGATCAGGCGACCATAGTCGTTGGCGACCACCGAGCCGAGCATGATCATGCCGTTGCCGAAGCGCAGCTGCGCGTGGGCGATGGTTCCGTCCTCATGCGGCACGACGAGCTGTTCCTCGAAGCCGAAGGTGCGGCAGAGCCAGGCAATCGCTGCCGGCGCGTTGCGATAGCGCAAGCACGGAATCACCGTGGCCCGCGTATCCTTGGCGCGCACGGCCATGGGTGCTCCGGCGCGATGGCTCACTTCACGTTGTAGCCGCGGGCCGAGAGACAAGTGGTGTAGGCCTTGTCGTAGCGATCGAGCTGCTCCTGCAGCGACGCGCTGTCCTGGCCGCCGGCGGATTTTTGCTCGTTGAGCTGTCGCCGCGCCTTGGCCATGGCGACCAGCCGGCCGATGCCGAAACCGCGCGCCGCGCCGGCTGCGGCGTCGCCGCTCTCGGCGCCGCGCAGCGCCCCGATCGCGGCGCCATGCGAACCACCGCCGGCGCCCTCACCTTCCTTGGCGCCCGGCGTCTTCAGTTTCTGCTCGGCGAGCGCCACCGGGTCGACACCCGTCTGTTTCGTCGCCCACTCGTGGCACTCGTACTGGTCGCGCTGCTGTTGCTCCTGTGTCTGCCCATTGGCCGGAACCACCTGAGGCTCCTCCGCCGCAGCGCTGCCAGCCCACAGGGTGAGCGCCGCCATCACGCCAATCGCGCCTCGCATGTCCTTCGTCCTTTCTTCAGCCTGCCTAGTACACGAGCCGCACGCGTCCGATCAACTTGGAGCACGCCGCGGAGCGGCGTCCTCCAGGGGGGCGTGGCGGTCAGCGCAGGTCGGGTGCGTAGGCGCCGCCGGCGTAGGCGGAACAGAAGGCCTGCTCATCGCCGGCGAAGGTCGGGTCGAGCGCCACCAGGGCGGGGCGGACGGCGCGCCACAGCCCGCCGGGGCCAGAGGGAAAGTTCTTCACCACCAGGACCAAGTCGAGGCCCGGGTGGCCGACGATGTACTGGCCCTGGTAGCCGGCGGCGTACCACATGCCGGCGTCGATCTCCTGCGCGCAGCTGGCCGGCGGCGCATAATGGCAATCGGACGCCTCGGAGAGCCCGTGTGGGTACTGCTGGTACACGGCGACCGGCGCGCAGGGATCGACCGGCGACTGCAGGATTGGCGCATCGGGCGTCAGGCCGAAGGTATAATTGGAGGCGCTGTTCACCCAGGTGAGGTAGCCGTAGCCGGTGTTGGCATCCTCGAAGGACGGGTGGGTCATCTTCTCGATCCACGCCGCGTCGAGCAGGCGCTGGCCACTCCACTGGCCGCGGTGCAGGATGAGCAATCCGAGGCGCGCCATGTCGCGCACCGTCGAGGCCCAGGTGTAGCCGAAGGTCTTGTCGGGCGCGCCGCCGCTCCAGACCGAATCGCGCATGCCGAGCGGGCCGAACAGGAAGCGCTGGGTAAAGACTTCGAGATTGTCGCCCAAGCGCTGCGGGTCCTGCGCGATGGCGGTGCGAATGATGTCGCTCAGGCGGTTGATCTGCACCGTGCCGAACCAATCGTAGGAGAAGCTGCGCTGTCCGTAGGTCAGGTCGGCGTTGTGCGCCAGCATGGCCAGCACATGGGCGACGCGGGCATCGCGGTTGAAGCTGAAGCGGTCGAGCCAGTGATCGACGCGGTCCTCGTCGCTCAACGGGCCGGTCTTGCGACCGGTGCGCGCCAGATCGCGAGTCTGATAGGCCGCGATGCCGGTGACCAGCGCCCCGAGCGTCTTGGTGGTCGACCACACTTCGCCGGGGGGATCGCTGCCCGACGGATAGAACTCGTGGCAGAGCTGCCCGTAGCGCACCAGCGCATACGGTCGCATCACCATGGCATCGGCGGCGTCGAGGAGATCGGGATCCAGCCCGCAGCGCGCCGCCACCTCGTCTCTCGGCACCGGCACCCATGGCGCGCTGCCGGGATCGACCGGCGGCCGAGCGCAGCCACCCAGCGCGCTGTTCACTCCGCGCAGCAGCTCGTCGATGGCGACGCGGCCGTCGGCGTCGAAGTCGGCGGCGGCGCACTCCGCCACCGCCGCATCGCCCAACGCGATGCGCACGGCGCGCACCAGCTCGCCGACGGCGACGTCGCCGCTGCCGTCGCAGTCGGTCGGGCAGGCGTCGTGTTGCGCCGCGGCCGCGCCGCTCAGCATGACCACCGCCAACACCAGGCGGCCGGCCTGCTGGCCCAGTCGCCATGCCGCCGATCGCGACCCGATGTACCCGCTGACGGTCATGTGCCCTATCATTAGAAGACGAGTGGTGCTGCAACGGCAAGGGAAACTGCGCGAACGGGTCGAATGGGCGGCTGACCGGCACCTCCGGGACCTGGGTCTGCGATCGCAGTCCGGTAGATCTTCGTCGCCGGTGGGTGTAGCAGTGTGTTTGAAAGACGCGTCGCGGCCCAACACCTCCCGCTCATCCTTCGAGCGCCGTCTTTCTCAACGGACTGATAGCGCCGGTGCACGCACCCAGCTGGAAAGCGGGATGAAGGCCATGCGCCTGCGGCGAGCCCTGATCTCGGCCGTCACCGTCTGGGCGCTGAGCCCGTTCACGCCGTCCTCGGCCGCCGCCGAGCGCGAGATCGATCGCGTCCTCGGGCGGCTATTGGCACCCCCGGCGATCAAGACGCAACCGGAGTTCAGCGCTCGACTGCTCGTGCCGCCGGGCCAACTCTACGACCCCCTGTATATGACCCCGTATGGCGACGGCGTTCTCCTGGCCGACGTCGGGGGTCAAGAAGGCGAACGCGGCGGGCGCTTGATGTCGATCAGCGCCACTGGCGAAGTCCGCGTGCTGCTCGGCGCTGACAGGCTGCTGCCCATCTTCGCCGTCGACGTCGCACCGCGCACCTTCGGCGGTTTCGGCGGCCAGATCTTCGCCCTCGCCCAGGCGTACAGTGGCTACGCGGGGGCGTTCGAGAACCATCAGATCCTGCGTATCGATCCCGCCGCCGGATACGCCGTGCATCCGGTCTGCACGTTGGCGACCACCGGCAAGGCCAACAAGGGGGTGAGCGGCTGGGGCGCAGATGCGCAGTTCGGCCCCCAGGGCAGCTCCTTCGCCGACCGCTTCTTCGCCGTCACTGCCTACAACGGCGTGATCCATCAGCTGACCGCCGACGGACGCTGCACGCCCTTCGTCGAGATCCCACCGCCGTATGGTGCGCCGCTGTCTTTCACCTTCGGCGAAGGCAACCTGTCGATGCTCGTCACGGCCGCCGCCGGCATCGCCGGAACGGCACCGCGAGCGGGTGAGGGCGCCGTGCTGCGGGTGCGTGCCGACCGCGGCGTCGATCCCAACCCGGTCGTCACCGGTCTCACCGTGCCGTCGGGTATCGCCGTCGCCCCCTACCAGTTCGGGGCTTTCGGCGGCGAGCTGTTCATCGCCGACCTCGGCAGCGTGCAGGTACCCGTGCAGATGACGCAACCCGAGCTCGACGACGGCGCCATCTATCGCGCCGGCGCCGACGGCAAGCTCCATCTGGTCGCCAAAGGGCTACGCAACCCGATGGCGTTGCGCTTTGTCGGCAACCGCCTGCTGGTCGCCGACATCGCCGGCGACTTCCTCGGCGGCACCCGCGAGCTGCCCGACGGCTTCATCGCCGAGATCCTGCCTGCCGCCCGCTAACCCCGATGGAAGGAAACCCATCGCCACGAAGCGCACGACGAGCACGCAGGTGACGGCGTACGACCGCCCGGTTCTCCTGGCTTCGCGTCCCGACTCTCGCCACCCTCTCCCCTGAGAAACCGCGGCGGCCACTCCCCACCGCCCGACCCCTGCGCCGCGGAGCGGCGCGCTCCAAGGACGGCCGCCCCTCCTGCCGCGGAGCGGCGCGCTCCAAGCCGAACAGTCATGCGGTCGGTCAGAAATGGGCAGATCGAGCTTGGGAGTTTCCCTGGCGGTACTCGGGGCCGCCGGGCTGCCAGGCCGAGCAGCAGCGGCATGGCCAGGGACCAGACGAGCGCGACCGACAGCAGGCTGGGACACGCCGGCGGCTTGCGGTCGCGACTCGGCCCATTGCGCCCCTCGTAGCTGTCTATGAGCCACGAGTACGGCGATGGAAGAGAAGGCGGATCAATCGCGGCGCAGGTGTGGTGCCAGGGGTGCACGCGGCACGCCGCCACCGCCGCGCGTCGTCGGGCCGTTGTTGGTGACGCGCTGCAAGTGATCGCGAATGATCAGGAGATCCTTCCACCACGGCGGATCGCTGCCGGCGCGATCCCAGCGGATGTCGGGATCACCGAGCTCGGCGAGGATGGTGATGCCCTCACCGCCGCGGTCGACGATATAGACCCCGTAGTCCTGCGCGGCGCGGGCGATGGTCTGGCCGTACGGCGACAGGTCGAGGTTCGCGATGTCGACCCAGGGAGGAATGGCGAGCAGTGCCCCCATCGGCAGCGAGCCCGAATAGCCGGAGTCGCGGTCGAAGGCATACGCTGGCCACACCGCTTCTTCCTTGAGCAGCTGGGCTGGGACTTGCGCCGCGAGGGCATGCGGAATGCGACCGGCGGCGATCTCGCCGGCGCGGATGAGACCGGCGAAGGACGGCAGCATGCTGGCGCGCCGGCCATTCCACCACCCGGTACCGTCGCCGCGCACGTTGATCCAGCTCGCCATCGTCCCGATGACGTCGCCATTCGACAGCCGCACTGCGGCGTAGATGTCGATCACCCAGCCATCCGGCTGGAAGACCGCCAAGAGACCGTCCGAGTCCGGCGAGGGGCACACACCCGGTGGCAGGTGAAACGCACTGCGGTAATCGCGGCTGGCGGCGTGATAGCTGGACGGCAGCAGCCAGCGAGAGTCGTACGGCGTCGAGATGGTCGAGTAGTAGTTTCCTTCCGTCGGCGGCAGACCCGGCGCGGCGTAGTACAGCAACGAGCGCTCGGTGGCCGCCGAGTTGCCACAGTTCTTGCCGCCGCGATCGAGGAAGGTCCAGGTCGAATGGCGACCCCAGTTGGGGCTGAACAGCATGGTCGCCATCGGGTCGCCAGCCGTGGCGATGGCGATCGACGCGGTCCAGCGTTCCTCGTAGTTGATGCCGATCGGGAAGGCGGTCAGGCGCGGCACGGCGGCGTATTGCGCGGCGCTGCCGATCGGGTGATTCCACGGCGAGCGACGGCTGAACGGCCAGACGCGCCAGTCGCGCACCGCGGTGGTGGCGCGCGCAGCGGCGCGCCGCTCGGCGCCGACGGCTGGCACCGGTGCGTACGGCCCCGCCACTGCCGTCACGGCCAGGACCAGCAGCGGCAGGAGCAACTGGCGCCGGCGCATCACGCCGAGGAGGGATCGTGCCGCGGGGCCGCGAGGGGCCGCGGCGGCGAGGCCGCACCGACGTCTCGGCGCCCGCCGAGATACCCGTAGCGCCACAGCGGCCAGGCGGTGAGCGCGGTGACCAGCCAGCGGTCGCCGCGCGCCATGCGCTCGCGCCACTCGCGGTCGAGCACGACGTCGACCTCGCCGACGGCGAAGCGCAGCGGGTTGCCCGACACCGTGTGATTGGCGGCCAACGTCAGGCGTTGACCGCGAACGCCGTGCAGCGCTTCGGGCGACCACCCGAGGATCGCGAGGAGCGGGGTGAGAGCGGCGGCGGGATCGGCGACGAAGTCCTCGTAGTGCAGTCGCTGGTAGGCCACGCCGTGCCGCGCCAGATCGCGACACAGCGCGTTGAAGCTCAGCCACAGCACGGCGCTGCGCAGTGGTGCGTGCACGTCCATGAGCTCGCGCCGCCAGTAGATTTCGGGGCGCTCGCGCTTGCGCACCCAAGAGAAGGCGACGGCGCGACTGTCGCGCACGACGTGCCACAGCGTGAGGTCGACGCCACCGGCGCGGCGCAGCGCGTAGGCGTACGACGGCTCCTTGGAGGAATCGACGATGAGCGCACAGCCGGAGACGGCGCGGATCGCCTCGTACAGGCGTCGCACCACGGCGGCATAGGTCTCGAAGGCGCGGCGGAAGGCGCCGCGCCCCGGATGCAGCAAGCGCGGCACGTAGCGGGTGCGGTCGATGCGATGCGCCAGTGACACCATCTGGTCCGCATCGATACCGGTGAAGCCGCCGAAGGCGCGCTCGACGACGGCGCCCCAGAACGGGCAGTCGCGAAACGGCTGCCCACAGCCGCACAGCTGGTTGTCGCGAAAGCTGCGCTCCCAGATGTGGCGCAACTCGCCGACCGCACAGACCCCCGGCATCTGGCCGAGCACGCGCTCGATGAGCGTCGAGCCGCTGCGCCCGTAGCCGCCGAGGTAGAGCACGCGGATGGGGGCCGCCGTCATGCCGACCTCCCTGGCACCGCCGGCACGCCGATGGTGCGCGCGTAGGCGCGGCGCAGGGCGCGCCGGCCGACCTGGTACGGCAGCGTGCGCAGCCGTGCCGGCAGCACCAGCGCCGCGGCGTGCAGGGCGAGCATGGCGAAGGCGCGCAGGTCGCTGACGACGATGCTCGGGCTGTGGCGCATGGCCTCGCGCAGGATGGCGCGCGAGAGCGCGATCTGCCCGCCGGAGAAGGCCTTGCGGCTGAGGACGCGCAGGTGCAGCGCGTAGGTGCGCGCCGCCTGCCGGCGCGTGTAGCCCGGCACATAGGTGAGATAGCGCTCGAGGTAGTCGCGGCTGCCGGCGATGTAGGTCTCGAAAGTGTGCATCTGGCTGGCCGGGCGCACGCGGTACCCGGTCAGCGGCTCGCGCACGCAGCGCAGCGCATACGGCGTGCGCACCGACAACCGCGTCCACATCTCGGCGTCCTCGCAGCTGCGCAGCGACTCGTCGAACAGCCCGGCCAGGGCAAAGCACTCGCGGCGCACGATCGGCGTGCTGCCGTTGCCGATGTGATTGCGCCGCACCAGGTCGCGCGTCGTCGGCCGGCGGCAGCGCGACACCAACAGTTGGCCGCTGGGCCGGCCGCGCTCGTCGAGATAGGCCGAGTACGAGAACGTCAGCCCGATGATCGGATCGGCGTCCATCACCTGCACCTGTTTGGCCGCCTTCTCCACACACCACAGGTCATCGCCATCGCAGAAGCCGATCAACCCGGCACGGGCGTGGCGGATGCCGGTGTTGCGGGCGGCCGCCAGGCCGCGGTTGGCCTGCGTCACCACGCTGAGGCGCGAGTCGTCGATCGCCAGCAGATGGCGCAGCGTGTCGTCCGTCGAGCCATCGTCGACCGCGATCACCTCCAGGGCCGCCAGGCTCTGGCCGAGCACCGAGGCGACGGCTTCGGCCGCCAGTCGGCCGAGGTTGTAGCAGGGTACGACGACCGACAGACGCAGCGCCGCGACGTCGACGTCGGCCCGACGCACCACGCCCGGATCGCTGGCGGGGGTAGCGGGCAGGGACGGCACGATCGGCGCCGGCAAAGGATCCTCCGGCCGCGGGTCGCTGCCACGCCCGATCGGCCCGAGTCGGGCGCGGAGCGCCCGGATCGAGGGCCCGGGGCCTGTTGCGACGCTGCCGGCGGCGGCGGCGCGGGGCAGCCGGGAGATCTCGACACCTCCCCCTGCCCCCGGCCGTGGTAAGGCGGGAGCACCTCGCCTCCTGAATGCGGGCGAACCTTGCGGCGCGCCGGACTTGCGCTCCCAGAGGCGGTGCCGAGTCATAATCGACCTTTCTCCGCCAGCGACGGCGCGCCGCCGGCGAGCCGACGCGGGACTGGCAGCGGCGTCGGCGTGTAGCGCTGGACGACGCGGTAGTACACGCGCTCGGTGTGCTCGGCGATCGTCGGCCAGACGTGGGCGCGGCGCACGTACGCCTGGGCGCGCCAGGCCACGGCGCGGTAGCGGTCGGGGTTGGCCAGGGCGCGACGCAGTCGCTCGCTCAGGCCGGCGACGTCGCCGGGCGTGAAGAAGAGATCGTACCCGTCGATGCCCTCGAGCAACTCGCGATGGACGGGCAGGTCGGACACGATCGACGGCACTCCCATCTCGAGCGCCTGCAGCAGCGCCATCGACATGCCCTCCAACTCGGACGGCAACACGTACACGGCGGCGCCGCGAAACAAGGTCTCGACCTCGGGGCGCGGCCGCGCACCGGTGAACACCACGCGCGCATCGGTCGCCGCCAATCGCCGCAGGGCGGCGGCATAGGTATCGGTGTGGCTCGAGTCGCCGACGATCGCCAGGCGCAGCGGCGTCTCGACGGCGGCAAAGGCGCGGATCAGGTCCTCGGCCCGCTTCTCCGGCACCAGGCGAGCAACGAACAGCACATACGCATTGGCGCGCAGGCCGAGTTGGGCGAGCAGCGCCTCGTCGACCGGCTGAGGCGCGGTCAGGTCGGTGCCATTGGCGATCAGCACGGTGGCGCGCCCGTAGGTGGTCCGATAGTAGTGCTCGAGGTCGCGCGAGACGGTGATGATCTCGTCGACGTGTCTGACCAACCAGCGCTCGGCGCGGCGCAGGACACGGGCGCCGAGGCCCTTCCATTTGGCGCGCTGCCAGTCGATGCCGTGCACCGTCGCCACCGTCGGCACCGACAGCCAGCGGTACCAGGGAGCGACGAGCCCGGGCGCCAGCGCGTGCAGGTGCACCAGGTCGTAGTGCTCGCGCAGGGTGGCATGGGCGCTGCTGGCGATGACGTGCGAAAGCGTGCCCATGCTGCGGCCGTTGACCGCCGGCGCCCGCAGCAGGCGAATGCCGCGGTAGTAGCGGGGTGAGCGCCCGACGTACTCGGGGCGGCTGTAGACGGTGATGGCGTGGCCGCGCTCGGCGAGCGCGGCGTACAGGCTCTCGGTCACCCGCTCGATGCCGCTGTAGGCGCTCGGAATGCCGCGTGGACCGATGACGGCGATACGCAACGGCGCTGGCATGCCTCGTCCTTCCCCTCCTCGACCCGCGCCTCGCCCCTCAGGCGACCGACACCTGTGCCGGCGGCTCGGCGTCGCGCACGTAGTGCGCCCAGTGGGTGCGGTAGTAGGCGGTCGTGCGCTCGACACCGGCGCGCAGGTCGACGCGCGATCGCCAGCCGGTCAGCGCGTGCAACCGCGTCAGGTCGGCGACGACGTCGCCGGTCTCCAGCTTCTCGTAGGCGCGCGGCCAGGGGACGAACTCGATGCGCCCCTTGCCCACCACCTCGACCACGGTGCGCACCATGTCGCGAAAGCGCGTCGCCATGCCCGAGCCGACGTTGACCACGCTGCCGACCGCCTCGCGCGCCAGCGCGCAGCGCAAGAAGGCCTCGGCGAGATCGTCGATGTAGACGTAGTCGCGCCGCTGCGCGCCGTCGCCGAAGATCTGGATGGTGCGGTCCTCGAGCGCCTGGCGGATGAACCAGCCCACCATGCAGTAGCGGTTGTGGTGAATCTGCTGCCGCGGTCCGTAGGGGTTGGTGATGCGCAGCGACAGCGTCGGGATGCCGAAGTTCTGATGGTAGATCGACAGGTAGCGCTCGGAGGCGAACTTGTGCACGCCGTAGAGGCTCACCGGGTTCGGCGGCGCGTCCTCGGTCACCAGCCGGCGCTCCACCTTACCGACCACCATCCGGCTCGAGGCCAGCACGATCATCGGCTTGACGCCGAGGCGGCGGCATTCCTCCAACAACTGCAGGGTCAGACCCGCGTTCATCAGCAGGTCATCGAGCGGCATGCTCAGGCTGTCGATGTAGGACACCTGGGCGGCGAGGTGAAAGACGAAGTCCGCCGCCTCGAGGTGGGCGCGCATCACCACCATGTCGCGCACGTCGTGTACGACCACCGTCAGCTGGTCGCTCACCTCGCGCAGGTTGAACCAATTGCCGCCATACAGCGGATTGAGCGAATCGACGACCGTCACCGCGGCGCCGTAACCGCACAGGCGCTGCGCCAGCGTGCTGCCGAGAAACCCGAGCCCGCCGGTGATCACGACGCGCTTGCCGCGATAGGCGCGCGCCATGTCGATCACCGCCGGCGAGCTGGCGGCCAGCGTCGGCTCGAGCGCCAGGGGGCGCGCCGCCATGCGAGTGCCATTGTGCCGTTTCATCATCGGTGAACCTCCGCGCCAGCCAGCGAATGACGGTAGACGTGCTCGTACAGCAGGCCGGACAGCAGCGAGCACAGTGCCAACGCCGCGACCGCGCCCCAGACGCCGGCGGCACGCGTGCCGGCCGTGATCAGGGCGATCGCCAGACACAGCTTGGCCGCCCCCAGCCAGGTGACGGCGCCGACGCGTCCGCGCGCGCGCAGCGCCTGACCGAACAGGTAGTTCTTGTATCGCCACAACAGCGCCGCGGCCAGCACCGCCATGAGCGGGGCGACCTGCGGGACGTGAAAGAACCAGTAGGCCAGCACGCTCGCCCCGACGACCAGCGCCAGCGCCACCACGGCGGCCATGCGGCGCACCTGTCGATGCACGACCTCGACGAACGGCGGGCCGCTCTCCACCATCTGCGGGTACTTCGACTGCACGAAGGTCCAGCACGGCGAGTCGGCCGCCATGAGCAGCTGCTGGCAGAGGCGAAAGATGCCGAGCTCGCCCCGCGTCACGAAGACGGCGAGCAGCAGGGGCGCGGCCTGCTCGGCCAACAAGCCCAGGAGGTCCGGCGCCAACCAGCGCGCGCCGTCGCGGCCGATGGCGGCGATGCGGCGCGGCGCCAGGCGTTCGAGCTGAAAGCCGCCCCAGATGATCAGCACCGAGCCCAGGCGGGCGGTCAGCAGCACCAGCGCCAGCGCCGGCGCGCTGTCGCACAGCCACCAAGCGGCCAACAGGCCGGCGGTCTCGCAGAGCGGCGCCAGCAGGCCCGGGGCGAAGCGCCGGGCCATGATCGACAGCATCATGCCGAGGTTCTGCAGGCCGATGAAAAAGCCGCTCAGCGCCACCAGGAAGATGACCTGCCACTCGGCGGCGCTGTGGGCCTGCAGCGAGGCGTAGGCGGCGAGCAGCGGCACGACCAGCGGCAGCTGGGCGAGAAACAGCACCAGCGCGGCGCAGCACGACTGCCCGTGCGACTGCTTGAGGCGCGGCAGGTAGGCGCCGAGGCCGAGGGCGCAGACGGTGGCGAGGATGTTCACCGCCGCGATGCCGATGGCGAAGGCGCCGACCGTGGCCAGGCCGAAGCGGTGCAGCAGGACGATCGACAGCAACAGGCCGTTGACGAGCTGCACGCCGCGGCCGAGCAGCAACAGGGCCGACCCGTGCTGCTCGCGCGGAATCCGCCACACGCGCCAGCGCGCCGGGGCGCGGGGCAACGAGAGCACGGGGGCCGTCATGTCGGGGGCAGTGACAGGGGATACGCGAGGGGCAGTGAGCGGCGGGCGGTTACAGACTGCTCGCGGCATCGGCGCGCCTGGGCGACGGCCGGCGCGACCGCGCCCGGCCGCGCGCGTGCGGCTGGTAACCGTAGGCGAGCAGATGACTGAACGTGCAGGCGGTCACCAGGCGGCGATCGCGCGGTGCCATGCGCGCCCGCCAGTCGTCGTCTGGCCGCACCTCAACCGGACCGACGAGAAAGCGCGTCGGGTTGCCGGAGGCGGTATGGTTCGGCCGCAGCGTCACCAGGTGACCGTCGAGGAACGGCAACGCGGTCGGCTCGCCGAGCCCCTGCAGGATGCACCGCAGCACCCCGCCCGGGTCGCGGGCGAAATCCTCGTAGTACACCCGGACGTAGCGCGTCGCGGCGTAGCGAAAGGCGTGGCAGAGGCTGTTGAACGCCAGCCACCAGGCCGCGCTCTGCGCCGCCGAATAGCGGTGCATGTAGGCGCGCTTCCAATGCACGTCCGGAATCTCCTTGCGTTTCATCCAGGAGAAGGCGACGGCGCGGCTGTCGCGCACCAGGTGGACGACCGACAGGCGCACGCCGGGGAGTCGGCGCAACGCGAACGCGTAGCCCGGCTCTTTGGAAGAGTCGATCAGCCAGCGGCAACCGGAGACGCGCTGGATGGCGCGGTAGAGCGGCAGCTGCGCCGCGGCGAAGGCGTCGTAGTCGGCGCGAAACGCCGCCGAGGGGCGCAGCGCCAGGAAGGGGATGTAGCGGGTGCGCATGACGCGCGCCGCGAGCGCCATGAGCGCGTGGCCGTCGACGGCGGCGAAGCCGCCATAGGCGTCGTCCATCACCGCCTGCCAGAAGGCGCAGGCCTGCAGCGGCGTCTGACACCCGCACAGCTGATTGTGCACGACGCCGCGATCCCAGAGGTGGCGCAGCTCGCCGGCGGCGCAGAAGCCGTCGAGCTGACCCAAGCAGCGCTCCACCAGCGTGCTGCCGCTGCGGCCGAAGCCGCCGATGTAGAGGATGTCGAGCGGCACGGGCGTCACGGCGTGAGACCTCGATCGGTGGCGACCGCCGGCAGGGCGCGAAAGGCGGTGCGCATGGCGCGCCGCACGGCGCGGTACAGTCGGGCGCGTCCGGCGGCCGGCAGCGGCCAGGCGCTGGCGTGCAAGGCCAGCATGCCGAAGGCGCGCAGGTCGCGCAGCGGCAGGCTCGGCGCCGCGCGCAGCGCCGCGCCGAGCAGGCGCCGTGAGTGCGCGATCTGCCCGCCCGAGAAGGCCTTGCGGCTGGCGATGCGCAGGCCTTCAGCGTAGCTGCGCGCCGCCTCGCGGGCGGTGAAGCCTGGCACGTAGGTGCGGAAGCGATCGAGCGCGCGGCCGTAGCCGCGCAGGAAGTCGTCGGTCGCCACCGACATGCTGCCGGTGCGCACGCGGTAGCCGGTCAGCACCTCGGGTACCAGGCGGACGGCGAAACTCGAGCAGGCCGCCGCCCGCACCCACATCTCGAAATCCTCGCAGCTGCCCAGCGACTCGTCGAACAACCCGGCACGGGCGAACACCGCCCGCCGCGCCACCACCGTGCTGCCGTTGCCGATGTGGTTGCGGCGAATCAGGTCGCGGGCCGATGGCCGGTGGCAGCGCGACAACAGGTACTGGCCGGTCGGGGCGCCGTGCTGGTCGAGATACGCCGAGTAGGAGAAGGTGAGACCGACATCGGGCTCCGCCGCCAGCAGCGCCAGATGACGGGCGGCCTTGTGCGGGTACCAGAGGTCGTCGGCATCGCAGAAGCCCACCACCGGGGCCCGGGCCAGCCGCAAGCCGCTGTTGCGCGCGCCGGCCAGGCCGCGGTTCGCCTGCACCGCCACGGTGAGGCGCGGATCGTCGATGGACGCCAGCACCGCCAGGCTGTCGTCGTGCGAGCCATCATCGACCACCACCACCTCGAGCGGCGAGGCGCTCTGGGCGAACAACGAGGCCACGGTCTGCCGCACGTATGGCGCCGTGTCGTAGCTCGGCACGATCACCGACAGCCGTAGATCGTCTGCCGGCACGCTGGCGGCGCGCAGCACCGTGAGGTGACGGAGATCGGGAGCGGAATCGCGCCGCGGCAGGAGCGCAGTCATCGCGAGCCGGCGAAGGCGAGCGCGGGGCGCGGAACGCGACGGCGCGCGACCGCCGCGGGCGCCCCGGCGCGCAGGGCGCCGAGAGCCACCCCGAGCCAGAGGAAGGCGTACAGCGTCGGCACCACCAGGGCGTAGAGCCCTTCGCCCACGCCCGTGAGCCCCAACACCGCCAGCAGGACCACGGTGTTGTAGCGCAAGGCGGGCGCCCCGCTGGCGCGCAGCGCGACCCAGCCGGTGCGCAGCAGCGCGAAGACGAAGGCGGCCAGCGTCATCACGCCGCCGAGGTACATCAGGCCGAGATAGGTCGAGTGACTGCCGGGCACCATCGTGCCGCCGCCCTGCATCACTTGCGGGAAGTCCTCCGGGTAGACCGCTTCCCCCGGCCACCCGTGCCCGAGCCATGGGGCGTCGGCGAGGCCGTCGCGGGTCGCCTCATAGACCAGGTCGCGCGAGCGCGTCGCGCTCGGCCGCAGATCGTCGAAGTGCGCCGCCAGCGCGTCGGCCGCCGCCAGCGGCGAGCCGGCCACCACCGTCGAGACGAGCGCCGTCGCCGCCAGTGCGCTCACCGCGCCGGCGACGAGCAGGGCCTGCAGCGCGCGCGGCAGGGTCAGCGCCAGGCGCAGCGCGGCGCTGAGCAACAGGCCGAGCGCGGCCAGCCGGCTCATGCTGGCGATCACCATGAACACGCCGCTCGCCACCGCCCAGCGCCGCCGCCAGCGCTCGGGCTCGTTGACCGTGACGTAGATGAGGCAGAGGCCGCCGAACCCCATCGCCGTCGTCCACGGGAAGAGCAGTGACAGCCGCGGCAGCATGACACCGAAGAGCTCTTCCCAGTTGTAGAGCAGCATGCCGAAGAAGAAGGAGGTCGACGGCAGGCTCACCGGTAGCAGGCGACCGATCGGCGTAAGCACGTGCAGGTAGCGCTCGCCGTGCGCCACGGCGAGCAGGTACAGGAGCCCCGCCAGGGCGACGCAGTACACCCCGACGCGGGCCGTCGCTCGCAGCAAGACGCTCGCCCGCACCACGCCACTGGCCCCGATGGCGATACAGGCCCCCAACATGAACCAGCCGAGCACATAGCTGGCCAGGGCGTGGCGAATGACGAGGATGATCGGTTCGCCGCTGGCGACGAGATTGGCCGTGCTCGCCAGCAACTGGGCCCCGCCGACGACGAACCACGGCCACGCCAGCGCGTAGGCGGAGCGCGACCGCACAGCCGAACAGAAGATGCTGAACACCATCAGCACCGCGCACGGCAGCAACAGGCCCACGACCCAGAGCAGCGGCAGGAGCGTGAAGTACGCCAGCACGACGCGCTCCGGCCAGCCCGGTTGCGGCGCGGCCGCATCGAGGTGCGACGACGCCCCTGGCGGCACGGCGCGTGAGCTCGGTACGGAATGGAGCTTCATGGCGAGGGGAATGGCGGGACCGACGGGCCGGCTCAGTACGCGTTCTGTCGCGACAAGACGGCTGGCACGGTCTTGGCCAGAATCTTCAGGTCGAGAGCCAGCGACCAGTTGTCGATGTACTCCATGTCGGAGCGGATCCAGGCGTCGAACTCGGGCGTGCGGCGGTGCACCTGCCAGAGGCAGGTGATGCCGGGCTTGACGCTGAAGCGGCGCTTGTGCCAGCGCACGTCGATGCGCGCCACGTCGCGCAGCGGCAGCGGGCGCGGCCCGACCAGGCTCATCTCGCCGCGCAGGACGTTGAAGAGCTGCGGCAACTCATCGAGGCTGGTGGCGCGCAGCCAGCGGCCCGAGCGCGTGATGCGCGGATCGTCCTTGATCTTGAACACCGGCCCTTGCGCTTCGTTGCGGGCCTCGAGCTGGCCCTGCAGCCGCTCGGCGTCGGGCACCATGGTGCGAAACTTGTAGGCCCGGAAGCGCCGGCGGTTGAGGCCGATGCGCTCCTGGGCGAAGATGACTGGACCGCGCGCATCGAGCTTGATGGCGACGGCAATGGCCACCAGCAGCGGCGCCAGCACCAGCAGTCCGAGGCTGGCGCCGACCAGGTCGATCACCCGCTTGGCCCCCAACAGCACGGCATCGGTCGGACCGCTGCCGATGGTGACCACCGGCCGGCCGACCAGGGTGTCGAGCGTCGTCCAGCCGCGCGCCCCCGCCCGCAGGTCGGCGATCAGCCGCACCAGGATGCCCTGCTCCTCACAGAGCGACATCATCTTCGCCATGATCGGTTGCGAGCGATCGAGCGGGAAGGCGAGGAACACCTCGTCGATCGGCTGGCGGTCGAGAATGGCCGCCAGCTGGGCGAGAGCGGCCTCGGCGCGCGCCGCCGCCGTAGCCCCACGGCCGGCGGCATCGATGAGGGCGACGACGCGATAGCCGAGGCCGCTGCGGCTCGCCAGGTCGCGTGCCGCTGCCAGCGCTGCTGGACCCTCTCCGGCGATGACGACGTCGCGCAGATTGCGCCCGGTGCGGCGCACGAGCGCCGCGATGCCGCGCAGGGCGCGGCGGCCCGCGGCCAGGGCGACGACGCTGACGGCCCAGAAGAACGTCGCGAAGGGCAGATCGATGCCGGCATATCCGCACAGCGCCGCCACCGCCGGCAACGGCGCCACGGCGACCGCGCTGGCCAACGCCAGGTCACGCAGCTCGCGCGCCGCGCTGGATAGCCGGTAGGAGCCGTACAGACCCGATGAGGCCAGCGCGACGTGCCAATGTACGAGATAGGACAGCAACAGGAGGACATCGCCGAGGCTGAAGGGGTGCGCGAACAGGCGCTCCAACGGCATGGCGCTGGTGGTACTGACGGCGACGGCAAACGCACCGACGACCAGCGCCAGGTCGGTCACGCCGACGGCGGTGAGGAGCAGCTGGCGACGCGGAATCATCCCAGCGGCCTCCGCGCCGCGGCCGCGCAGCGCGGCGCGACTCGCCGCCGCCGCGGGCGCGTCATCGGCCCCACGGCGCGGGCCGCGGACTCAGCTCGCCGACCGCGCATCGACGCGTTCCCCCAACGTGATCAGCACCACGCCCGTCACCTGGCAGCCGGCGGCCCGCGCCCG
>CAYYWP010000036.1:12942-27965 GCA_964475125.1 uncultured Binatia bacterium (SeqCode) | reverse complement strand
GGCAAAAATCAAAAGGCAAAAGGGCCCCGCCCCTCCTCCTCACTTTTGCGTTTTGCCTTTTGCCTTTTGCGTTTTGCTTTCTCTTTCTTCTTCCGGGCTCGCATGCCCAAACTGACTTCGTATCAGGGCGTGAACGCCGTGGTGACCGGCGCCTCGAGCGGCATCGGCAGGTTGCTGGCGTTGCAACTCGCCGAGCGCGGGGCCCGCGTCGCCCTGGTGGCGCGACGCGCCGCGGCGCTGGACGCGGTGGCGGCGCAGATCCGTGCCGCCGGTGGCGAAGCCTTGGTGTTGCCAGCCGATGTCGCCGAAGCCGACACGGTGCGCGCCGGCGCGGCGGCGGCGCTCTCCCGCTTTGGCCCCATCGACCTGCTGGTCAACAACGCCGGCTACGGTCGCCACCGCGCCTTCCTCGATTGGGAAATCGACGACATGGAGCGGCTGATGCGGGTCAACTACTTCGGCGCGCTTTATTGGACCAAGGCCTTGCTGCCGCAGATGGTCGAGCGGCGCCGTGGTTGGGTCGTCTTCATCGCCTCGGTGGCCGGGAAGATCGGCGTGCCGGACGAATCGGCCTACGCCGCCAGCAAGTTCGCCGTGGTCGGCCTGGCGGAGGCGCTTTCGCTCGAGGTCGAACCGCACGGCGTGCACGTCCTCACCGTCTGCCCGGGAGCCATCCGCACCGATTTCTTCGACTCCGAAGCGCTGGCCCGCATGCCGCCCGTCGCCCGGCGCAGCATGGTCGAGCCGGAGCCGCTGGTGCGCGCCATCGTCAAGGCGCTGGCAACCGGCAAACGCGAGCTCACCTTCCCGCGCCCCATCGCCGCCGCCTACGCGGTCAAAGCCCTGGCGCCGGGAGTCATGCGCCGGGGGTTGAAGCGCGCAGTGCGAAGATGACCTGCTAGCCCGAATCAGAAATTCTCTGAAACCACGAAGGCCACGAAGAGGACGACGGGCAAGGGCTTCTCGGCCGGGCTTCGTGTCCTTCGTGGTGAAAGGTCTTTCGGGTTAGGGGATCTGAAGTGAACTGAAAACCTCATAATCCCTTAACCCCTCAACAGCGTAACAGCGTAACCGCCTAGGTCCGTCCTTTCCGCCACAGCCATCCACCGACCGCAATGCTGGCCAACGAGAACCACTGCGCCGTCGTCAGCCCGGCCAGCCAATCGGGGTTGCGGCGGACGAATTCCACCGCCAAGCGCGCCGCGCCGGTGTAGATGAGATATTGCGCGAAGATGGCGCCGTCCGGGCGCCGACCGCGCTGCCGCCAGAGCACGGCGAAGATCGCGCCGAGGATCACCATGTCGTAGATCGGCGTCGGGTGGACGCGCTCCGTGGTCGGCACCGTACCCTCGGGATAGCTCATGCCCCACGGCAGGTCGGTCGGCACGCCGTAGTCGCCGTCGCCGGAGAGCTGGCAGCCGAGGCGGCCGAAGAATTGGCCGATCGCCAGCGCCGGCGCGGCGATGTCGGCCTGCACCGCCAACGGCACGCCGGCGCGCAGCGCCCAGATGATCACGGCCGCGGCGCCGCCGATCAGACCGCCGTACCACGCCCACCCGCTCGAGGAGATGAGAAAGCCCACCGGATCCTCGACGAAGTACGCCCAGCCCGATGGAATCACGAACAGCCGCGCCCCGGCCCAGCCGCCGATGTACGCCCACAGGATCATGTCGTACGCCAGCCGCGCCTCCATGCCGCGTTGCCGCACGTCGCGCTGGACGACGAACAGCGCCGCCGCGAAGCCGAGGAACGCCATCGCCCAGAAGCTGGAGACGGCGAAGCCGGCGAAGGGGAGGGTCGGATACATGGCGAGGTTGTTAGGTTGCTACGTTGTTAGGTTGTTAGCTGGGGTCGGTCAGACCTAACAACGTAACAACCTAACAACCAACAACCTGCCCTCACATGCCCATCACATGATACCCGCCATCCACATACAGCACTTCCCCGGTCACGCCGCTGGCGGCTTCGCTGCAGAGATACAGCGCCGTGGCGGCGACTTCTTCGGCACTGACGTTGCGGCGCAGGGGAGCGTGCTCGGCGTGGTGGTGCAGCATGGTCTTGAAGCCGCTGATGCCGGCGCTCGAGAGGGTGCGCAGGGGGCCGGCGGAGATGGCGTTGACGCGCACGCCGCTGGCGCCGAGGTCCCAGGCCAGGTAGCGCACGCTCGCCTCCAGGGCGGCCTTGGCAATGCCCATGACGTTGTAATGCGGGATGACCCGCTCGGCGCCGAGATAGGTCATCGCCACCAGGGCACCGCAGCGCGGCGCCAGCAGCGGCTCCGCCGCGCGCGCCATGGCCACCAGCGAATAGGCGCTGATGTCGAGCGCCAGGTGGAACCCCTGGCGCGTGGTGTCGACGTAGCGCCCGCGCAGCTCGTCGCGGCCGGCGAAGGCCAGCGAGTGGACCACGGCGTCGAGCTCCCCCCAGCGCTCGCGCAGGGCGGCGAAGACGGCCTCGATTTCCGCGTCGCTGCTGACATCGCACCGCAGCACACAGTCGACGCCGATCGATGCGGCCAGCGGCCGCAGGCGCGATTCGATCGCCTCGTTCGGATAGGTCAGCGCCAGCTCCGCTCCTTCGGCGCGGAAGCGCTGGGCGATCGCCCAGGCGATGCTGTGGTCGTTGGCGACGCCGAAGATCGCCGCGCGCTTGCCGCTCAGCAGTGCCATTGGCCGGAAGGCTGTTCGCGGTTAGGGGGCTTACGCGGTCACGGATTCGACCATGGTTAAACTCGCCGCCATCCCCTAACAGCGTATCCCCCCTAGCACCTAACAGCCTGTAAAAAGGAAGGGGGGCTGATTGCTCAGCCCCCCTTGTTCAACCGGTGATGAACGGTCGCCCGTTAGCGCGAGCGACGGCGTAGCCAGAGCAGCGCGGCCGCGGGCAGCAAGAGCAGCCAACCGGTGCTGGCCTGGCCCGGGGCGACGATCGCACAGTCATCGTTATCGAAGCCGCCGCCGGCACGCGTGTTGGTCACCGTCGGCGTGTTGGTCACGGTCCCCGTGGCGGTCGCCGTGCCGGTGCTCGTCGGTAGTGGCGTGTTGGTAGCGGTCGGTATCGGGGTATCCGTCGGAGTAGCGGTCGGTGGCCCAAGTACCTCAACCACGCCGTCGGTACAGGTCGTCGTGAGCGCCCCACCGCTCGGATCGCTGGAGCCCTGGTTCGAGCACGGCAACGGGTATTCTCCTGGCTCCGCGTCCTCCGCAATCGCCACCTGGCAGGTGTACAGAAGCGTGGCCTGAGGCAGCCCGAAGGTGTTGTTGAGTGCCAAGACCAGGGCGCGAATACCGCCTTCGACAAAGGCGAACGATGTGCCGCCCTTGTTGATAGCCGCGTTCACCGTGCACAGGGGGGCGCCACTGTCATCTTCCGGGATCGAAAGCGGAGCCGCGACGCCGATGTCGTTTTGCGTTCCGGCGACGCAGTAGCAGCCGCTCAGCGCGCACACCCTCGTCTCGGTGTTGTACTCAAAGGCATCGCAGCCGAACTGAGTCGCGCCCGCTCGGTTCATGCAGGCTGCTTCGGTATTGACGTTCGGCACACTGACGGCGCAGGTCTTGTCGTTGTTGAACAGGCCCAGCGCCACGTTGATGGACAGGGTGTCGCCAGCGCGACCAGAACCGTTGCCGATGACAATTTGCGGTGCCGGGGCCTGTCCTGCTTGCGCCGCTGCGGTGATCAACAGCACTACACCGGCCGCGACCGCGGCGCACTTGGATCCGCTCTTACTCATGTTCTCTCCTCCCCTGGGCTTTGCGGTTTGGCCTTCATACCCCGCGGCCATCGCTGAAGCAACTCCGTTGGCGACTCTTTTCGTGTAATGTCCTTGTAACAAAACGCGGTCTTATTGAGGGCACCCGTTCAGCGCGTTGTTGACCGCCGCGATCAGGTCCGAGATCGACACCTGGCCATTGCCGTCGGGGTCGGCGGCCGCGCAGCTCTCCACCGGTGCGACTGTCAGAGCGATGTTCACGCAACTAATCAGCTCGTTGATCTGCACCGTGCCATTGCCGTCGCAGTCGCACATGCAGCCGCCCCCAGTCGGGGGCACGACGGTGAACCTGCCGTCAGTGAACAGCACGGCGCTCTGCGTGCCGTTGGCGGTGACGTCGCAGGCCGACTGGTCGCCGATCGACAGATTGGCGGCGAACTGCGGCTTGCTGGCATCGAGGGCGGAGAAGACGTGCAGCGGGATCTCCCCCTCTGGCGTGCCCGGCGCGGCGCGCAGGTTGAGCTTCACGATCTCGCCACTCGCCGGCAGCTTGGGGATGGCCACCGGGCCCTGCTCGGGCAGGTTTTTCGGGCCGTAGATGGCGACGTTGACGAAGTTGTCGCGCGTCTGCCCGGCGCCGGTGTCGGGGCACAGGCAGCGGTTGCGGTTGGTGCACTGGGCGTTCTCGACCACGACGGTGAAATCGCCCGAGATCGCGGCGCCGGCGACCACTGCGCCGTCGGCCAGGTTGCCGGCGTTGCACGGCAGCACCAGGGGTGCGCCGTCGCCGGTGCCGGGAATCCCCAACGTGAAGGCGATCGCCGCGACATCGTCGTTGCCGCGCTGCGCCTGCCCGTCGTCGGGCCCCTGCTCGAAGCTGATCGACACCATGCCGGCCGTACTACTCGACCCGGAGGCCGAGCCGACCGTGATCCTGGCGCAATCGCCACCGCACGCGGCTTCTACCGTGCCGGGTGCCGGGCACGTCTGGCCAGGTGCCGGGCCGCCGAGGAGGGTCAAAGCCCCGATCGCAGCCAAGATGGGGGATACTTTCATCGCCTCACCCCAGCGCAGAGTACCGCCGTTCCGCCCCATGTCGCTCCCACTCCGCATCCCGCTTGTTCGCCCAAGTCCGCCCCGGGCCTTAGAAAAGTTCGTCACTGGTACCTCACCGCCGTAGATATTGTCAAAGGCGCTCTGACGCGCCGTTATGCTGCAGGACAGCCGTTCAAAGAGTTATTGACCGCCGTGATCAGCTCGTTGATCGTCACGTTGCCGTTGCCGTCGGCGTCGGCCGCCGCGCAGCTCGACACCGGAGCGCTGTCAAGGGAAATGTTGACCGCCGTTATGAGCTCGTTGATCCGCACGAACCCGTCGCCATCGCAGTCGCCGACGCACGGCGGCCGGCCGGTGTTGAGCAGGACCGAGACCGTCATGGCGTCCCCATTCGCCGTCACCAGGTCTGGCAGCTGATCGTTGTTCAGATCGACCGCAACCAGGTTCCAGGGGCCGGTTTCGGTCTCGAATGGCTTGGCGGCCTGGAAGGTGCCGTCGCCGTTGCCGACCAGCACCGACACGTTGCCCTCGAAGAGGTCGGTGCCGAAGCTGTCGGCGCTGGCGAGATCGAGGGTGCCGTCGCCGTCGAAATCGGCGATCGCGACAGCCTCGGGGAAGCCGCCGACCGGGTAGTTGACGGCATCCTGAAACGTGCCGTCGCCGTTGCCGAGCGCCACCGACACGCTGTCCACGAGCTCGGCGGCCACGGCGACGTCCTGCGTGCCGTTCTCGTCCAGATCGGCCAGCGCCAGGCCCTGCGGCGACTCCTCGACCGCGACCATGCCGCCGAGCGAGAAGGTGCCGTCGCCGTTGCCGATCAGCGCCGCCACCTCGGCGTCGTCGTTCAGGCTGACGGCGAGGTCGACGACGTCGCCGCCGTTCAGCCTGCCGGCGGCGAGACCCAGCGGGCCGCCGGCGACGGCGGTCGGTTTGACCTCGCCGAAGCCGCCGTTGCCGTCGCCGAGGCGCACGGTGACGTTTTCGCCGAACAGATTAGCGGTGGCGATATCGAGCTCGCCATCGCCGTTGAAGTCGGCGAGCACGACGCTCTCCGGCGAATCGCCCATGCTCAGGTTGACCGCGGCATCGAACGTCCCGTCGCCGTTGCCGAGAAACACGCTGACATCGTTGTCGATCTCGTTGGCCACGACGAGGTCGAGGTTGGCGTCGCTGTCGAGCAAGCCGCTGGCGATGGCGCTCGGCGCCGCGCCGGCCGCCAGGGTCGAGCGCACGCTCAAGCCGCCTTGGCCGTCGCCCTGCAGCACGGTGACGTCGTCCGAGGTGTTGTTGGCGGTGGCGACGTCGAGCTTGCCGTCCTGGTTGAAGTCGCCCGCGACCACCGCCCAGGCGTCGGCCGAGCAGTTGACCCCGACCTCGCAGCCCGCCGGCCCGAGCGGCACGTCGACGTGTGGGGCAAAGGACAGCGGCACGGGCGCGGCCCAGGCCGCGATGGCCACAAGGGCGAGCACGGCGCTGCTCACCAAAACGCTTCTTCCACGCTGGCGGCTACGGTTCACCTGATACTCCTCGGGGTGTGTACGGTGGCGGTGGCGGACGTCGGCTGGATCACTCGTGGTGCCGAGTGCAGAACCCCTCGGCGCCTTCGCGCGCGCCTCACTGGCGCGGCGCGCCTTCGCGGTCAGCAGATCACTGATCGAGCATTGCCGGCGGTCCAAAAGTTTGTCAAGGCGAAGATGGTGGATGTCGTCCTGACCAGTCGCCCCGCGCCCGATGTCGAGCTCGAGCTCAACCGCCTGTTGATCCTGAACATCGCGCTGCAGCTATTCGACGGCGTCGCCACCTATCAAGGCCTGCGCCTGAGCTTCCGCGAAGCGAACCCGCTACTCGTCGCGGCCTTCGAGATGATCGGCGTCGGGCCGGCGCTGCTGCTCTTCAAGGCCACCGCCTGCGGGCTGGTGGTGCTCCTGCGCCGTACCGCGCCGGCGCGCGTCGCCATTCTGGTCATGCGCGGCCTGGCGGCCGTCTACTGCGTCCTCTCCCTCGGCCCGTGGCTCGCCAAGTACGCCTCCCTGGCCACCACGTTGCTATGACGACGGCGACGAGCCGTAGGCGCGGGACCTGTGCCCGCCGGCAGCGCAGCGCGCTGCCCGGTGGGGCGGGGCGCGGCAAGAACACGTCGGCGGCCGCAGCCCAGCACCGCTGGTTGCCTCGCGCCATGCCCCTCACCACCCGGCGACGCTCCGCGTCGCCGGCGGGCACAGGTCCCGCGGCTACGGCTCGTCGCGGACGGACGTTCACAGCCCGTCGAGCGAACAGCGGGCCTTAGCGGCGCTTCCGTCGCACGCCGAGCAGCACCAGCAAGCCCAGCAGCGGCGTCACGCCGGCGCTGCCGCTGCCGCCGATGGCACAGCTCCCGGTCACCTCGAAGAAGCCCGGCGTGTTGGTCGGCGCCGGCGATCCGGTCGGCGACCCGGTCGGCGTAGAGCTTCCCGTCGGCGTCGGCGTCGGCGTCTCCGACGGTGTCAGGGTCAGCGTCGCCGTCACGGTGGGCGTCGATGCCGGCGTCCCGGTCTGCGTCGGCGTCGCCGTGTTCACCGGCGTATTCGTGATCGTGAACGTCGGCGTCGGCTCCGGCTCACCACTCAGAAAGATCGTCAGCGAGCCATCGGCCTGGTTGGTGGTGATGATGTCGTCGAGTCCGTCGTTGTCGAGACCGGCGAGCAGCACGCCGCTCGGCGAGCGCCGCTCGACGCTACGCGGAACGCCGGCATCGAGCCCTCCCGTACCGTCGCCCAGGAAGATGACGATGCGACCGTCTTGTCCTTCGATGGGTTCCGCGGCAACGACATCGAGATCGCCGTCGCCGTTGAGATTGCCCAGGGCCAGCGCCGAAGCCTGCCCACCGACCGTGCGGCTACCGCGCTTCTCGAACGACACCTTGCCTGCACTTCGTCGTCCGAGAAAGATCGATAGCTCTCCGCCGGTAGTGACGAAGGCCAAGTCGGGGATGAAATCATGATTGAAGTCCGCCGCCGTGAGGGGGTCGGCCACCCGCATGCCGGCCGGAGAGTCGCCGAGATCGAACGAGCCTTCTTCGCTGAACTCGTTCGCGGCGTTCTGGGCGAAGACGCGCACGCGCCCTACCGAGTCGACGGCGACGATGTCGAGCCGCTGATCGCCATCGAAATCGGCCAGGCCGACGGCCGCCGCCTCATCGCCGCCGAGCGGCAGTGTCTTGGTGACTTCGTACATGGCCGTCTGCGCGTTCAGCACGATGAGCTTGATGGTGTTGGCATCGCCGACGACGATGTCGGGCACGCCGTCGGCCGTCACGGTGCCCACCGCGACCGCGCGCGGATTGTTCAGCGTCGGCGTGGGCAGGTCGTTGGGAATCAGATTTCCCGAGCCGTCGCCGTTATAGATCCTCAACCCTGCCGGCGTCACCGCAGCCAGATCGGGCACGAGATCTTCGTTGATCAAGGCGACGGTGAGCGCCGCCGCGTTCGCCAGCTCCAGCGGGCTCGCTTTCACCGCCTCCGGGCACGAGCCGCGCGCGAACAGGGCGGAATCGGTCAACGCCACGACGAGTCGCTGGCTGTCGATCAGGACGAGGTCGGGCGAGCCATTGCCGTTGAAATCGCCCGCTCCGCCACCGCCCAGACCGCCGACGCTGGTCCCGATATCGAGGCGGTTGACGAAACAGCTCACATACTGCGGCAACTCGGGCCCCGCCTGCGCCTGCGCCGCGGCGAGCACCACGCTGGCGAGCACCCAGCCCTGTAGGGCGCGGGTTCTGGCCCGCGCCGAACTGCTAGGCGGGCCATGGAACGCCCGGTGAACAGTCTGACGCCGCCGCGCCCGCAGGCCGAGCAGCGCCAAGGCGGCGCCAATGCCGACTACTTCCCATGGGGCGCCGCCTCGAGCCGCAACGTCGCAGCCCGCGCCGCTGAGCTGAAAAATCCCCACCTTGGTCGCAGTGGCCGTGGCGGTGATCGTCCCCGTCGGCGTGATCGTGCCGGTGTTCGTCGCCGTGGGGGTGTTGCCCGGGGTCAGAGTCTCTGTCGGCGTGATCGAGGGGGTGTTCGTCACGGTCCCAGTCAGGCTCGGGGTAAATGTCTGCGTCGGCGTGGGCGTATTCGTCGGCGTCGGCGTCGGTGGTGGCACGCTGCTCAAGACCACCGAGATCGTCCCATCGCGGTTCGCGGTCACGACGTCCTGCTTACCATCGCCGTCGACATTCGCCACCGCCAGGGCGGCCGGACCACCGCGCACCGCGAACGGGATCACGGCCGGTGGAGGAAACTGACCGTCCTTGTTGCCATAGGCGAACTGCAGCTCGTCGTCGCCGGCATCGGCGACGACGGCGTCGAACTTGCTGAATCGGCCATTGATGCTGCGGGGGTTGAACTGCCCGACGCCGGCGCTCGAGGCGTCGCGGCCGGAGAGGAACTCGCCGCCTTTTTCGAAATTGCCGCTGGCGCTGCGGAACAGGTACGCTTCACCTGCCGAGGGATCGCCACCGACGGTGACGAGCAGGTCGGCGAGACCGTCGTCATTGAAGAACGCGCTGTTCAAGGCCACGACCGATCCGTCGACCGCGAAGCTGCTGGAATTGAACTGCGACTGATTTTGCGTGACCTCCGTCTGCAGCAGGAAGACGACTTGGTTGCCGACGCCCGCAGCCAGGTCCACGCCGCCTTGATTGTTGAAGTTGGCCGCCGTGATGGTATTGGCGCGCCCGGAGATGGCACGGCTGACGACGTCGAAGCCACCGTCTTCGCGTCCGTACAGGATCGAGAGAAAACTGCTGCCGGCATTGGCGACGACCAGGTCGAAGGGGCCGTCGCCGTTGAGGTCGAGCGGCAGCCGGCGGCTCGGATCGGTCGCTTCGATCGGACGGTCGGCGACGATCGAGATCGGATTGGTGCCCACGGCGATCGGCGACCCGGCGACGAACTGTCCCTGGGCGTTGCGCCGCAGCACGGTGACCGCGTTGCCGTGGCAGACCGCGAGCTCGTTACCGCCGTTGCGGTCGACATCGATCGCCGCCAACGCGCTGGGCGCGCTCGGCAGGGTGACCGTCTGCACGGCGACATCGATCGGCGTCTGGTTGCGCGACATCGCACACGTGCGCAGTTGCTCGCGCAGCGTCGTATCGTTGAAGACGATGTGCACGGCGTTGTTGGCGCTGTCGGCGACGGCGATGTCCGGGCTGCCGTCGGCGTCGAGCGAGCTCACGGCGATGCCGACCAGCCGGCTGCCGGCCGCGCCGACCCGCACGTTGCACAACCCGTAGTTGGCGGTCGGCACCGGCGTCGGCGTATTGGTCGGCGTCGGCGTATTGGTGACGGTTGCCGTCTCGGTCACCGTGCTCGTCGCCGGCGGGCTGCCGGTCACGGTGGGGGTAGGGGTCCTGGTCGCCGACGGCGTCGGCGTCGGATCGAGCGTGCGGTTCAGCGCGACGCCCAGCCTGCCGCCGTCGAAGGTCACGTAGACGAGGTCGTCGAGAAAGTCGTTGCCGAGGTCCGCCGCCAGGACGGCGCGAATGCCGCCGCCGAGACCGCCGACGACGTTGCCACCCTGGGTTGGGAAGCCACCGGCACCGTCGTTGGTGAGAATCGAGCTGCTGTCGGCCTGCAGGGTGCCGACGAACACATCGAGCAACAGATCACCGTCGAAGTCAGCCAAGGCCACGCTCGCGGCATTGAACGGCGCCGGGAACGTCGAGGGGGCGAACCTCCGTCCCTGGCTCAGTACGTTCAGCCCGAGTTGGTCTCCAAAGTCGCCCAGAGCGACGATGACAAGGTCGTCCAGTGCATCGTCCGGGTTGACCTGGCCGACCACGAGATCGACCGGGCGCCGCCCTTCTGCGTTCGCCAGGATCGTCCTCCCGACCGTAAACCCGCCCTCTCCGTCACCAAAGATTGGCGTCACCGTGCCCGCATCGCGATTCATCACCGCGACATCGCGGCTCCCATCGTCGTCGAAGTCACCGGCCTCGATGTCGATGGGAAAGGTACCGGACCCTGTGGACAGGCTGGCCGTGGTGCAGGGCGCGAACGTCCCGTCGTCGCTACAGAGGAAATAGACCCGACCCTCATCGCTCACCACGGCGATGTCCAGACCGCCGCCGGCCTGGAAATCGTCGACGGCGAGACTGCTGACGTTCGTCGCCGGCAAGAGGCTGCTGAAGTCCTGCTCCGGATCATCGAATTGACCGTTGCCGCGACCGAGGAGAATCGCCAGCTCGCCGTCGAGGCCGCCGACGATGATGTCGAGGTGGTCGTCCGGCGCACCGGCATCGGGCGACGCGACATCGGCAAGCGCCACCGCACTCGGCTTGAAACCCAACGCCGCCGGCTGCACCTGTCGCCGAACCAATCTGCCGTCGCCCTGGTTCTCAAACACCGTGACGCGGTCGTTCGGCTGCTCGATCACTACCACGTCACGACGCCCGTCCTCATCTTCGTCGACGTTGCCAACCGCCAGCGACTTGAGCCCGCTGTCGGAGCCGATCTGCACGTTGATGAGCGGATGGGCATCGAAGCGTATGATCTGCGCTTCGCTCGCCGCCGCCACGACCGCGACCACCGCCACCAGAGCCAAGGCTACGAACCCGCGCATTACGCCCCCTCCCGGTTGCGGAGATGTCAAGCGGTAACTGACTGGAATGATCGGCATGAACACTTGGAAGGAATTTGAAAGGCAGGCCAAGAGGACGGTGGTCCAAGTGAAAAATTCAGCTCGCCCCACCATGGCAACACCGGCTTAGGCGTCACCCCTCATCATCATTGAAGACCACGTCGAGACCTCACTCTTCCGACGCCGGTCCAGTTTGTCAAATGAAAGTCGGGGCTACGCGCGTATCGCGTATCGCGTATCGCCTATCGCCGGGCGACGAAGCGGAATCTCGGGCCGCCGTGGGATATTGGGGTATGGTGATGCAGGAATTCACGCAATTCGAGCCGTGTTGCGACACCGCGGCAACGCCTGCGCTAGCACGCCATGCTCAGACGATGAGCGATATGCGATACGCGAGGTTCGCGGCGACAGCCGCGAACCTCACCTCCTCGCCCGCAGCTCGCCCTCGATGCCGCTCAGCACGTGGTCGACGTCGTGCTCGGCGAGGCGGCGGCTCTCGATCAGCTTGACGGCGTACATGACGGTGGAGTGATCGCGGCCGCCGAACTTCTCGGCGATGCTCGGGAACGACGCCTCGGCCACGGTGCGGCTCAGGTACATCGCCAGCTGGCGCGGATAGGAGACCTCGCGCTCGCGGCGGTGCGAGACCAGGTCGGCGACGCGCAGGCCGAAGCGCTGGCTGACGGTCTCCTGAATCGCTTCGATCGACACCGCCGTACGCGGGCGCGCGTAGGGGCCGAGGGCCGCTGCCACCAGATCGGCACTGATCGGCGTGCCGCGCACCGCCGCCATCGCCGCGACGCGGTTGAGCGCCCCCTCGAGCTCGCGCACGCTGGCGCCGCTGCCCCGCACCAGCAGCTCGGCGACCTCATCGCCGAGCTCGACCCCCTGCGCGCTCGCTTTGGCGCGCAGGATCGCCAGCCGCATCTCGCGCGTCGGCGGATGGATGTCGGCGATCAGGCCGCCCTCGAAACGGCTGCGCAAGCGCTGCTCCAGGCCGGCGATCGCCCCCGGCGCCTTGTCGGAGGTCAGCACGATCTGCTTCTCCGCCCCGTAGAGCGCGTTGAAGGTGTGGAAGAACTCCTCCTGGGTGCGCTCCTTGCCGGCGAGAAACTGCACATCGTCGAGGATGAGCGCGTCGACCTGCCGAAAGCGGTCGCGAAAGGCGTTCATCTGATCCTGCTTCAGCGAGCTGATCAGCGCGTTCATGAACGACTCCGCCGCCAGGCACGCCACCTGGGTGCGCGGCTTGCGGCGCAACAGCTCATGCGCGATGGCGTTGATCAGATGCGTCTTGCCGAGGCCGACGCCGCCGTGCAGGAAGACGGGGTTGAAGCGCCGGCCCGGCTCGGCGCTGACGGCTTGCGCGGCTTGAAACGCCACCTCGTTGGCGGCGCCGACGACGAAGGTCTCGAACGTGTACTGCGGGATCAGGCGGCCGATCTTCGCCCCGCGCGCCGGACGCGCCGGCGGCGGCGCCGGTGCGGCGATCGCCGGTTCCGGCGTCGGCGCCGGCCGCGCCCCGGCGCCATCGGCGACGGTGACGCGCACCGCGCACGGTGCCCCGGCGAGGCCGCTCAGCGTATCGCGAATGGCGGGCAGAAAATGGCGCGTCACCCAGGACTGAAAGAAACGGCTCGGTACCTCGAGGCGGATCTCGTCATCCGCGTCGCAGCAGCGAATCGGCTCGATCCACGCGGCGAAGTTCCGCTCCCCCACGTGTTGTCGCAGCAGTGGCAATGCCGCCGACCAGAGTGCCTCCATGCGCGCGTACCCCTCATGCGAATGGTTGGACCACCGGACCCGTCGCAGCACGCAGCCGTTGTCCACACCTGGGGAGAACTCACTAACCCACCGCCACGCCGCCGCTTCCCCCCAACCTCCACAACACCGTACACAGCTGCGGTGCGCACCGCCGCCCGCCCCTCCCCGAACGGAAGGCGTTGCGCGTTCCCAAATTGCATCATGCAGAGACGAAGGACGAAGAGAGTCGAAGCGAAGAGGCGCCGGTTCTATGCCCGACAGCCATGCGTGTCAAGAATTTTTTCGCCGCGAAAAACTCGGCGCGAAAATTCTGCGCGCTGCACCAGTCGCGGTGCTCAGGCGTGAGAGCGCGAGACGCACCACAGTCGGTTGAAGAAAGGCCGCGCCCATCCCTCGACGGCTCAGGACTTGTCCTGAACGCGTCGAAAGGTGAGCGGAACGCGTTGCAGCACAACGCGTTCCGCCGATCCGTCCCCGGCCGAAGAGAAAGAAGCGGATACCGTTCGGCGCCAGCACTCCCCGCTCATCCTTCGACAAGCTCAGGACAGGCCCTGAGCCCGTCGAAGGCTGAGCGCGGCTTTCCCCGACCGGTTCGTTCAGCCTTCGCGCTTCGCCTTGGCCGCGCGCTCGAGCACGATGGCGTAGCCGAAGTGCTCGACGCGCGGCGCACCGTGGAAGGTGCGGCCGTTGAAGAACAGCGTCGGGGTCGACTCGACGCCGAGCTGTTGGCCGGCGTTCACGTCGCGCTGCACGGCGCGGCGCGGCGCGTCGCTGTCGAGGCAGGCGGTGAACTGGGCGCGATCGAGGCCGACGGCGTCGGCGTAGCCGAGCAAGCGGTCGCGATCGAAGTGCGGCTGATGGTCGAAGAGTTGATCGTGGTACTCCCAGAACTTGCCCTGCTGGCCGGCGCACTCCGCCGCCATCGCCGCCAGACAGGCGTAGCGATGCCCGCCCGCAGCGATGGCGGGATTGCACGCGCTGTCGAGGGGGAAGTGGTGGAAGCGCACCTGCACTTCGCTGCCGAAACGGGGCAGGACGGACTTCAGGTTGCGGTAGGCCTGTTGGCAGTGGCCGCATTCGAAGTCGGAGAACTCGACGATGGTGACGGCGGCGTCGCCGCCCTTGACGTGCCCACCCGGGACGTCCACGGTCACCACCGGCAGTTGCTCGTAGATGCGGCAGAACTCGGGATCCTGCTGGCAGATCTCCGCCGCCGATTGCGGCGCCGTGGTCGTGGTGGCCTTCCAGGCGACGGCGCCGAGCAGCAGCGCCGCGGCGGCCAGCGCCCCGCCGCCGATCAGGCGCGCGTGCGACTGCCAGGCGCGCTGATCGCGCGTCGCGGCCTGCGCCGCCGAGTAGAGGCGCGCCGTGCTGGCGACCAGCGCCAGGTTGACCAGGTCGAGCACGCTGCACTGCGGGCAGACGGCACCGAGCAGGAAGAAGGCGACGTAGGCCAGGTAGGCGGAAAACACCAGCGCGGCGATGGCGATGAGCAGCAGCCCACTGGCGAGCTGGCGGCGGCGCATGGCGCCGCGCGCACGCAGCACCCACCCGGCGGCCACGGCCATGGCGGCGTAGGTCGCCAGCGCCCACCAGGCGACCGGAACCCCGAACAGGAAGGCGTAGTCACTGGTCAGCACCCGCGTGCAGTCGAGCCCCTCGCTGATCCGGCAGCCCGGCGCCAGGCCGCCGGCGAGTTGCGCGTGCGCGTAGGCGATCGAGACGGCGACGGCGAAGCCGATCGCGGCCAGCACAAGAGTGGCGAGGGCGGGGTGCCGAACGGCCATCGGGAGGCGATCTTACTTGCTCGATTGCGCGGTTGCCAGTGGAGCGGGCCGCGGAGCGGCGCGCACCAGCGCTCGGCCCATTCCCAATACGCCGGCGGCTT
>CAYYWP010000036.1:0-12932 GCA_964475125.1 uncultured Binatia bacterium (SeqCode) | reverse complement strand
ACATTCCTGGCTGGTGTGGGGGGGGGCCTGGGGGGCCCGCGGCGGGGCGGCCCGCACCACGACCTGCGGTCGGAATTGAGCCACTACCCGCGATCCGTGTTCATCTGTGGTCATCGGTGTTCATCTGTGGTTTTCTCTGGCTTCCCCCCATCACGAGCGTTCCGTGCGCGTCGCCCATGTCGTTCCTGTTTTTCCGCCCTACCGTGGCGGCATGGGGGCGGTGGCCTTTCAGCAGGCGCGCGCTCTGGCGGCGACCGGCGTGGCGGTCAGCGTGTTCACGCCGGCGGCGGCCGTGCCGCGCCAGCGCCCGCAGGGGGCCGACGTGGTCGAGCTGCGCCCGCTGGTGGCGCGCGGCAACGGCGCCTGTCTGCCGCAGGTCGTATGGCGGGTCGGGAGCTTCGACGTCGTCCACCTCCACTACCCGTTCTTCGGCACCGCCGAGCTCCTGGCGGCACGCCGCGCCGTCACCGGGCCGCGGCTCGTCCTGCAGTATCAGATGGACGTCGTCGGCGTGCACTGGAAGGCGCGCCTCTTCGAGTGGCATCGGCGCGCCGTCCTGCCGTTCGTCGTGCGCGCCGCCGATGCCATCGTCGTCACCTCCACCGACTACGCCGCCTCTTCCTTCCTGGCGCCGCGTCTGGCTGCGCTCGGCGCCAAGCTGGTCGCCATCCCCGGCGGGGTCGACCTCGGGGTCTTCCATCCCGGCGCCGACCGCACCGCCGCCCGCCATCGGCTCGGCTTCACCGAGCACCCGACCGTCTTCTTCCTCGCCCGGCTCGACCGCGCTCACTACTTCAAGGGCCTGCACGTGCTCATCGAAGCGCTGGCGCAGATCCCCGAGGCGGCGCTGGTCGTCGGCGGCGACGGCGAGTGGCGGGGCCAGTACGAGCGCCAGGCGCGCGACCGCCTCGGGGGGCGGGCGCGCTTCGTCGGCGAGCTGTCGGATACCGAGCTGCCGAGCTACTACCGCGCCGCCGATCTGGTCGCCGTGCCCTCGATCGATCGCACCGAAGCCTTCGGCCTCGTCGTCCTCGAAGCCCTCGCCTGCGGCACGCCGGTGGTCGCCTCGCGCCTCCCCGGCGTGCGCACCCTCATTGAAGAAGGCCGCGGCGGCTACCTGGCCACGCCCGGCGACGCCCTCGACCTCGCCGCCAAGCTCGCCCAAGCCCTGGGCGAGCGCGCCGCGCTGTCGGCGCATCTGCGCACCGTCGACCGCGCCCGCTTCGGCTGGCCGACCATCGCCGCCGAGCTGCTGGCTCTCTACCGGCGGGTCCTGGGCGACACCGGTGCGCGTGGGTGAACGAGCGGAGCCGGTGCGGTTCGCGGCCTGCCTGCGCAGGACCGCAGCGGCGGGCTGCTCACGCCCCGGCGGCCCGGCCGATCGGAAGCGCGCGCTGCAGCCCCTCGTCGAGCGCCAGTGGCGTATAGCCGCAATCGCTCTGCAGCGGCGCGAAATCGAGCGTCGCATCCTCGTTGATGCCGCGCAGCGCGTCGGCGCTGAAGAACGACGCACCCACCAACGGCGCCAGTGCGCGCGCCGCGCCGAGGCAGATACCGAGTGGTACATGGAGCTTCACGCGCCGCACGCCGAGCCGCGCCGCCAAGCGGTCAACGAACTCGTTGAACGAGAGCACGCTCGCCCCAGACACGCCGTACGTCTTGTTCACGCTGCGTGGCTGGTGGAGCACGCCCTCCACCGCGCTGACGACGTCGTCGACCCACACCGGCTGCAGCAACGCGCGACCTGAACCCAACACCGGCAGGACGCCCGGCGCTTTCCGGATCAGTGCGACGAGTTTCTGAAAATGGAGCCCGCCGCCGCGGCCGTAGATCATCGTCGGGCGGAGAATCGTGTAGTCGAGACCCGACTGCGCGACGATGCCCTCGGCCTGCCGCTTCGACGTCCCGTAGGTATTCATGTTGGCGTAGGCCGCCGACACCGCCGACAGGTAGACAAAGCGCCGCGTCTGGGCGCGCGACGCCGTCGCCACGACGTTGGCCGTGCCCTCGACGTTGATCCGCCGGATGCGATCCGCAGGGTTGGGCAACATGAGCGCGGCACAGTGGATCACGGCGTCCACGCCGTCGCAGGCCCCCTCCAGGCTGCCTGCGTCGGTGACATCGCCGCGCATCAGTTCGACCCGATCGGTCGGCAGCCCATCGAGCGCCTCGCCGGGCGGCACGAGGCAGCGGACCTGTTCGCCGCGTTCCAGTAGTCGCTGGAGCAGGTGCCGGCCGAGGTAGCCGGTCGCGCCCGTGAGCAGAATCATCGGACGGGTATCTCGCGCAGTTTGGAGGCGATTAGGCAAACGAGCGTGGCGATGGCGCCCTGCGCCTCACGGTGCGCGGCCGGCTACGGCGAGCAGCCAGGGGAAGCAGGGTTCGACGCGCGCTGATGGTCAGACTGCGCGCTCACCTGCCAACTGCCACGCGCCCAGGGTCGGCACGGAGCATGCGGGCGACGTGCCGTGGCGGAGCCGATGCAGGCACCCTCGCACCGCTGCCGCCCGCGGTTTGCCTTTACGACATGCGTCTTGCAGTTTGGCGGCCCTGTGGAGTCTACCGGCGCTCGGTGCAGTTCGAGATCCGCGCCTCTGGTCGCGGCCGTGTGTATCGCTGTACTGGCGTTTGTCCCACGTGCGCTGACGGCCGGGCGGTTTCAGACCTTGGACGAAGTTCGCTGGATGCAGCGCAGCTTGAATTTCAGCGACGCCCTGCTCCGCCTCGACCCCGCGGCGGCATCGGCGACCACCGGGCCCCGGGCCACCATGCCCGGGGTGACGACGATGTGGCTTGGTACCGCCGCCCGCGCCGCATGGGCGCTCGGGATGCAACTCCGGCTCACCGAGGGCGAGGCGACGTTCACCACCTCGGCAGTCGCACGTGGCCTCGCGCAACTCGCCGTCGCGTTCGCCACCTCGGCGCTCATCGGCCTGGTGGTGCTGCTCGCCTGGTGGTGGGCCAGCCCCGTGGCGGCCGTTGCTATGGGCGCGCTGCTCGCTTCGGAGCCGTTCGTCGTCGCCCACGGAGCCGTGCTCCACACCGATGAGCTCACCGGGCTCTTCGGCGCCGGTGGCGTGCTCGCCCTGCTGCTGGCGCTCGGCATCCCGGCGCGTAGTGCTGGACGCCCGCGCGCCCGCGCTGCGCTCGGCGGAGCACTGCTCGGGGGCGCGCTGCTCACCAAGCTGACGGCCCTCGTCCTCCTGCCAGGCGTGGCGCTCGTAGCCAGCGCCGACGTGCTACGCGCTCTCGTCACGGTTCGGCACGGCACACGCCAACTCGGGCGGCAGAGCTCCCTGCTCGCTCTTGCCTGCGGCGTCGCGGTCGCCGTGGTGCTGCTGGCGTGGCCCGCGATCTGGGCCGATCCCCTCCGACAGCTCGATCTGCTGCGCCAGTCCGCCGCCTTGGCGCGCACTCCGCTCACGACGTTCTTCCTCGGCCATGTCACCGGCACCCCGGGACCTCTTTTCTACGCCGTCGCTACCCCGCTGCGCATGACCCCGTGGTTCCTGCTCGCCGTCCTGGTGCTGATTCCGCTGGCACTGGTCCGAGGCCAGCGCCGCCACGCCGTGATCCTGCTCGTCATCATCGCCCCCGTCGTTGCCGTGTTGTCCGTTGCCGCCCGACAGGCGGATCGCTACGTGCTGGTCGCCCTGCCCTTGGCGGCGCTCGCGGTCGGTCTAGGGATCGACGCCGTCTTGGGCAGGATTCGCACACCGTGCAGCGCGCGGCCGCGACTCGCGCTCGCCGCCGGACTGACGGCGACCGCCCTACTGGTCGCGCACGCGGCGTGGATAGCGCCATGGGGCCTGGCGTACTTCAACCCACTCCTGGGCGGATCGAAGACCGCCGAGCGAACCATCCTCATCGGCTGGGGCGAGGGGCTCGAGCTGGCCGGCGAATGGATCCGGCAACGCGAGGCGCCCGGCTGCGAGGTGACCGTGGCCTTTACGCACTGGACGCTCAGCAGCGCCTTTCCCTGCGGAACCATTACCGGAGACACTGCGGCGGCGGACTACGTCGTCCTGTATGTCCACGATCGCCAGGGGCTTCCCAATCAAGTGCTGGCAAACCTGCACCAGCGCGGGCAGCTGGTCGATGTCGTCACGATCCGCGGGATAAACTACGCCGAGATCTACGACATGCGGACACCGAGCAGGCGAGAAGTGATTGCGCCAGCACGCGCTGGGTCGGTACCCCGATGAGACCGCAGCGCTTGGTTGCCGAAGCACTGGTCGTGGGGGGCGCCGCGCTCGTCGCTGCGCTCTGGGTCCTGCGCGCCTGGGAGCTCGACCTCGCGGCACCGCTGCTCTACGAGTGGGACGCCCTCCTGCACTTGGCGTACATCGAAAACCTGCGCGACGGCGGCTGGTTCCTCTGGAACGATCGGCTGGCGGCGCCGTTCGGCCAGGACGTGCGCGATTTTCCCCTCGGTGGCGAGAACCTGCATTGGCTCTCCTTCAAGCTGCTGGGTGCGGCACTGCCGAGTGCAGCCGCCACGGCGAGCGCTTATCTGCTGCTCACCTACGTCCTGGTCGCGGTGGCGACCTACGTCGTCGCGCGATTGCTCCGCCTGGGACGTGGGCCAGCGGTCGTGGTGGCCATGCTGTTCGCTTTTCTGCCCTTCCACCAGCTGCGGTGGACGATGCACCTGCTGCGCTCCGGTTACTATCCGGTGCCGCTTGCCGCTCTGGCGATCCTCTGGGTGCTCGACTGGAGGCACGAGTTGCGCGACCAGCCGAGCGGCGCCGGGCCAGGGCGCTGGCGGGCGCTCCGAGTGGGGGTGGTCATCGCCACCGGTGCGCTGCTCGGATCGAGCGACACCCAGAACGCGCTGTACGCGGCGCTGGTCCTGCTCCCGGTGGCGTTGCTCGTCACCGTCCGCGATTGGAACGCCAGGCCGCTGGCCCTCGCCCTCGCCTTCAGCCTGGCAGCCGGCGCCGCGCTGGTCTCCAACAACCTGCCGTACCTGCTCGCTCGGGCCGAGCGGGGACCGAACCCGGAGGCGTTCAGCCGCACGCCGAGCGAACAGGAGACCTATGGTCTACGGCTGGCGCGCCTCGTCATGCCCGTGGAGCACCATCGCATCGCATCGCTGGCCGACGCCTCCGCGGCGGCGGTACGGTGGGGGCCAGCCACCCCGGGCGAGGCAGGGCAGGCCCTCGGTGCAGTCGGCACGCTGGGACTGTTCATCGGCCTCGCCGCCATCGGCCTGGGGGCGCTCGGCCGCCCACTCCTGCCGCAGGCTCCGATATCGCTTGCTCAGCTTGGCCTGGTCATGGTCACGGGCGTGTTGTGGGCGACGGTTGGTGGGTTCTCGTATCTGCTGAGCATCGCCGGCTTGACCGCCTACCGCACCTGGAACCGCATGTCGCTGTGGATCGCGCTGTTCGCGTTGCTCGCAATCGGCTCGGCGCTGCGCTGCCTTCTCAATCGGGTGCGCAGGCGATGGGTCAGAGCGGCGGTCGTCTCGACCATTATCGTCGTCGGCCTGCTCGACCAAGTTCCCACACAGATCCGTTCCTTCGACCCAGCTCGTCTTTCGCATCAGTGGCGAGCCGACGCTGCCTTTTTCCAGCAGGTCGAGGAAGCCTTGCCCGCGGCAGCGATGGTGTACCAGTTGCCAGCGATGGAGTTTCCGGAACCTCGCGGCGTGCTCGGGCTCGGCCCCCACGAACAGCTGAAGCCCTACCTTCACACAGCCGCGCTACGGTTCAGTCACGGCGGCATGAAGGGGCGGCCGGAGGGCACGTGGTCGGAGATCCTCGAACCGCTCGGACCGGCCGCGACGGTCGGGCTCGTCGCCCTGGCTGGCTTCGACGGTTTGCTCATCGATCGCCGCGGCTATGCCGATGCAGGCGTCGCTGTCGAAGCAGCCATGGCGCGCGTCGGCGCCACGCGCACAGTCGTCGACGCCGCTGGGGAGCGTGCCCTCTGGAGCCTGCAGCCAGTCCGGGACCGACTCGGCCGCGCCGCAGGACCGGACCCCGACGTCAGGCAGGCACTCTTCAACCCTTTGCCGATCCGCTTCGACGACGGCTTTTTCTGGGAAGAGCGCGACCCGACAGGGCACCGCTGGCGGTGGGCGAGCGATTCCACCGCTGGGATCCGCATCGGCGGCAGCGACGGAACCCGCCGAGTAGTGGTCTCCGCCACGCTCGGGCACCTCGACCCGACAGCGACTGCGGTGACCGTCACCGCCGGCGAGACCGCCTGGACCGTTCCGCTCGTCAGTGGTCATGGCGCGTTCACCGCCTTGATCGATGTGCCTGCGAGCGGATTGACCCTCGATTTGACCTCCGACGGGCAGCCACGGCATCCGCCCGGTGATCCCCGGCGGCTCGCCATTCTCGTCCGCGACCTGGTAGTCGCCGACCAAGTGCTGATCGAGCGCCTCTGCACCAGCCAGGTGCGCGTCCCAGTTTCTTGCGACCTGTCGGCGTTGCCCCCCGCTGCCAAGCCGCAGGCTCGTCAGTGACGTGGCCCTCGACCCGCAGGTGAATCCGCGGCACGTACCGGCGCGCGACCGAGCACGTTACGCAGCACGTGCACACGGCGTGCAACTGACTTGACAAGCCCGCGCCTTTCGGGCGCTTGTTGGCCGTCATGCCCAGCGCGTTGATCACCGGTGTCACCGGTCAGGACGGCAGCTACCTCGCCGAGCTGCTGTTGGACAAGGGCTACGAGGTCACCGGCGTCGTGCGCCGTGCCAGCACCGAGAACTTCGCCCGCATCGAGCACCTGCGCGAGCGCCTCACCCTCATGCAAGCGGATCTGCTCGACCAGCTGTCGCTCATCGACGTGATCGAGCGCACCCAGCCCGACGAGCTGTACAACCTGGCGGCGATGTCCTTCGTGCCCACCTCCTGGCAGCAGCCCGTCCTAACCGCCGAGTTCGACGCCGTCGGCGTGACCCGCCTGCTCGAGGCCATCCGCCTGGTCAACCGCCGCATCCGGTTTTACCAAGCCTCCTCCAGCGAGATGTTCGGCCGCGTACGCGAAGTGCCGCAGCGCGAGACCACCCCCTTCCACCCGCGCAGCCCCTACGGCGCCGCCAAGGCCTACGCCCATTACATCACCGTCAACTACCGCGAGAGCTACGGCTTGTTCGCCTGCTGCGGCATCCTCTTCAACCACGAATCGCCGCGCCGCGGTCGCGAGTTCGTCACCCGCAAGATCAGCGACGGCGTCGCCCGCATCAAGCACGGCCTGGCGCGCGAGCTGGCGCTCGGCAACCTGGCCGCCGAGCGCGACTGGGGCTACGCCGGCGACTACGTGCAGGCCATGTGGCTGATGTTGCAGCAGCCTGAGCCCGGCGACTATGTCGTCGCCACAGGCGAGACCCACAGCGTACGCGAGTTCGCCCAGCTCGCCTTCGCCCGCGCGGGGCTCGACTGGCGCCACTTCGTGCGCGAGGACCCGGCCCTGCGCCGCCCGGCCGAGGTCGACCAGCTCATCGGCGATGCCGGTAAGGCGCGCGCGGCGTTAGGCTGGCACCCGTCGGTGTCGTTCACCGAGCTCGTGGAGCTGATGGTCGATGCCGATGTGGAGATGCTAAGTCATGATTCCGATCATCATGGCTGATCCCCGCGACGACGAACTGTACCTTCGCCCGCTTCTTTGGCCCGACCAGCGGCGGCTGATTCCCCCTCGTTCTCTCTGGGTTGGACCGGAGGATCCATTTGTACACTTCGTGCGCTGGATGTGGGAGTTCCGCGCCTATCTAGTTCTGCTCTGCAACCTCGCCTCCGACTCGCTCGTCCTTGAGCTCGGCTGTAACCACGGCCGCACCATGCTCGGGCTCGTCGATTATCTGAAGCCGCCCGGGGGATACGAGGGGCTCGACATCATGGCGGAGCAGATCACCTTCGCTCAGCAACGCATCCAGGCCGTACACCCTCATTGCCGCTTCACGTGGGCGGACGTCCACAACGAAATCTACAACCCGGGTGGACGCGTTGCAGCCGAGGCGTTCGCGTTTCCGTACGCTGACGCCACTTTCAACGTGGTCTACGCTGCTTCGCTGTTCACGCACCTCACCCCGCGGGCTGCAGCGAACTACCTGCACCAGACACGGCGGGTGCTGAAGTCCGGAGGATTAGCTCTCTTCAGCTTCTTCGTGCTCGACCATTACCGCGGGCCCGGTACGTCAGCCTGGGAGGGGTACGAGTTCAACCACCCGCTTCCGGGTCACACAGACGTTGCAGTGCACAACCCCAACATCCCGGAACAGATCATTGCCTACGGTACGTCGACCATCGCGCAGATGGCGGCCGACGCCGGGCTTCACGTCCATCGTGTGCTGCCCGGGTTCTGGTCCGCCTCACATCGTCACAGCGTCAACGAGCAGGACCTCGTCCTGCTAGGCGCTTCATGAGTGCGATCGCACCCCCAGAGACGCCGCCGAACGCACCAACGCTTGTGGGCGACGCTGCGTCAGTCCTGCGCGCGATGCGTCGGAGCATTGCCGCTTTGCGCGTCGAAGGTCCAACCAACAGGGGATCGGCGCCTCGGTTGAAAACACTCGATAGCGCCACGGCACGGGCCGCCATCGGCGAGGCACTGCCCGCCTTTGATAACCTGGGGTTGTTACGTCGTATTCTCGCCCGCGCCGTGGGCCGCGTCGTACTCTATTTCCTCCGCTTGGTCACCGCTGACCAGTCGCAGTTCAACCGCCTCATCGCACGCGCGTTATCCGAGCTGGCTGCGCGGTCAGAGACCGAGGCGGCCGCGCTGCGTGAGAGCGTCACGGCCCTGCGCGACCAACAGGTCGCCGTGCGCCGGACACTCGATCAGGTCAGCGATGCGACCGCCTGGCTCCAGACCGAGACGGCGATGCTGCGGCGGCGTACCCAGATCACAGCCGCGACCACGGTATGCTTCCCCCCAATGTCACCTGCACCACCGACAGCGTCGTCCGCTGGCAGCAGACCCACGGATCCCGGGCGAATCGCTGAGGCCTTTCGCACCGGCGAGCCGGAGCGCCGGGAATACCAACGCCAGTATCTGCCGCTGTTCCTCGGGCGGCGCGACGTGCTCGATGTTGGCTGTGGGCGCGGTGAATTCCTTGACCTCCTGCGCGAGGTCGGCGTGCCTGCACGGGGTATTGACGCTGACCCCGACAAGGCGCTGCGGTGCCAAGAGAAGGGCCTGGACGTTTCACAGGCTGACGCATTGGAATATCTCACCCATGTGCCGTCGGGTTCGCTTGGCGGTATCTTCTGCTCGCAAGTGATCGAACATCTCACCAGCGCGGACATGCTGCAGCTCATCGAGTTGGCTGCCCGTGCGCTCCAGTCGGGCGGCGTGTTGGTGGTCGAAACGCTCAATCCAGAGTCACTCCTCGTACTCTATCGCTGGTTCTGGGCCGACCTTACACACCAACGACTCGTCCACCCCGAGACGCTCAAGCTCATTTTCGAGGCCGCAGGGTTGCGTGAGGTAACCATTCGGTACATGCAGCCCCCGGAAGGCCCATTGCGCTTACCGGTGCTCGGCATCCCAACCGCTGATCCCGAGCAAATGGCACGCTTCAATAGCGCTACGCAGTACCTCAACGATCTGTTGTATGGCAGCTTCGAGTTTGCGGTCGTCGGCGTGCGCTGAGGAATGATGCCCGCTCCGCCTTTGGTCAGCGTCGTCGTACTCAACTTCAACGGTGCAGCGATCCTTCCGCACTGTCTCGACCGACTGCTGGCGCAGACGTATGCGCAGCGGGAGATTCTGGTCGTGGACAACGCATCGAGTGACGGAAGCCAAGCCGTGCTCGCCACGTATGCAGCGCGCGGAGTGCGGGTGCTGACGAGCCCACGCAACCTCGGATGCCCCGGCGGGCGCAACCATGGGTTGCGGGCAGCGCAGGGGGATCTTGTCGCGTTCATCGATAACGACGGCTATGCGGACCCCCGCTGGCTCGAGGAGTCCGTGGCGGTGCTCGCTGCCGACGACGGGATCGGTGCGGTGGCCCCGCTGGTGTTCTTCGCCGGGCAGCCTCTGGTGTTAAACGGTGCCGGTGCCACTCTGAACCGGCGCGGCTACGGCGGTGACCACTGCTTCCAACTACCCTACGAGTTCGCGCATCTCCCCGACGCCGTCCTCTATCCGATGGGGTGCGGTATGGTCGTGCGGCGCCGCATCCTCGAAGCCATGGGGAGCTTCGATGCGGCGCTACACAATTACTACGATGACGTCGAAGTCGGCATGTGGTCGTGGCGGCTCGGTCTGCGGGTCGTCTGTGTCCCAACCGCTTGGGTCGACCACGGGTTCAACGCCTCGGAGACCATCAACCGGAACAAAGTCGTGCTCTGCGAGCGCAACCGCATTCGCACGGTCATCAAGTACTTTCCTCGCCATTTATTGTACGCGTGGTTCCCGCGCGAGTTCGCCTCGCTGCTGCTACCGCGCATAGCGTGGCGCTGGGCCGTCCCGTGGCGCGCCTGGGGATGGAATCTGGCGCATCTCGTTTCGGCCCTGCAACTGCGCAGGCGCTTCGCGCCTCGACGCGGACGCTTCGACTCGCTCCTCGACCCCAGTTGGGGCGCCTTTCCGCCGCCTCGACCGACCAATCACCTCAATCGTCCCGACCCGATGGCCGCCACCGCAGTGCTGTCTTTCGACGCCGACGCCACGCCCGCACAACTGAGCTACGGCTGGTATCCGATCGAGCACCACGGCCACACCGTGATGCGCTGGACCACAGGCGCAGCGACGGCCTTCTTGCGCGTGCCGCGCCCGACAACGCGCCTGGTGTGCGAGTGGCGTGCGTTGCGGAACGACCAGGAGGCGACCGTGCGGCTACGCCGCGTCGACAACCTGGAGGTGGCGTGGGAATCGACCGACCTACCAGGCACACACTGGACGACCCGCTCGCTCCCCTGTGTGGTACCCCCCGACACGTATGAGCTGCAGATCATCACGACGCCGGCTGGGAGCGACAGCGCCGGCCGCGAGCTCGGTGTTGGGGTGGCACGCCTTGCGCTCGCATAGGTGGGGCGGTGCGTCAATGAAGGCGCTGCATCTATTCCCGTGCTTCGGGGACGACCTCACCGCCGGTTCTTCCTACTACCAGTTCATGCTAACCCGGGCCCTCGCACGCCGTGGTATCGACATCCAGGTGTTGACCACGTGCACGCGCGCTGTCGTGCCCCGCGCTGCTTTCGGCCTCGGCTGGCCGCGGGACTGGCCACCGGGTCCCGCCATAGTAGACGGCATTTCCGTGCGTCGGTTCCCGGTCAACATCGATCCCCCCGCGGCGCTCGGCCACGCGGTGTCCCGCGTCGTCCTCTCCCAGTGGCGCCGGGAAGAAGCGCGCGTGGTCGTTCCGCCCAGGTCACCCGACGCGGTCGCGGCGTTTCACCGCCGCGCGCTCGGGCGCCCGTGCGTCATTGATGCACTGAGTTTGCTTGGACGCGGACCGCTCTCGTGGTCGCTCTATGCGGCGGCTTGGCGCGCCGCGCGCCACTGCGACGTTGTCCTGGCGGGCTTCACACCTTTCGCCACACTGTGGATGGCCGATCGCATCGGCCGCCGCCTCGGCGTCCCCGTCGTGCTGCTGCCTCTCTTTCACCCAGAGGATATTTATCACCATTTTCGAGTTTTCTACCGCTGCTTCATGCGAGCCGACGCCCTGCTGGCGCAGACGCGCTATTCCGCTGACCTATTTCGCCGCCTGTGCCCAGGTGCCAATCCACTCGAGCTTGGTATCGGCATCGAGCCAGAAGAGTTTGCCGACGGACGTGTTGACGGCGCGCGCTTCCGCCAGAAGTTCGGGCTCGGTGACGCGCCAGTGGTATTGTTCGTCGGCCGTAAGGAGCGCCACAAACGCTACGACCTCGCTGTTGCTGCCGTCGACCGACTGGCAGATGCGCGTGTCCGCCTGGTGCTGATCGGCGCCGACATCGACCGTCAGCCGCTCACCAGCGCGCGCGCCATCCACCTCGGACTGTTACCGCGTGCCGACTTGCTAGATGCGTACGACGCATGCGACGTGTTCGCTTTACCGTCAGAGCACGAAAGCTTTGGCATCGTTTTCCTCGAAGCCTGGATGCGCAGCAAGCCCGTGATTGGCAATGCCGCCTGTCGACCGGTCGCATCGCTCATTGATGCTGGCGTCGACGGCGAGCTGGCCGCCGACGCTGAGGAGCTGGCACAGCATCTCGGTCGGCTACTCGCCGACCGTGATCGGGCCCGGTGCCTCGGCGCCGCGGGTCGTATGAAGGTTCTCAGCCGCTACACCTGGGACCATATCGGCAAGGCAGTGCACGATCTGTACGCTGCGCTGGCAGCCCGTCGTACCCTGGCGGCGTAATGCGGGTCGCGCTCGACGGTTTGCCGCTTCAGGTCCGCTCCGCCGGCGTTGCAGTTTACACACGTGAGCTGTCTGCTGCCCTCGCCGCGCTGCCCGCGCCGTTGGCACTGCATCTCTTCGCTTGCGCCGGCCTGTCGCCGCCAGTCGGCAGCGCCCTGCCGTGGCGCCGCTCGGCGCTCTACCCGCTGGTCATGGGCGCGCCGCTGTTCAGCATGCCGCGCCTGCTGCCCCTCGAAGCGGCGTTGGGCGATGTGGATCTCTTTCACGCCACCAACTACGCCCTGCCACGCAGCCGTCACACGGCGGTCGTGTTGACCGTGCACGATCTCGCCCTGCTGCGCCATCCTGAACTCGGCACGCCGGCGCTACGACGGCTTGTCCGCCGCGTCGCCAGCACCTGGCGCAGTGCCCAGCGCGTGGTCGCCGTCTCCGAAGCAACGGCACGCGATCTGCGCGAACTACTCGGCGTACCGACAGGAATCTTGCGCGTTGTCCGATCCGGCTGCGGAGCGCGTTTCCGACCGCTTGGTGAGTCGGAGTGCGCCGCGGTGCTGGCCCGCTATGGCCTCTATGAACCGTACGTGCTGCATGTCGGCACGCTCGAGCCGCGCCAGAACCTGCTCCG
>CAYYWP010000035.1:0-28281 GCA_964475125.1 uncultured Binatia bacterium (SeqCode) | reverse complement strand
GCCGGCGCCGCACCGCTGACCCCCCCGGTCAGCGCCGCCGTCAACAGACCGACCTCGCGCTGCAACGCGGCCCACAGGCGGACGCTCTCCCAGCGCGCGTCGATGGCGCGGCGCGCGGCGCCGGCGCCCTCGCTGCGCGCCTCCAAGGCGTCCGCCAGTGTACCGCGCTGCGCCTGCAAGCTCAGGTCGGCCAGCTTGCGGCGTTCTTCGGCCCCGCTGGCGCGCCGCGCCGCCAGCCCCGCTTCCCGATCCGCCGTGCGCACCGTGCGTTGCAGCTCGCGCACGCGCAGGCGCTTGTCATTGCGCACCGACTCGTAACGCAAGCGCGCCGCCTCCACGGCCTTGGTCGCCGCCTCGATGCTGCTGCTAGCGCGAAACCCGTCGAAGACCGGTACGTTCAGATCGACTCCCACGGCCACCTCTTGCTCGAAGCTACTGAAGCGTTTGGTGCCGTAATGAAAGTACCCGCCTCGGACGCCCAACGTCGGGTAACGGCCGGCGCGCGCCGCCTCGACGGCGATCTCCTCCATGCGTTTGCGCAAGGCCAGGATGCGCAGCTCGGGGGCGCCCTCCAGCCGCCCTTCGGCATCGGTATCATCGTCCAGGGGGGCGAGTTTCGGCAGGCTGTTGGCATCGACCATCGGGCCAGGGCCAGCTCCCGCCTCGGCCCCGATGGCCTCCGAAAGCGCCGTCCGCGCCGCCTCGAGTTGGGCCCGATTCGCCTCCGCCTCGAGCTTCGCCTGCTCGACGTCGAGCGCGGCCTCTTCTCGTTCACTGGCGAGAGCCCGGCCGCTGTCGAGCAGCAGCGCGGCCTGCCGGTCGAGCCATTCGGCATCGGCGACCCGCTGCCGGTCGAAGGCGCTCAACTCCTCGAAACGCACCACATCGACGTAGCGCTGCAGCACCGCGTAGCTGACGGCTTCCTGCTCGCGCGCGGTAGCCACCTCGGCGGCCTCGGCTTCGAGCTCGCTGCGTTCGACATCGCGCCAGAGCTTGAGGTCGAAGAGAATTTGATTGAAATACACCGAGATCCAGGGCTCGGAGGCACCGAGCGTAGTCAACGGATAGCGCTTGAGCTGCCCCTTGCCGTTGATCGCATCCAAGGTCGAGTCCTGTTGGCTCGACCACCCGGCTTGGCTACTCAAGCCGGCCTGCGGCCAGTAGATGCTGCGCGCCGCCGCCGCTGCTGCGTCCGCCTGGCCGGCTTCCAGCTCGGCGATCTTGGCCGCCGGCGCGTCGTGCAAGGCGCGCTCGACGGCATCGCGCAGCGTCAGCGGCGCCCCATCTGCCGCCGCCGCAGCGGCCAGCACGGGGCTGAGGCTGGCCGCCAGCACGGCCAGAAGACCCTTGAAAGCCCGAACCTGCGGTCGCATGCACTCCATGGTGAGCTGGGCTCAAGCACCGAGCGTCCACGTCCCCAGTGGTGAGCGGCCCTGCTATGGCACGGCCGCCACGATCAGGCAACGCGACCCGAGCTGGGCTCGACGCCTCAATGCGAGGCCGCGGCGGCGCCGCCGCGCAGGCTCTCGCCGTCGGCCGAGGGCGGCTGACCCGGCGCGGCCGGGTGACGGCGCTGGGCCATGAACGAAAAGAACTCGCGCGCCTCGCGCAGGCGCCGCTTCATCACCTCCCGATCGCGAACCATGTCGCGCATGATGCGAAGAATCGGCCGCGGTCGCAGATAGTAGGCGCGATAGAACCGCTCCAGCGCGGCGTGGATCTCGGCGCTGGACAGCCCCGGATACGACAACACGGCTTGCTGGATTCCCTGCCCCTCGATCAGTCCGTTGGCGGCCTCGAGCGTGAGCCAGCCGTGCTCCTGCGCTTGGCGAAAGAGCTCGGTGCCCGGGTAGGGTGCCGCCAGCGACACCTGCAGGCTGTAGGGATCGATGGCCTTGGCGAAGTCGATGGTGCGAGCGATGGTCTCCTGCGTCTCGCCCGGCAGCCCGACGATGAAGGTGCCATGGACGAGAATCCCCAAGCGGTGGCAGTGTTTCATGAATTCCATGGCGCGGTCGATGCGCGTCCCCTTGCGGATGCGGTTGAGGATCTGTTGGTCGCCGGTTTCGAAGCCCACCAGCAGCAGCCGCAGGCCGTTCTCGCGCATGACCTTGAGCGTCTCGAACGGCACGTTGGCTTTGGCGTTGCACGACCAGGTGAGCCCCAGCCGGCCCAGCCCGCGCGCGATCGCCTCGGCGCGAGGACGGTCGTCGGTAAAGGTATCGTCGTCGAAAAAGAACTCGCGCACCTGCGGAAAGAGGGTGCGCGCATGCGCCATCTCGGCGAGCACGTGCTCGACGCTGCGCGTCCGGTAGGTGTGCCCGGCGATGGTCTGGGGCCAGAGGCAGAAGCTGCATCGACTGCGGCAGCCGCGCCCGGTGTACAGCGACACGTACGGGTGTTGCAGATAGCCGATGTAGTAGCGCTCGATCGTCAGGTTGCGGGCGTAGACGTCGGTCACGTACGGAAAGCTATCCAGATCGTGAATCGGCGCCTGCGGCCGGGTCCGCCGGATGCTGCCATCTGCGTCGCGATACGCCAGGCCGGCGACGTCGGCATAGTCCGCTCCCGCGGCGATGTCGCGCACGGCGTAGTCGAATTCACCCGTGGTGACGAAATCGACCGCCGGCGCGGCCTGCAGGGTCTCTTCCGGCAACACCATGGTATGGGCGCCGACGAAGCCGATGCGCACGCCCGGAATGGCCTCCTTCAGCCGCGCCGCGATGCGCCCATCCTGCGCCACCGACGGGGTCGACGTGTGCACGACGATCAGGTCGGATCCCGCCGCCCGGCGGACGACTTCCGGGAGTTCCAGCTCATCCGGTGGGGCGTCGATCAACATGCTCTCGGGAACCAGGGCGGCGGCCTGCGCCAACCAGGTCGGATACCAAAACGAGCGCACCTCGCGGCGCGCCTGGTAGCGCGCTCCCGCCCCGCCGTCGAAGCCCTCGTATGAGGGCGGGTTCAGGAACAGCGTCTTGGTCATCACCCGCCTTCGTCTCCCTCACTGCTACCGCTTCAGCCACCGCCGCGATTCGCCCGCTCTTCCTGGGCCACGTTGCCAGCTCCCCCACGTGGGCAACGAGTCGGATAGTATCGAAGCGACCCCTGCATGGCAACGCATGGGGGGGACGGTAGCGGGAGCCGGCTTTTGGCCTACCGTACCAGCATGGTAGGGCCGCGCCCATGTCAGCCGCGTGCCGTGTCGCGAGCCAACGCCGTGCCGCGGCGACAGCGCGACGAACGCGCGTACCGGGCACGCTTCGACGGGCTCAGGCCGGGCGGAACGATTCGCGGCACCGGTGCTACCCCGCCCCGATCTCATCCCACTTTCCGCTCACCCTGCGCCCGTCGAAGGGTGAGCGGGGCGCGCCGCGGCGCGGATACGGGCCCGCCTCGCTCGCTTCCCACTTTTCCGCTCACCCTGAGCCCGTCGAAGGGTGAGCGGCAGGTTTCCGATGCGCGCCAGCGTCGTGCGCCGTGCCGGCATCGCCGCCCTGATGATGGCGCTGTCCTGCGCCGCCTTCGTCTGGTTCATCCGCTCGCCGCTGGTCGATGCGTGGGTCGCGGCGCGCGTCGCCGCCCGCCTCGGCCCCTCGGTGCGTTTTGCCACGGCCGAATTCACCCTGTGGCCGCCGCCGGTGGCGATCGGGCTGGACGACGTGGAGCTGCTGGGCGAGGACGGCACGGTCGCCGCCCGCGCGTCTCACGCGCGCTGTCGGCTGCGCCTGCGCTCCCTCATCCTCGATGCGCCGGTGCTGGCGAGCGTCGCCGTCGAGGGGTTGACCGCCGACCTGGTGCGCGCCGCCGATGGTGAGCTGCGCATCGGTGATCGGCGGGTGGCGCCGCCGGACGGCGGTGCGCCCGGCATCGATTGGGACCGTGAGCTCCCACAGCTCGTACTTCACGACGCTACCCTCACCGTGCGCGATCTCTCCGCAGGCGAGACGTGGCGGTTGCGTTTCGGGGCAATGGAAGTGGAGGCCGCCCCCCTGCATCCGGGAGTGCGCATCGTCGCTTCGGCTATCTCGCCCGAGCTCGGGCGCGTGCGTGGGCTCGTGACCCTGGACCGCCTGAATGCCATCGCCACCGCGCCGTTTCGCTTTCAGCTCGAAGCTGTCGGGGCGTCCGTCTCGGCGGTGCCGGCCTGGGTGTCGGCGGCGATCGGCGAAATGAGCACGAATGCCAGCGCACGGCTGACCCTGGCCGGCGAGGGCCAACTCGCCACCGGCGCTGTCACGGGATCGCTCGAGTTGTCCGATGGCGCCGTGGCCTGGCGCGGTCTGACCATCGAGGCTCCAGTGCACGTCGCGATGCAGGGTGGGTGGGCGAACCGCTCGCTCACGGCGCTGAACGCAACGCTCGACATCGCCCAGCTCGCCTACGGCGCCATCGCCGCGAGAGCCCTGCACGCTACACTCGGGCTCGACGACGCCGCCCCAGTCTTGTCCGCGGCGCGCTGGACCGCCTTCGGCGCCACCTGGAAACAGGGTGGTCGGGTCGTTCTAGCCGACCCGCCGCGCCTTGAGGGCGTCACCCTGCAGGTCGACCAGGCCGACGCACGCGCCCTCGGCGCTGCCATCCAGCCGCTGCTCGGTCCCGGCGTCGCCATGCCGGAGCTCGACGGGCCCTTGGCGGTGACGGCGACGGCCAGCGGCGTCATCGGTGCCGAACTGAACGGCCACCTGGAGGTCAGGCTGCCCACTGGCACGGGCAGTTGGTCATCCGTGCGCGCCAGCGCCCCGCTCTCTGCCGCGGCGGATGTCACGGTCAGCGCGGGCGCCGTATCGATTAGCAACGGCACCGCCGAGATCGCGCAGGTCAAAGCATACGACCTCACTGCCGGCGCCGTGCATGCCGACCTCAGCTATGCCAACGGGAATCTCAACCTGAGCCAGGTCAGCGCTCGCGCCTTCGACGGCACGTGGACAGCCGCCGGAACGGTGCCGCTGCGTGGCGGCCCGGTGCTCGGCACCGTGAAGGCCAGCGGCGTCAACGCCGGGCGGTTGGCGCGGGCCGCGCTCAGCGGCGACGCGGCCAAGTACGAAGCCAGCGGCATCGTCGACTTGACGGCGAGCCTCAGCGGCGACGGCAGCGGACAGCTCAGCGTTCGCCTCGCTTCACCCGACCTCCGATTCAACGAGCTCACCATCACCGCGCCGGCAACCGCCAGCGGCGTGCTACGGCGCGCCGCGGGTCGCATCAGCATCGGCGATGGGCGCGTCGATCTCGGCGGGCTTCAGGTCGCCGGGTTCCAGGCGCGCCGGCTGCGCACGGCGTTCACCAGCGATGGCGAAGCCCTGCAGGTCGGCCCGCTGACCGCGCGCGCGCTCGGTGGCACGTGGACGCTGTCGGCCAGTCTTTCGCCAGCCATCATGCGGAGCACCGTGCAGGCGCGACGGGTCGATCTGAACCGCGTGCTGATCGACCGCGAGCGGCCCGCCGTGGTGGGTCAAGCGAAGGGGGACCTGCAGATTGAATTCGAACGCCCGCGCGGCGGCGCCGTCGGCGGCAGCGTCGAAGTGACGCTCGGCGACGGCCGCTTGTTCTGGCGGCAGCTGACCGTCGACGCGCCCGCAAGAGGGCGCGCCGAGTTCCTGGGCGGCGATACGTTGACCATCCGCGACGCCACCGCCACCGCGGCGGCCGCGGCCTACGGTCCATTGCGCGGCAGCGATGCCAGCGCCGCCTTCGCCCTGGCTGGCGGACAGCTCCACTTCAGCGACCTGCGCTTCACCTCCTGTGGCGGCCAGTGGCAATACGCCGGGGCGGCCGGCCTACACCAGGAGCGGCCGATCAACGGGTCGCTGGTCATCACCGGTGCTCACCCGGCGACCGTGCTGGCGATGATGGGCATCGACGGTTCGGACGTCGACATCGATGCGGGCGACCTGAGCGGAGAATTCACCGGCCAGTTGAGCGATGACTGGCAGCAGGCGTTGACCGGCCGCGGCCGGCTGAGCCTGCGCGGTGGGTCGATCCCCTCCGGCGAGCTCCTCACATCGATCCTCGAGGCCATGGCGCCGTCTCGTCGCGCCGGAAAGCAACGTCAGCGCGCCAACCGCCTCATCGAGCTGACGCAAACCTTCACCGTCGCCAGCGCCCTCGTTCGCACCGAGGACTTGCGACTGCAGACGCACGACTACCAGCTGACCGGCAAGGGGACGGTCGGTTTCGACCAACGCGTGGATCTCGCGACTGAAGTGACGCTGACGGCGCGGGGCATTCAGGCCATGCTCAGCCTGGGATCGATTCCGCTACCCACCGGCGCGTTGCCACCCTTGCCACCCGTGCCGATGCAGATCAGCGGTACCATCGACGACCCCATCATGCACACCACCGCGAGCGGTCTACCGCAGGCAGCGGTGAAGTGGCTCGCCGACGCCATCCTCGGGGCACCGGCCCGAATCGGCGGGGCCGTCCTGAGCCCGCTCGGGACCCTCTTCGGCGGGGTGCGCGACCTCGTCGCCCCGGCCACGCCGACGCCGACAGCGCCGGGCGAAGGGACGGAAAGCGGGCAGCAATGAGCGATGAGCATCGCCAGCGGACATGTCGGGGGCCTCTCGCTCCATCGCCTCTCCCGACCGCTGGCCGTCTCGCGCTCATCGCATTGCACTCCTCGCTACCCGCCTTGTGGGACGTGGACCGCCCAGGTGGGGGCGTGTTAGGAGCGACCGGCCCGTCCTCATGACCGCCGCCCAGTTTACCTTCACTCGCCCCGCGGATGACGCGTTAGTGGTCCAGCTGATGGGGTCCTGGCAGATGGCGGCCGGCGTGCCCGACTCGCGCCCGGTCGAGGAGATCTTGTCGGGCGGCGGCGCGCGGCGTGTGGGCTTCGACGCCAGCGCGCTCGGCGAATGGGACAGCGGGCTGCTGATCTTCCTCGGCCGCATCGGCGAGGTCGCCGCCCAGCGCAGCATCGCCCTGGATCGCTCCGGCCTGCCGCCCGGGGTGCAGCGCTTGCTGGCGCTGGCCGAGGCCGTGCCCGAGCGCACGGGGGCGCGCGGTCAGGGTGAGCGACCGGGCTTTCTCGCCCGCTTCGGCGTTGCTTCGCTCGACGCCATCGCCGCGGGGCGCGACTTCGTCACCTTCATCGGTCAGCTCAGCCTGGCGGTCGCGGCGCTGTTGCGCGGGCGGGCGCGCTTTCGCTGGGTGGACCTCTCGCTCTACATCCAGCAGGCCAGTGCCGACGCCCTGCCAATCGTCACCCTGATCAGCTTCCTGGTCGGGGTCATCATGGCCTTCGTCGGCGCTATCCAGTTGCAGAAGTTCGGCGCCGCGATTTACGTCGCCGACCTGGTCGGGATCGCCGTGGTACACGAGATGGGCGCCCTCATGACCGGCATCATCATGGCCGGGCGCACCGGTGCGGCCTTCGCGGCCCAGCTCGGGACCATGAAAGTGACGCAGGAAATCGACGCCCTCACCACCATGGGCATCGACCCGCTCGAGTTTCTCGTCCTGCCGCGCGCCCTGGCCCTCAGCTTGATGATGCCGTTACTCTGTCTCTACGCGAACTTGATCGGCATCCTCGGCGGGGCGGTCATCGCCGCCGGCATGCTCGACATCGGCCCGCAAACCTACTTTCGGCAAGTCGTCTCGGCCGTCACCGTCACCGATTTGTTCGGCGGCGTGTTCAAGGCCTCGGTCTACGGCGTGCTCATCGCCCTGGCCGGCTGCTTGCGCGGCATGCAGTGCGGCAGCAGCGCCTCGGCCGTCGGCGATGCCACCACCGCCGCCGTCGTCACCGGCATCGTGCTCATCGTCACCGCCTGCGGCCTCTTTGCCGTGGTCTTCTACGCACTCGGAATCTAGGTCTCGTGACCACCAACGGCACTGCCCAGCCAGCGGCACCGGCGCGCATCGACGTCCGCGATCTCACCATGGCGTTCGGCAGTTTCGTGCTCATGCGCCAGCTGCGCTTCGCGGTCAACCGGGGCGACATCTTCATCATCATGGGCGGCAGCGGTTGCGGCAAGAGCACGTTGCTGCGTCACCTGATCGGCCTGATCGAACCGGCGGCGGGCGACATCCTCTACGACGGAGTGAGCTTCACGCACGCGGCGCCGGCAGAACGCGAGCGCACGCTGCGCCGGTTCGGCATTCTCTATCAGAGCGGCGCCTTGTTCAGCTCGATGACGCTGGCCGAGAACGTCGCCTTGCCGCTCGCCGAGTTCACCGATCTCACGCCGGCCGAGATCCGTGAGGTCGCGGCACTGAAGTTGGCCCTGGTCGGTTTGAAGGGATTCGAGGATTTCTACCCGTCGCAGATCAGCGGCGGCATGCAGAAGCGCGCCGGGTTGGCGCGCGCCATGGCGCTCGATCCGGACATCCTGTTCTTCGACGAGCCGTCGGCTGGCCTCGATCCGATCAGCTCGCGGCTGCTCGACGGCCTCATCCTCGAGCTGCGCGACAGCCTCGGCGCGACCATCGTCGTCGTCACGCATGAGCTCGCCAGCATCTTCACCATCGGCAACAACAGCATCTTCCTCGACGTCCAGACCCGCACCGCGATCGCGCATGGCGACCCTCGGCAGCTGCGCGACCATTCGGACCAACCCGCGGTACGGCAATTCCTCACCCGCGGGGGAGAACCGCCGGAGGCAGCGCAGCATGGGTAGAAAACCGAATCCAACCGTGATCGGCGCCTTCGTGCTGGGCGCCATCGCGCTCGCGGTGCTCGGCGTGCTGGTCTTCGGCTCCGGGCAGTACTTCCGTAAGACCAACCGCTGGGTGCTGTATTTTCCCGGCTCTATCGACGGGCTCTCGGTCGGGGCGCCGGTGAAGTTCCGCGGTGTCGAGTTCGGCCGCGTCACCAACATTCAGCTGGTGTTCTCACCGCACGACCACACCCGCCAGCTGTCGATCCCGGTGTACGTCGAAACCGACCCCAGCAAGATCAGCTTCGCCGGCACCGGGTTGCGCATGGGCGATGCGGCGACCGCGCGGGACTTGATCGATCGCGGCCTGCGCGCCCAGCTGCAGACGCAAAGCCTCCTCACCGGTCTGCTGTTCGTGCAGCTCGATTTCTTTCCCGGCACGGAGGTGAACTATGTCCTGCCGCAGCCCTCCGACCCGCCGGAAATCCCCACCATTCCGACCACGCTCGAGGAGGCGTCGGACACGCTGCGACAGGTCCTCACGGACCTGCAGAAGCTGCGCCTCGAGGAGCTGGTCGAGAACCTCTCCAACGCCCTGCACGGCGTCGACCAGCTCGCCAACTCGCCCGCCCTGCGTACCGCCCTCAATGACCTGCCGGCGGTGGTCAACGCGCTCAACACCACCCTGAGCAACGCCAACGGCCTGTTGGTCAAGCTCGACACGCACGTCATGCCGCTGGCGCGCGAAGTGCAGACCACCCTCACCCAGACCCAACAAACCCTGCTCGAGGTCGAACGCGCGGCGGGTGCGGCCACCACCATCATCGAGCCCGGCTCGCCGCTGGATCACGACCTGCGCCGCGCCTTGGGCGCGCTCGCCGACGCGGCGCGTGCCATTCAGCTGCTCGCCGACTACCTCGAGCGCAACCCCAGCGCCGTCTTGTATGGCAGGCCGAAGGTGGAAGGAGGTGCGCCATGACCACCCGCGGGCTGTGCGTGTTGATCGCCGGCGCGTTGCTGAGCGGCTGCGGCCTGCTGCGCGGCCCGAACGTGACGCCGACGCGCTTCTACGTCCTCACACCCACCGCGGCACCGCAGGCGACCGCCGCATCGCCGGCCGTCGGCCTGGGGCCGATCGCCTTTCCCGGCTACCTCGATCGTCCCGGACTGGCCACGCGCGTCGACAGCAACCAGATCTTCTACGACGACAACGCACGCTGGGCCGAGCCGCTGAAGCAAAACTTCACCCGCGTGTTGGCCACCAATCTGTCACACCTGCTCGGCTCCGACCGCGTCATCATCTTCCCGTGGTACCGGACGACAAAGGTCGACTACATCGTCACCCTCAATGTCACCCGCTTCGAAACCCAAGCGGACGGCAGCGTGGTTCTGGTCGCGGCCTGGACGGTCGGCCGCGATCGCCAGCATCCCTTGTCGTCGGGCCTCGCCGACCTCAAGCGGGCCGGCGGATCCGCCGAGCAGGTCGCCGCCGGGCTGAGCGCGCTCACCGCTGAGCTGGCCCAGCAGCTCGCTACCGCGATCGCGAATTCTTCGCCGTAAGCAGAACCGTTCAACAGGTCGCTGGCGTGCCACGTCGGATGTTCACGGTGAGGATCTCTTAGCAGGGTTAACAGCCCGTCCGGTTACTCGGACAGGCCGAGCACCGTGGCCACGTCGCCGGTCGCCGTATTGGCCAACGGTAGCGGCAAGACCAACGCTCCCTCGCCCCCGTCGCGCCAGAAACGACACGAGAAGTTCTCACCCTGGCGCCCCAGGCTGACCAGCGGCACACCGTTCGCATCGACGATCTCGGCCGTCCCGGTGGCGGTCGTCAGCACCCCCTCGAACTCGATGTCGAAGATGGCCTCTGCACACTGGCTGGTCGTCGAACCGGCAGGCAATTGCACGACGGCCACCGGCGCGCGCAGCGATGCCGCGCCCGTGCCCGCCGGAAGGCCCAGACCGCTGTCGACGGTGATGCGCTGCGCGCCCGCGGCATCCTGCGTGGCACGCACATCGTGCGCCGTGCTCGCGCCGCAATCGAGCAAGCCGTCGCTGCCGCGAGCCAGAATCTTGACGCAGAGCGTCGTATGATCCGCGAGCGGGATGGCGAAGCGCGCATCCTCACGGAGCGTCAGCGCGTGCACGTTGTCACCGAGGTCCGGTCCGGCGCAGAGCCGCAGCGGATCAGCCATCCAAGGGTCGCGGGATACGTCACCGGGTGCGCCGCTGACGGCGAGGTAGCTGGCCGGGCGGGAGACCGGAACGACCCGTTCACCGAGGCCCTCGTCGCAGCCGAACGGCGTCTCGCCCTCGACACGTATGACGATCTCACGCGCCGCACTGACCAGTCCCCGCACATCGCGCACGCGCGCCGCGACGATGGTATCGCCGGGTGGAAACGCCCAGGCCACCGCGATCGGCAGACAGTACTGCAGCTCGCTCTCGGCAGCCGTGAAGGTATAGACCGCACCCTGATCGCGCGTACACGCCGCCGAGGAGCTCCGCCCGCGCGCGTCACCGGTGCCGTCGTTGACGCGACAGCCGAGGTCGGCGATGGCGTCGATCACGACGGGGTCGTCGGAGAACAACGGTGGATTGACTGCCGGCACGCCACCGATCAGTGGCGGGTCGTAGTCGCAGACCGCGAGGCTGCCGTCGCCGAGCGGGCGCGAGACCAAGAACTCGACCCCGGTCGGTGCACCGTCGGCATCGTAGGCCAAGTCATTCAGCGCTGCCGTGCCGCGCCGGGCCTCGACGAACAGGGTCATGCCCTGTCCCTGGACGCGGTTGAAGATCAGCCGGCCTTCGGCATCGACACCGTTGTGCTGCTGGGCCAAGTCGTCGGCGCGCGCGACGCCGAAGACGACGATCTCCGGCGGCCTTGGGATCTCGGTCGCGGTCGGCGTGCTGGTGACCGTCGGGGTTGCGGAGCGAGTCGTCGAGGCCGTCGCGCTCACCGATGGCATGGCCGACGCGGTCGCCGTCGCGCTGGCCGAGGCGGTGACGGTTGCCGTCGCGCTCGCGGTTGGCGCCGGGCGCGAGCTGTCGCCGCCACCGCATCCGGCCGCCATCCAAAGGGCCGCCCCCGCCGCACCGAAGCGGAATCGCCGCATCCGCCGTCTCATCCCGAGGAGGACTCTATGACGCCGGCATGCAGATTAGCAACCGCAAAAGTGGCACCCCTTGCACCACCACCCCTGCAGCGGGCATGGTAGGGGGCTATGGCGGGAATCGCCGACGACATCGACCGTGAGGTGCAGCGCCGGCGCACCTTCGCGATCATCTCGCACCCGGACGCCGGCAAGACGACGCTGACCGAAAAGCTGTTGCTCTACGGTGGCGCCGTACGCCTGGCCGGGAGCGTCAAGCAGCGCCGAGCCGAACGTCACGCCACCAGCGACTGGATGGCCCTGGAGCAGGAGCGCGGCATCTCGATCGCCACCAGCGTGTTGCAGTTCCCCTACCGTGGCTTTCAGCTCAACTTGCTCGATACGCCGGGCCACAACGATTTCAGCGAAGATACCTACCGCACCCTGGCGGCCGCCGACTGCGCGGTCATGCTGGTCGACAGCGCCAAAGGTGTCGAGGCGCAGACGATCAAGCTGTTCGAGGTCTGCCGCGCGCGTGGCATCCCGATTGTCACGTTCGTCAACAAGCTCGATCGCCACGGCCGCGAGCCGCTCGATCTCCTGGACGAGATCGAACGCGTGCTCGACCTGCCCTGCAGTCCGCTGAACTGGCCCATCGGGGCCGGTGCCGACTTTCAAGGCGTGTTCGACCGCGAGGCGCAGCGCCTGCTGCGCTTCGAACGTGGCGAGTCGGGGGCGCACAAGGCGGCCATGCAGGTGGGAGCCATCGACGACCCGGCGCTCGGCCGCGCCATCGGCACGCACGCCCATCGCCAGCTGCTCGACGAGATCGCCCTGCTGCACGGCGCCGGGACGACCTTCGACCTCGAGCGTTTCCGCGCCGGCGGACTGTCACCGGTTTTTTTCGGCAGCGCCCTGACCAACTTCGGCATCGAACCGTTCCTCGATCGCTTCCTCACCCTCGCCCCGGCACCGCTCCCGCGCCAGAGTAGCGCCGGGCTGATCGAGCCCACCGCGCCATTCTTCTCTGGCTTCGTTTTCAAGATCCAGGCCAACATGGACCCTCAGCATCACGACCGCATCGCCTTCGTGCGCGTCTGTTCGGGGCGTTTCGAGCGCGGCATGGACGTGGTGCACGTGCGCACCGGCAAGCCGTTGGCGTTGAACAAGTCGATGCAGCTGCGGGCGCAGGAGCGGACGCTGATCGATGAAGCCTTCGCCGGCGATATCGTCGGCTTGTGGGATTCCGGGGTGTTGCGCATTGGCGATACGATCAGCGAGCAGGCGGCGGTCGAGTTCGACGGTATCCCGCGCTTTTCACCCGAGCGCTTCGCACGCCTCCTGTTGCGCGAGCCATTCAAACGCAAGCAGCTGAAAAAGGGGCTGGATCAGCTCGCCGAGGAAGGCGTGGTGCAGGTCTTCTTCGACCGCCACCGCCTCGAGCGCGAGCCGGTGTTGGGGGCGATCGGCCAACTGCAGTTCGAGGTGATGCAGTACCGACTCAAGTCCGAGTACGGCGTCGACGTGCACCTCGAGCCCCTGGCCTTTCAACACGCGCGCTGGATCGGCGCCGAGGGGTTCGACCCCGACGCGTTCGAGCGCCAGAGCGGTACGACCTGCCTGCTCGACATCGAGCAGCGCCCGCTGGTGCTCTTCGAGAACGATTTCCGCCTCCAGCGCGCCCTCGCCAACTACCCTGAGCTGAGGTTCGTCGCCGCCGTGCAGCCCGGCCGGCGTAGCCGCGCCGCCGCCTAGTGGGCAGCCCCGCGCCGGTTGCCGGCCGTTCCAGCCCTCCGCGGGCGGTAGCGCCGGTTACCGGTAGCCGACGCTCGCCTCGACCTCGTGCAAATAGTTGCGCAGCGCGACCGCCTGCGGACTCGTGTTGCTGCCGACCTGATCGCCGCTGCCGAAGAGCATGACTTCCGAGTAGACGCGTTTTTCGCGATCGAACTGATAGGCGACCTCAACCTGACTGCGCCCCTCCGTCGGGCTCTGCCCGCGCACGATCGGACCGCGGGCCGCGCCCGCGATCAGCTGCGCCATCTCGAGCAGCTGCTGGCGGTCGACGGTGCCGATCTGTTTCGCCCCCTGGTGCTTGGTCAGCATGTCCCGCTCACTCAGCTCTCCGACTCTGAGTTTCTCCGGGTACCACGGCGTGCCGCGATGCTCGTATGCCCACACCGCGCCCATGCCGTCGATGTACATGCCCTTGAGCTCGTACCCCCAGGCGAGATTGGTCGAGTAGGTTTCCAGCACCACCGTGGTGGCGATGTCGGCGAGCGTCAGGGGCTCTTCTGGCTTGGCGGTACTGCATGCGCCAATCAGCATCGCGGTCATCAACCACCACCCGACGCGAACCATCCCCCTACCTCCGCTCTCGAGACGCTGCGTGTTCCGCCCCTATTGACAGGCAGGCGAACCCAGCGTGTAGAACTCGACCGTCGTGGTGCCCGGCCCGTACGAGCCGCGCGCGATGCCCAGCACACCGGCGTGACTGGTGGCGAAGTGCGCGCTCGAGCCCAACGCATCGGCGTTCAGCGCGAAGGGTTCGATCGCCCCGCCGCTCACGGCATTGCCGCCGAGCAGCTCGTAGACGGCCACCAGCCCGCCATCGGGACCGCGGCTGGCGTATTGCGCCACCCAATCGGCGCCCATCGGCAGGACTTGAGTGGTCCAGCGATGCCCGGTTTTCTGCTGCACGACGTCGATGATCCGCTCGGCGATGAGTGTCGAGACCGACCAGGTGCGCTGGAAGGTCGCGAAACGGATCTGCCACGGCTCGGTATGCGAACGGGCTGAGTTCTCCGTCCAGATGGCGGCGAAGTGACTGCCGTTCCACGCCACGTCTGGAAACTCGTCCCACTGGTACTCCTTCGCCGGCACCACCTTCTTGTGGCTGCTGAGCGAGCCGGTGAGTGGCCAGTAGCGCGTCATCACGCCGCCGTTCGGAATCGTGATGTCCTTGACGCTCAGGATGGCGAAGCCCGTGCCGTCGAAGGCACTGGTCGGATAGAACTGGTGGGTGAGATCGAAGTCCACCAGGTTGACCGCGCCGCCGATCGCGCTGCCGTTCGCGGTGAGCTTGAACGCATAGCTGCATGAGTGCCCGGCGCACTCGCCCTCGACGACGCCGAGGAAGCCGCCGGGGTAGGCATCGAGATCACCGTCCGACTCCTGGTCGAATTGCGGATCGACGAACAGCGGCGGTCCGACCACATGGCGTCCGCTGAGCGCGCCGTCGAGGGTCATGTTCTGGTAGTACAGCGAGGCATTTTCGGCGGTCAGCAGGCCGTAGTGCCCCTCGTTCCAGGCCACCATGTAGTAGTGCGCCCGGAACGCGATCCTGGGGATCGAGATGACCAGCCGGGGGGCAACGCTGATCTGGCCGTCGAAATCGATGTGGGCGTAGTACAGGTGAGCGAAGCGCGGCGAGGCGCCGTCGGCGCGCAGCCAGAAGACACCCCAGCCGAGATCGGTGGGGACCGTGCGCGTCAGCCAGATCTCTCCGCCCTCCTGCTGGCTCACCAACTTCGGTGCGGATACGTTCCATTGCTGCGCCCCGACGCAGGTCGCCGTCGGCGTTGGCGATACGGTGAGGGTCGCGGTCGGCGTCTGCGTGCGGGTCCCGGTACGGGTCGGCGTGCCGCTGTTCGTCGGGCTCGGGATCGGAGTCAGGGTGAGCGTGCGGGTCGGCGTCAGTGAACGCGTCGACGTCACCGTGTACGTCGCCGTCACCGTCGCCGTGACGCTCGGCGTGAGTGTCTCGGTCGCGGTCACGGTGGCGGTGCGCGTCGGCGAGAGCGTGCGTGTCGACACGGGCGTCGAAGTGGCGGACGGCGGTGGGGTCGCCGTGTGCGTCGGCGTGCCGGTACGGGTGACCGTTCCGGTACGCGACGGCGTGGCGCTATTGGTTGTCGTGGCGCTCACGCTCGCACTGGCGGTCGGCGGTGGCGTGGCCGAGGCCGTGAACGTCGCACTCGGCGGGATGCTGGTCGCGGTAGCACTCGGCAGCGCAACGGTGGCGGTCGGGGAGCCCGGCGGGACCGCAAGGGGCTGCCAGTTGCCGGTGCAATCGCCCAGCAGGATGGCGTGGAAGTCTTGTCCCATCGCTGGCGGCGCGAGCGGCTCGTAGGCGATCGCGCCGGCCGAGCAACTGGGTGCCATCTGCGGCACGACGAGCCGTTGATTCGCCGCGGCGGCGGCATCGGGGATGAAGATCCAGTCAGACCCGCAGCTCTCGGCAGCAGGAAAGCGTGAGAGCAGGCCGACGAGGAACTGCAGAATACGCGCCGCGTCGAAGGCGCCCACCGACCCGTCTCCAGTGACATCGCAGGCCAGTCGCTGGGCCTCGCTCAGGGTGCGCAGACCGACGACCACCTGGAGGGCGTAGACGGCGTCGAGCGCGCTGATCGCAGCGTTCACGTCGCCCTGCTTACGCGGCGTCACCTGCCAGCTGCCCGGGCCCGGGTCGGCGAGGGCGTAGGCGCCGTCGGTGCCGGTCGTCGTCTCACTTTGTCCGGGCCCGTCGAAGCTCGCCGCCACACCGGGCACAGCCGGGCCATCGGCGTAATAATGCACATGACCGGCGACCGCCGCCGACGTCTGCCCGGCCGCGGGTAGGCCATGGGTGCAGACGACGGCCGTGGCGAGAGCCAGCCCGAGGGCCGATGGCCCGCCTCCCATCCACCTACGCTTCATCCGTACACGCGACGCAGAGAAGCGAAGCAACCCCAGTGCCACAGCCACCATCCCACCGGGTGGGAATCCTAGCATATCAGGTGACAAGATGGGTGGCCGAATTATGACGGGCAGGTCCATTATTGGCATGCCCGTGCAGGGTCGGCACTGACCGCTCCAGGCACCCTCAGGGCGAGTGCCTGCGGCGGCGGCGCAGCAACCATGCTGCGGCCACGACGAATGCTTGCACGGCGACCGCCATCTGACCGGGCGGGTCGTCGTAGTGGTTGGCGAGCACGAAGCCGAGAGCGCAAGTGACAAAGGCAATGAGCGGTGCGACCATGAACATCGTCACCGTCTCCCTGCACAATGCCGCGGCCGCCACGGATGGCAGCACGAGAGTGCCAAACGAGAACAGCAGCCCGGTCACGCGCATCGCCAAGCCAATGACCAGGCCAAGCCAGGTGGCGAGCGCGACGTTCCACAGCGCGATGCGCATTCCCACGGCGGCCGCCATCGCCGGATCGATCGCGAGGAGAACGAGACGCGGACGCGCCAGGGCCGCGCCGGCTACTGCCACGGTCGTGAAGGCGGCGAAGAGCCACGCGTCGGCACGGGTCGCGCCAATGATGCTGGACGAGAGCAGGTGCTCGACTTCCTCGCGCCCGTGCGGGCTGTGCGCCAAGACCAAGATGGCGAGACTGCCGGTGGCGAGGAACACCCAGCCGCTGGCCGCCTCTCGATTCGCGCCGTCGCCCTCGCGGGCGGTGATCAGCGCGGCCGCGACGGCGAAGGCCACACCGATGAACGACCAGACGCCGTGCGCATGATCGCCCGCCACGGCATCGACCCCAAGCCCGCCACCGAGCCACATGCCGAGCGCGATGCCCAGCGTGGAGGCCTGAGCGATGGCTGCGCCGATGAAGATCTGATTGCGCGCCACGACCAACACCCCGCTCAGGCCGAGCACCACGGCGATCAGCCATCCCGTCAGGTAGGCGTTGTGAAACAGCGACCACGAACGCAGGAACTCGGCAATCACGGTTGTCTCGCAAGGCGTGGAGAGACGCCGTAGAGGTGCTCGATCCGCCGCGAATGCAGGAGCGTTTCGGCGCTCCCTCCCTCGACCGTACCGGCATGAAAGAGCGCCACGTGTGTCGCGTGACGCGTCGCCAAATGCAGCGCGTGGGTGACGAACACGATCGCCGTCCCGTGTGTCCGCCGCAGCTCAGAGAGCAGGTCGAGAATCGCCTCTTCGATGAGGAAATCGAGGTGATTGGTCGGCTCGTCGAGGATCAGCAGCTGCGGCCGGCGCACCAGGGCGCGGGCGACCAGGGCGCGTTGGCGTTGTCCGCCGGAAAGCGCCCAATAGCTCTGGCGCTCCAGCCCCGCGAGCCCAGTGTGTTCCAGGGCCCATTCGAGATGGGTGCGTGATCGAGCTCGGTCGAGCCGCGCGCCGACCAAGCCGAGGGCGACGAACTCACGCACCGTGGTCGGCAAGATCGGGTTCGGCGCGCTGCGCTGCGGCACGAAGCCTATCGCCCGCCGATCGCGCAGCGGCGGGTGGACGTCCAGCCCGCCGCTACGCGGCGCCAGCGTCCCCAGCAGGGCGCGCAGCAGCGTCGTCTTGCCGCTGCCGTTCGGTCCGAGAAAAAACCAAAACTGGCCGCTGGCAATGGCCAGGTCGACATCGCGGAGCACGACAGTATCGCCGTATCCGAGGTACAGGCGACGCGCGCTCAGCAGCGGAACGCCGGCCGGCGGCGCGCTTGCGGCGGTCGAGTTCATCGCCGGGCGCGCAGCAATTCCGCGCTGGGCGACGCGCTGGTTACAGCATCGCTGTGCGCCAACGCATGGGTGCGGCTCGCTAGCAGCGCGAAGTCGACAACCACAATGTCGCGGTTGGGCTGTTGCGCTAGTTGCATTGGGTCCGTCTGTCGTTTATTGACGGCTCGGGTGAGGCCGGTGGGGTACCGGCCGTTCCGGGGGGTAATAACAAAGAGGGCACTATGTCGACACGCGCCGATCTACGACTCGCCGACCTCGCACGCCAACGAGTACCGAGCAAACTGATGAACGTGAAGGTGCCGGACAATGTCAGCAACGGCATCGATCGCGTCGCCAAGGAGCTCGGAGTGTCAAAAACCGCCGTGGTCATCGCGCTGCTCAACGAAGGACTCGACGCGGCGCGCGCCAACTTGCCGGCCCGCGCGCCCCGCCTGCGACGGCCGCGGCGAGGCCGCCCACCGCGGCCCTTGCATACCGCGTGACCTGCGTGTCGGTGTGCGTGATCGCGCACCGGCACGCATGATTCGTCGCCGCCACACCCGCCGATCATTTTGTCGGCGCCGCGATCGCGCCCTCCGTGTGCGGAGGTTTCCGCTCGCCCGATCGCCGGCATCCCGCATGGCGCCGACGACATCGGGTGGCCCTGGTGACGGGAGTGGCCTGCGCGTTCATCCGCCATGCATGACCGCCCCCACGATGGCGATGAGTGCCACGCCGACGAAGAACGGGATCGTGTAGAGCCAGCCGTCGCGCGGCCCAGCGTGGTGCACCTCCGGCATGAGGTCCGAGGCGGCGATGTAAATGAACATCCCGGCCGTCGCGGCCATGAGCCACGCGAGGTGTTGTTCGACCAAGTCCTGGAAGGCGATGCAGGCGGCCGCTCCGAGGACCGCAGACAGACCCGACACCAGGTTGAGGATGAGCGCCGAGCGCCGGCTGAAATTGGCGCTCAGCAAGACGCCGAAGTCGGCGATCTCCTGCGGCAGCTCGTGCGCCGCCACGGCCAACGTCGCGGTCAAACCGAGGGCGGGGTCCATCATGAAGCTCGCCGCGATCGCGACGCCGTCGACGAAGTTGTGCAGCGTATCGCCGACCAGGATGAGGTAGCCCGACGGCACGGCGTGGCTCTCGTGCGCGTGGTGGTCGTGCGTGGCGTGCAGGACGCGCTCGAGCACGAAGAAGCCCGCCATGGCCGCCAGCGTAGCGCCCAGCACGCTACCACTGCCGTGGCGCGCCAGGGCCGTCGGGAGGATATCGAGAAAGGCGGCCCCCAGTAGTACGCCGGCGGCGAAGCTCATACAGAACATCGCGCGGCGCGCCGACCAGTCGGTGAACAAGAAGACCACGCCGATGAGCGACACGGCACTCACCAACAGCGCGGCCAGCAGGGCCTGGGCAGCAGGAGACATGCGGGCGGTCCTTATCCGTCTGCGAGGGCGAGGACAAAGGGAGGCGAGGCGACGCGCGACCTGACATCGGCAGCCGGGCGCGGCTCCGCGGATCCCTCACGCCGCTCAGCCACGCTCGCGCAACGCCCTGACCAGCTGGGTGACGTTGTAGTTCACCATGTCGAGGTATTCCGCCGTGCCCGGCCGCGACCCGGCTTGGTTGGCCATGCGGACGATTCGGGCCTCCGTCTCACTGGCGACCAGCTCGGCGTGGCGCGGATCGTAGTACGCACTGGCCAGAATCAGCGGCACATCGTCTGCGCGGATGAGGTCGACCACCTCCTGCAGGTGTTTCGTCGTCGGCGGCACGCCGGGCTTCGGTTCGAGGTGGGCCACGACTCGGAGACCGAAGCGGTGGGCGAAATACGGCCACATCCGGTGCTCATCGACCACCTTGGTTCCGTAGTACGGCGCCAGCTCCCCGAGCCAGCCGCCGAGCGCACCGGCCTCACCCTGCCGCTCGAGGAATGGCACGAGCTTGCCGTGCTCGAACAAGATCGCCAGCTTCTCGGCGTCGTATTTCTGCGCCAGGCTCGGTCCGATCAGGGCGCTGTCGAGTCGGCGTTTGAAATCCTCGTACCGAGCGGCGAACTCCGTTGCCGCGGCTGGCCGCACGGATGACAGGACATCGCGAAGCAACGCCGCGACCTTCAGGCCGTTCAACGGATCGAGCAGGTAATGCGGGTTGCCGAGCGAATGCACGTCGCCCATCGAACGATCGATGGGTGCGACCGGGATCTCCAGCGGCGTCACGACGACGGAGGCATCGACGTATCCGGGGCCGCCCGGTAGCACTCGGGGGTTGCGTGCACTGTTCAGCAGCACCGGCGCGTATCCGGCCTCCATCTCCATGCCGTTGGCGAGGTAGAGGTCGGCACCGTTGAGTGCTTTGACGTAACTCGGTTTGGCCTCGACGAAGTGCGGATCCTCGTTCGGTTTCGCCAGCACCACGACGGCCGCCTGATCGCCGGCCACCGCTCGCACCAGGCTCCCCAGCTCGGGCGTGGTCGCAACCACGCTCAACGGCGGGTTCGCTTCGCCAGCGCATGCGGCCGAGCCCGAGAGCACGGTGCACCACGCCACGGCGCCGCCGAGCGTCACGGCGTTGCGAAGGGCTCGTCTGGTTTCATCCCACATCGCTCTGCCCTCGTTGTCAGTACTGGTGCGCCGGGTGAGTGCCGTACAGCACCTCGAATCCCAACCAGACGCTGGAGGCGTCGCCATCGCCGGGCAGAAACTTCGCGTTGTCGAAGTTGTACTGCAGGCGAATGCGCGAGTATTCCGACGGGTGGTAGACCAGCATCGGCGAGACTCGCAGCCGATCACCGCGGAACGGGTCCTGCTGGCGGCTCACCAGCACGCCGTCCATGACGCTGCGGCCGTCGCCGGTGGCATACTCGAGGCGCAGGCCGGCGGCCCAGGGGTGTTTGAATCCCCACAGCACGTAAGAATAGAAACCGTAGTCGCGCAGAATCCCGCCGGGAAGGTTATTGGGGAACTCTCCCTCTTCCTCACCCCCACCCTCCTGGTCGTGTCCGTCACCGCTCTCGCCGCCGACTTGCGTCCCGGCGACGAAGCGATCGGCAGTGTAGTCGCGCTTCATGAACTCGCTTTGCCAGACGACGAACGGCCAGCCGCGAAAGTTGTCGGCCGGCCGCCACTTGAACGTCAGGTCGGTACCATAGATGAACGTCTGGGCGCCGGCACCCGTCGAGTTCGGACCGTACAGGCCGGAGAGTCCAACCAGACCGGAGATCTCGTCCGACACATCCCAGGAGTTGGCGAAGCGTACGAGGTAGAGCAGATCGCCGAGGTTGCGGATCTGCGTGTCGACGGCGGGCCGACCGCCGACACCGCCCTCGTCGTTCAGGAAACTGATTGTCAGGTCGGACTCGTCGGCATTGGTCACGCCGACCTCGAGCTGCGAGAACCACGGCACCGGCGCCAGCCAGCTCACCTCGGCGCCGACCGAGCGCAACCCCTCCCCTCCCATCAGTCTGGTGACGATCACCGGCTGGTCCAAGTACGTCCAGGCGTGGGGATGAACCGGGTTGATGCGGCCGAAGTCGAGCAAGAAATATCCGCCGCGCGCCTGTAGGTCGTACGGCAGCGAGGTGGTGGTAAGAAACGCCTCCTCCAACTCGATCTCGCTCTCGGTAAAGGCGACGTACGCCGCGCCGAGGAAGTAGGGATCAACCGCCCCGGCCAACGATAGCTCGCCCTGTTGGAGGGTGAAGCCGCGCCGTTTCGGATCGTGCGCCCCGGCCTCGAGGTCGCGCAGGTTCTGGCCGCTTTCCGTGGACCATCCGGCGGCGGTCAGGAGGTCGAAGGAGACGTCGATCAAGCGCAGCTCCACGCCGCCGACGCGCCCCGAAAGGAGGGCGGGCGCACGGGCCACTGCGCCCGTCTTCGCCGGCTGCTTCACATCCGTCGGCGGCTCGACCTCGGCCAGTGCCTTCTCGATCTCCGACTCCACCCGCGGGGTCGGCACCGCCACCTGCGCGGCGCCGTGCGGCGGTGACGCCGTCGGCCGTGGCGCGCTCAGCTGCTGGATCTGCTGTTGCATCTGCTGGATCTGTTTTTGTTGCTCGGCGTTCTGACGGATCAGTTCCAGGACTTGGCGTTTCAGCGCTTCCAACTCCGCCTCGTGCTGACCGCGCGCGTGACGTGGGCTCGCCACGCACACGAGGGACAGCACGACGACGCACGACAGGCCGCGCCAATGGCACGCGTGGCTCATGGCGACTCATCTCCTCGAGGCTGCGCGCAGTGCGCGCTCGGCGCGCGCACTGCCGACCCGGCCCGGTGGAGGCACCAGGGCCGGTGTTCCGACCGGGTTGCAGTCGAACGGGGCGCTTCAGGAGAGAGGCGACGGCGGAGCGCGAGAGGCCGGGCGGGCGCCGCAGAAGCCCGAGACGGGGCGCGTCACGGCATCGTCCCACGCCGTCGCGATCGGCAGCAGGTGCGACGCGAGTGCCGAGCCGACGACGGCGTGCTGGGCGGCCGTGCGAGCCGCGCACCACGTACACGATGCGGTGTCGTGCGCCGCGGCCTGGGCGGCGGGGCTCATCCAGGATGCGCCTGCCGACTCGTGACGCCGGACGCCGCCGCTACCACCGTGCACGGGGTGCAGGGCTGGCAGGGCAATCTGTACGGCGAGCGCCGCGAAACACAGCCCTCGCAGGAGCCCGCCGATGCCGCTGCGCCCGGTCATGCGAGGGGGACCGCTACCAGACGACCTGTGACGGCGCAAGCAACACGATCCCGACGGGCGCTTGGCGCGTCGGACAGCCGATCAACGCGCTGTTGACCGCCTGGATCAGTTCCGCGATCGACGGCGTTCCGCTGTGGTCTGTGTCGAGCGCAACACAGCTCTCAGGCGGCGCGCCATTGATCACCAGATTCACACCGGTCAGCAGCTCGCCGATATCCACCCTTCGATCGCCGTCGCAATCACCAGGGCATACCGGCGGTGGCGGTGGCTCGTCGACCAGCACCCTGCCGTCAGCCGTCACGACTGGCAGGCTCTCGGCCTGCGGACCGCTGGCCGCCGCCATGCTGACCACGACGGGATACGTTCCCGGAACGGCGGCGGCGGCGATCGCGACATCGCAGTGGTAGAGGCTCACGTCATCGGACAGCGGGTCGACGTTGGTGAGCGAAAAGACGAAGGCGCGCACGCCGTTGCAATCCGCGCCCGGGGTACAGCCGACGGGCAAGAATACGAAGGCTGTGCCTTCCTTGTTGATGGCGGGATTGACCCGGCACGCGGGCGCAGTCTCGGCGGTGGCCGCGATCGGCGTCGCGGCATCGAACGCCAGGTCGTTCTGCACGCCCACCACCTGCGCGTTGCCCAGCAGGTCGAAGGAGACGTCGACCTGAACGGTGTCACCGGCCCGGCCCGATGCCTCGCCGGCCGTGAGGCGGGCGGCGGGAAGCAGCGTCACTTCGACCGCGCCCGCCACCCCGTCGGCGGGCAAGAACGTTCCGCCCGGCGCCGACGCGCCGCGCTCCTCGATTCCCAGCGGGTACACACCCGCCGGAGCATCGACGGCAACTTGCACCCCACAGGTGTACAACACGGCGCCGTCGTCGATCGGCGTGAGGTTCTGGAACGAAAGGACGAAGGCTCGGACACTGGTGCAGTCGTGATTCGGATCGCAGCCGAGGGGGAGGAATCGAAACGCGCTCGCCTCCTTGCCGATCGCCTGGTTCACCGCGCAGTCCGGCTCGCCAACGTCGGTGGCGGCGACGAAGGCGCTGCGCGTGAAGTCGATGCGGTTCTGCGTCGCCAGCACCGCGGCCCCATCGGTCGCCAGCGTGACCGCGATGGCGACGCGGTCGCCAGGCATCGCCGACGTGGAGCTGACCGAGATCGAAACCCCATGGGCCGCACTGGCCACCAAGACCACCGCACCGACTGCCAGCCTCGCCGCAAGCCAATCGCCCCCGTGCATCGTATCTCCTCTCGCACCCGGCACCTGCCGCGCGCCGCGGCCATCACGTATAGCACAGGGATCGATGGCGCGCCGCTGCGTTTCGTCCGGCAGCAAAGTCGCGAAAGGTTCCGTGTTTCTCGACCCGCTGCTAGGCCGCGGTCTCCTCGGCGGTGAATCCGATCTTGCTGTGTGTGCCGTCACAGAACGGTTTCGCCGCCGAGCTCCCGCAGCGGCAGAGGTAGACGGCATCGTCCTGGCCGGGTGGATAGGCGTTCTTCTTGTAATCCGTCACCGTTGCCAGGCCCTTCACTTCGTACGGACCGCTCTTGAGTACCTTGATCACGACGTCAGCCATGTCATGCTCCTCCTTTCGGGCCCGCCGGACACCGGGCAGCAAGCCCGCTTCTAGCACGTCAGATCGACGCGCCAAGGCCGAGACGGCCCCTCCCGGCGCAGACCGAGCAGGAGCAGGCGGGTCGCCTTGCCGCACCCGCTTGCGGACCGCGCCGCACGCCCTGTGGCCGGGTTGTTTCGCGGGGTGGAGGAACCCCGACCCCGTACTTTCCCGGCGACGTCTGCTACTGTGAACCTCGCCGCGACCGGAGGCGCGGCGCTATGGACTTCGACGCTGTGCTGCGTGCCAACCCAGGGTATGTCGACGACCTGTATCGGCAGTATCGCCGCGATCCGCGCTCGGTGGGCGTAGATTGGGAGCACTTCTTCGCCGGCCTCGAGCTGGGAACCAACGGCGGCCCTGCCGCCGCGCTCGGCGCGCCACCGCGCGGTCGCAGCGCTGGGGTGGACGACCTCATCCACAGCTACCGCGAGCTCGGCCACATGATCGCTACCGTCGATCCCCTCGGCGCCCCCCCGGCGGAGCACGCCCTGCTCGATCCGACCGAGTTCGGTTTCGACGAGGCCGACCTCGACCGGGTGATCGAGTGTCCGACGTTCCGCCGCCAACCACGGGCCCGGCTTCGCGATCTCATCGCGCTGCTGCGCGCGACCTACTGTCGCACCGTGGCGGTCGAGTTCATGCACATCGCCGACAAGGCGCAGCGCGACTGGCTGAAAACGCGCATGGAGCCGACGCTCAACGAGGCGGAGTTGAGCGACGCCGACCGCCGCCAGTTGCTGGCGCGGCTGGTCGCCGCCGCCGGCTTCGAAGAGTTCCTGCACGTCAAGTATGTCGGCCAGAAGCGTTTCTCGCTCGAAGGTGCTGACGTCCTCATCCCGCTGCTCGACACCGTGATCGAGCAGGCCGGGGCCGGGGGAGTCCAAGAGGTCGTGATGGCGATGGCGCATCGCGGTCGCTTGAACGTGTTGGCACACATTCTCGGCAAGCCGTACGAAATGATCCTGGCCGAGTTCGAGGGCACGTTCCTGCCGGCGGACATTCAGGGCGACGGCGACGTGAAATACCACCTCGGCTACGCCCGCGACTGGGCCATCCGCACTGGGCACACGATGCACGTGTCGCTGCTGTCGAACCCCAGTCATCTCGAAGCCGTCAACCCGGTCGCCGAGGGTATCGTGCGCGCCAAGCAGATGGCCCGCGGCGACGACGCCGGAACGAGCGTCATGCCCGTGCTGATTCACGGCGAGGCGGCCTTTACCGGACAGGGAATCGTCGCCGAGACGCTGTCACTGTCCCAGCTCGACGCCTATCGCACCGGCGGCACCGTTCACGTCATCATCGACAACCAGGTCGGCTTCACCACCCGCCCGCAGGACTACCGGTTCACCCGCTACGCCAGCGACGTCGCCAAGATCGTTCAGGCCCCCGTGTTCCATGTCAACGGCAACGATCCCGAGGCCGCCGTCCAGGCCGCGCGGCTGGCGACCGGGTTTCGGCAAGATTTCCACGTCGACGTGGTCATCAACCTGATTTGCTATCGGCGGCACGGCCACAACGAGACTGACGACCCGACAATCACGCAGCCGACGATGTATCGGCGCATCGCCGCGCTACCCACGCCGCGCGACGCCTACGCGAACCGACTGCTCGAGCGCGGCGTGATTCAGCCCCGCGACGACGAAGCGATGCGGCGGGAGTTGCGCGAGATTCTCGATGCCGCACTCGACTACGCGCGCGATTTCATGCCGCGCCAGCGCGTCTTCGCCCTCGGCGGCCTGTGGAAGGGATTCACCTGGGCGGGGCGGGATTGGAGCGCGCAGACCGGTGTTCCGGCCGAGCGCCTGCGTGCGGTCGCCGAGGCCGCGGCGCGGATTCCGCATGGTTTCGATGCCCATCCCAAGCAGCGCCGCCTGCTCGAGGAACGCGCCGCCGCCGTCCGTACGGGAGTGGCGATCGATTGGGCGAACGCCGAGGCCCTCGCTCTCGGATCACTGCTCCTGGAGGGCACGGCGGTGCGCTTGGCGGGCCAGGACAGTAGCCGTGGCACCTTCAGCCAGCGCCATGCCGTGCTCACTGACCGCCGGACCGACGCCCGCCATGTTCCCCTGCAGCACCTGGCGCCCGAGCAGGCGCGGTTCGAAGTCATCGACACGATGCTGTCGGAGGCCGCCGTGCTCGGCTTCGAGTACGGCTTCAGCTCGGCCGATCCGCGCAACCTGGTGCTGTGGGAAGCCCAGTTCGGCGATTTCGCCAACGGCGCACAGGTGATCATCGACCAGTTCATAGGTCCGGCGGAGTCCAAGTGGCAGCGCATGAGTGGCCTGGTACTCCTGCTGCCGCACGGCTACGAGGGCCAGGGCCCCGAACACAGCAGCGCTCGCCTCGAGCGCTATCTGCAGCTCAGCGCCGAGAACAATTGGCAGGTGTGCAACCTCACCACCCCGGCACAATACTTCCATGCCCTGCGCCGCCAGATCCACCGCCGCTTCCGCAAGCCGCTGGTCCTGATGACCCCGAAGAGCTTGTTGCGCCATAAGCTGGCGGTCTCGCCGCTCGACGCCTTCTCCCACGACTCGTTCCACCCCGTGCTGCCCGAGATGGCGGGACTCGAGCCGTCCGCAGTGCGGCGCGTGCTGCTGTGCAGCGGCAAACTCTACTACGACCTCCTGGTGGCCCGTGAACAGCGCGATATGACCGACATCGCCGTCATTCGGCTCGAGCAACTCTACCCTTTTCCCGCCCAGGAGCTGCGCAGCACCCTGCAACCGTACGGCGCCGCGCGCGAGTTCTACTGGGTACAGGAGGAGCCGTGGAACATGGGCGCCTGGCACTTCCTGGCGCCCCGGCTGCCAGGCGTGCTGGGCGATCGCGTCGCGCGCTACGTCGGGCGCGACGAGGCGGCCAGTCCTGCGACCGGGTCGTACAAGCTACACGAGCGCGAGCAGGCGGCGGTCATCGATCGCGCCTTGAGGATAGGCCATGACCGTTGACGTACAGATCCCCGCCCTGGGTGAGTCGGTGACCGACGGCGTGATCGTGCGCTGGCTCGCTGGCGACGGCGCGCAGGTCGCGGCCGATCAACCGCTCCTGGAGTTGGAAACCGAAAAGGCGACGGTCGAGATTCCGGCGCCGCAAGCCGGCGTGCTCGCCGTGCTCGCCCGCGAGGGTCAGACGGTGCAGGTCGGCGAGGTCGTCGCGCGCATCGACGCGACCGCGGCGCGGGCTCCGAACGAGCCGGAACTGTCGGCGCCCCGCGCCGGCGCTGCCGAACACCTCGCGCCGACGCCGGCGGCTCCGCCTGCTTCAGCACCGCTGCCGCCTGCGCCGCCGCAGAACGTGCCGCGGCCGGTCACCGCGCCGCATCCAGACACCCAGGAGGTAAGCGCCCGCAGCGAAGAACCCCCGCCACCGAAGCTTGCCGCGGTGGCCGCGGTCGAGCGCCGACGAAAGGCGGACGCCGCCGACCCGACGGCTGCACCCGGCGTGGACGTTCAGCCCCCCGACATGGCGGCCGACGAGGTCGAACGCGTCCCGATGACCCGCCTGCGCCAGCGCATCGCCGAGCGCTTGCGCCAGGCGCAGGCGACCGCAGCCATCCTCACGACGTTCAACGAAGTCGACATGAACGCCGTGATCGCCTTGCGAACGCGCTACAAGGCGCGCTTCGCCGAGAGGCATGGGGTTTCGCTCGGCTTCATGTCCTTCTTCGCCCGCGCCAGCATCGCGGCGATCAAGGACCTGCCGATCGTCAACGCGCGCATCGACGGCACCGACATCGTGTATCAGAAACGCGTGCACCTCGGCGTCGCCGTCGGCACCGAGCGCGGCCTGGTGGTGCCGGTCGTGCACCGCGCCGACGGGCTCGACTTCGCCGGCCTC
>CAYYWP010000034.1:0-28668 GCA_964475125.1 uncultured Binatia bacterium (SeqCode) | reverse complement strand
CCGACAAGGTTTCGATCAACACCGCCGCGGTGGCGCGCCCGGAATTCGTCGCCGCGGCCTGCGAACGCTTCGGCAGCCAGTGCATCGTGGTGGCGATCGATGCCAAGCGCGGCGCCTCCGGCGACGCGCGCCAATCGCTCATCGCTGATCGCCTATTGCCTGAGGGGGGAGGGGACGATCGGCGATACGCGATACGCGATACGCGCGCGGCGCCGCAGGCGCCGCGCTGGCAAGTGTACACCCACGGCGGTCGGACGCCGACCGAGCTCGACGCGCTCGAGTGGGCGCGCCGTATGGAGGCGTTCGGCGCCGGCGAGATCCTGCTCACCAGCATGGATCGCGACGGCACCAAGGCGGGGTACGACCTGGAGCTGACGCGCGCCATCGCCGATGCCGTGCGCGTGCCGGTCATTGCCTCGGGCGGGGTGGGTACGCTGGCGCACATCTGCGAGGGGCTCACCGCCGGCGGTGCCAGCGCCGCCCTGGCGGCGTCGATCTTCCATTACCGCGAGTACACCATCGCCCAGTGCAAGGCGTACCTGGCCGAGCGCGGCGTCGCCGTGCGGCCCTAGGGGACAGTTCCTGACCCCGATCCGAAAGAGTCCATCACCACGAAGAGCACGAAGACCACGAAGGGCAAGGCGTGAGCCGCGCCGAATGGATTGCTCTCAGCCCTACGAACGGTGAATTGTTCTACCTGTCTCGCACGCCGGCAAACTCCTGCCCCGCGTGCTCTTCGTGCCCTTGGTGGTTTCAAGCGAAATTCAGATTGGCGTTGAGGCGTCTCACCGCCGGCTCTTTTCAGCCGTGAGCCACCGGCCCTTGGTTCAAAGCAACCGCCGCTGATCCTCCCGGCGGCGCATTTCCGATGTGCCAGGCCGCGCCACGGCCTGGCACAGGCGCTGCTCTGTCACGGGTCAAACCACGAAGCGAGCGCGACCTGCCGACGGCGGGCGCGCGGGGAGGAGCTGTGAGGATGGCACACGCGCTGATCAATGGCCTGGTCGATGACCAGCTGAGTACCGAAGACGATCCGCTCATCGCGCCGCTGATGCGCGAGCAACTCGAGGCGATGATGGGCGGCCGGCGCGACGGCGGCGTCAGCTCACCCGAGCGCGCGCTGATGCGCGCCCTCATGCAGGACGCCGTCCTCTGCTTGCTCGGTGCCGCCGCGCCGGCCAACGAGCGGCCGCGATTGATCGCGCAAGCGCGCGCCTGGGTGCGCTCGCGGTCGCGCGCCTGGATCTTCTCCTTCGAATGTGTCTGCGAGGCGCTCGGCATCGACCCGGAGTATGGGCGCGAACAATTGCTGGCGATGGGCGCGAAAGCGGCCAGTAGCGAGACGACCGCCGGCGCCGGCAAGGGCTCGCTGCGCGGCATGCGCGGCTTGCGCCACGGCGGCCAGCGACCGCGCAAGGCCATTCACTTCCTCGACGACGCTCCCAAGCGCGTGCGCGCCGCCGGATGATCGCCTGAGCCGTCGGTGACCCCGGCGACGTCAACGATGAGCGCGGCGTGATCGCTGCCGTCGACGTCGACGACCTGGAAGCCGATGACGGACAAGTGCTGTACGAAGGCGTGGTCGATCCGCAACAGCCGCGGTGCACCGGGCCAGGGTCGCCAGGTGGGCTGTGCGCCCCCGGAGACGGGCTCGGCCACCAGCGCGGCGTCGTGCAGGTGCGCCGTGAGGTGGCGGTACAGCGGCCAGCGCGGGGTGGCGTTGAAGTCGCCGACCACGATGCGCGGCCGCGCCGGATCGCCGAGTAGGTGCCGCTGCAGGCCGTGCCACTGACCGCGCCGCCGCTGCCAGGTTCGCCACGTCAGGGGGTAGTGCGGGGCCTGCACGTGGACGTTGAGTAGCTCGATGGTCCCCGCGCCGCTGCCACCGGCCGGGGCCGCGAGCGCGCACAGCCGGGCGTCGCGACAGGGCAGCGCCAGATGGTGCACGGCCGTCGGCTGGCGCGTGGCGATCCCCATGCCGGTGCAGTCGTCGCTCGGCTCGAGCCGGCCGTACGGCAACACCGCGGCGAGCGCCTCGGCTTGGCGATGGCCGAGCTCTTGGACGGCCGCGGCGTCGGGGTTCATCTCCGCCACCAAGGCGGCGAAGGCGTGCGCATCGGCGGCGCCGTTCCAGAGATTGGCCGAGAGGATGCGCAGGGCGCCGGGCGGCGCAGCGGCGGCGCGCCTCACTCGTAGCGCAGGATGTCGACCGGCAGGAGACGCGCCGCCTTGCGCGCCGGATAGAGCGTGGCGAGCAGGCAGAGGGCGATCGCGGCGAGGCTGACGGCGACGAAGTACGGTGGATAGATCGCCACCGGAACGGTGTTGACGTAGAACACGTCCTTCGGCAGTTCGATGAACTGATAGTGTTTCAGCGCCCAACAGCCCAGCCAGCCGCCGAGGTTGCCCAGCACCGTGCCGATCACGCCGATCACCACGCCTTTGTAAATGAAGATGCGCGCCACGCCGGCGCGGTCGGCGCCGAGCGACTTGAGCACGGCGATGTCGCGGCGTTTCTCCATCACCACCATGATCAGCGTCGCCAGCACGGTGAAGGCCGCGACCAGCACGATCAGCAGCAGAACGATGGCGTAGACCGTCTTCTGCATCTTGAGGGCGGAGAACAGATTCTGGTTGGCCGCCATCCAATCGCGCACCCGATAGCCGGCGCCGAGCTGGTCGGCGAGCTGCTGGGCGATGCGATCGGCGCGGTAGAGGTCGCGCACCTTGATCTCGACCCCGGTCACGGCATCCCCGAGGTCGTACAGGCGCTGGGCGTCGGCGAGCGCGAGGTACGCCAAGCCGCTGTCGTACTCGGGCATGCCGGAGTCGAACTCGCCCGCCACGGCGAAGCGGCGCAGGCGCGGCGCCCCGGTCTCGGCGCTGGGCGCGGCGGCGACGCCGACGGCCTCGCCCACCCCGACGCCGAGTTTCTTGGCTAACGCCGAGCCGAGGATGATGCCCGGCAGCTGCGCCGTGGCGCCGCGCCCTTCGCCCAGCGGCACGGCCACCGGTTGCTGCAGCGCCTCGAGGCTGCCGCTGCGCAGCCGGGCGGCCAGATCGGGGCTGGCGGCGGCCGACGGCGGGACACCGCGCACCAGCACCCCGGCGAACTGCTCGGCGCTGGAGAGCACCAGTTGACCGTAGACGTACGGCTCGGCGGCCGCCACGCCGGGAACGGCGCGCGCCGTGGCCAGCACCGTGTCGGGGTCGGTGAGCGGGCCCATCAGGCGCCAGACCGCGACGTGCGGGCTGAAGGCGAGGATGCGTTCGCGCAAGTCACGTTCGAAGCCCGTCATCACGGCCAAGGTGATGTCGAGCGTCATGACGCCGATGGCGATGCCCACCGTCGAGATCCAGGTGATCAAGGAGATGAACGCCTCGCGTCGCTTGGCGCGCAAGTAGCGCAGGCCGACGAACAGCTCGTAGCGCACGCCGTCGCCTCACCGCTCCCGGCCGCCCGGTTCGCCTGCCGCGCTCACGTCGCGATGCCGCATGCGCGCATTGTGCCGGTCGGCGTCCCGGTTTGCGAGCACCCGGGGCGGTCGGGGCGGCGAACGGTCCGGGGGCGAGGACGCCGTCGTGCGACGGCGGTCCAGTCGCGTACGCTCGGCGGACTCTTGACGGCGATCGAACGATTGTTTTAAACGTGCGTTTGGATGCCAACGGCGGCGCGCGCGGCGAGCGGCAGTGAGACGAAGGCGCGGGTCATCACCGCCGCCACCGCGCTGTTCGCGGCGCGCGGCCTGCGCGGCACCTCGGTGCGCGACATCGCGGCGCGCGCCGGGGTGAATCTGGCGGCGGCACATTATCATTTCGGCTCCAAGGAAGACCTCTATCTCGAGGTCCTGCGGGTCGAGTTCGAAGCCGTCCACCGCGCCCTCACCCGGCGCGGCGTGCGGGTGCCCGGCGACCGCCGGTTGACGCGTCGCGCCCGGGCGGCGCTGTTGCGGGCGCGCATCGGCGCCATGCTCGAGCTCATGCTCGGTCCGCCGTTCGGCCTGCCGGGGACCTTGCTGATGCGCGAGATGTGCGACCCGAGCCCGGCCCTGCCGCATATCGTGGCGCGCTTCATCGCGCCGCTGAAGCGCGAGATGGAAGCGATCGTCGCCGGCTTGGTCCCACAGGTGGAGCCGGCCGCCGTCGAGCGCTGCGTCTTCAGCATCGTCGGCCAGGTGTTTTTCTACCGCACGCATTGGCCGGCGCTGCGGCAGCTGAGCGATGGGCTGACCATCGATCGACCGACGCTGGTGACGATCGCCGACCACATCGCCGCGTTCTCGCTCGCCGGCCTGGAGCGGCTCGGGCGCCTGCCGCGACGCCCGGCAGCGCGGTGACCGCCATGCACCGCCGCATCCCGCAATCGACCGCGCGCCCGCTCTTGCATCGACCGGCGCATCCGCCGGCGCGCGCCGGCGGGCGGGTGGCGAGGCCTTGCGCGCTCACTGCGTCCGTCGCAGGGCGAGCCAGCCGGCGGGTCGCGACGCGTTCCGCTCGCCCTGAGCCCGTCGAGGGGCGGGCGGAACGCGTCCGTCGGTGGGTCGCGGCCGGCGCATTGCTGCTGGTCGCCGGTTGCGCGTCGGTGCGCGACCTGACCCGGCCGGAGGGTGATGGCGGCTGGAGCGCCGGCGAGCGGCGAACGGCCGTAGCGGCGCTCGCGGCCTCGGCGGGGGTGCGCGATCCGCTTACTCCGCCGAGTCCCACCCCGACTGCGCAGGTGTACGACCTGCCCGCGGCCTTGGCACAGGCGGCGGCCGCCAATCGGGCCCTGCACGCGGCGACGGCACGGGTGGGCGTCGCGCGCGCCCAGGCCCTGGAGGCGCGCGGGCGCTTGCTGCCGAGCACCACCGCCGATGGCCGCTATACATGGTACACCGATGTGCGCAGCACCACCGTCGATCTGCCCCCCGGCATCCTGCCGCCGGGCGCGCCGGCGCCGCGCGTCGACATCACCGACAGCGATGCCGGCACGATCAACGCGCTGTTCGCGCTGCCGCTCGACGTGTCCGGCGAACTGCGCCAGATGCTGGCGGCGGCCCAGGCCGGCTATCGCGGTGCCGCGGCGCAGCGTTGGGCGACCGAGCTCGAGCAGGACGTGGTGGTCACGCGGGCGTATTTCGATCGCCTCGCCGCCGAACGCCTGCGCGAGGTGACGACGGAGAGCATCGCTCTCTACCAGCGGCAGTTGCGCGACGCCGAGGACCAGTACCGCGCCGGCCGGGTCACCAAGAACGAGGTCCTCGAAGTGCAGGTGGTGTTGCGCAACGCCGAGCAACGGCGCCTGCGCGAGGACGTCGCCGTCGACCGCGCCCGCTGGGCCTTCAACGACGCCATCGGCGTCGCCGTCGATGCGCCGACTGCGGTCGCCGATCGGCGTACCCGCCCCCGCCTGCCGGCGGTCGAGGAGACGCTGCGCCTCGCCCAGGAGCACAACCCGGGGCTGACCGCGCTGTTCGAGCGCCAGCGGCAGCTCGAGGCCGAGCTCACCGCGCTCGAGCGCAGCCGCTTCCCGCGCCTCAACGCCGGTGGCGCGCTGGAGTATTCGAGCTCGGATCTCTTCACCCCCAACCAGATCGGGGCGGGGTTCGTCGGCTTTCGGTGGGATCTCGGCACCGACACGCAGCGCGAGTGGCGCATCGCGGCGGCGCGCCAGGCGCTGGCGGAACATCGCGCCGTCCTCGAAGCCGAGTTGCGCGCCCTCGAGCAGGCGCTGCGCGCCACCCAGCGCGCCGCCGAGGAGCGCCTGGCGGCGCGCGACACCGCCGCGGTGGCGGTCGGCCAGGCGGAGGAGAATCTGCGCATCCGCCAGCAACAGTTCACCGTCGGCCGGGCGCAGAGTCGCGACGTCTTGGAGGCGCAGCGCCTGCTCGCCGAGCAGCGCGCCGTCCTGGCCACGGCGCTGTACGAAGCCCAGACGCGGCGCGCCGAGTTGCAGCGCCTGATGGGGCAGCCGTTCGACACCTGGCTCGCCGAGGGGAAGGAGTGAGGATGCCGCGCCGAGCGCTGCTGATGCTGATCGCCGTCGTCTTGCTGGCGGCCGTGGGCTGGTGGTTGTGGCGCGGCGACCGCGGCTCGCCGTACGTCACCGGGGTCGTCGAGGGCCAGGAGCGCGTGATCCGCAGCGAGGTGGCGGGGCGCGTGCTGGCGGTGGAGTACGCCGAGGGCGACGCGGTACCGGCCGGGGCCGTGATCGCCCGGCTCGACGATCGCGAGATCGCCGCCGGCCTCGCCGCCAAGGCGCAGTCGCTCAACGTCCTCGACGCCGAGATCCGCCGCCAGGAGCGGCAGGTGGCGACCATCGAGCAAACCTGGCGGCAGGACGTGCGGGCGCGGCAGGCCGAGCTGCGCCAGGCGACCGCGGCCGCGACGCCGGCCGCGGCGACCTTCGCGCGCGAGCGCGAGCTGATCGGCAGCGGCGCCAGCACCCAGCAGCTGCTCGACGAAAAGCGCGCGGCGCGCGACCAGGCGGCGAGCGCGCGCGACCGCGCCGGCGACCTGCTGGCGCGCACCGAGGCGGAACAGGGGACCATCGAGGTGGCGCGCCACCAGCGCGAGGTGCTGCGCCAGCAACGCGCCCTGGCCGAGGCCGAGCTGGCGACGCTGCGCGTCACGCACGACAAGTACGTCGTCACCGCGCCGCCGGTGCCGACGCGGGTCGAAACGCAGTTCCTGTGGCCCGGCGAGCTGGCGCAGCCCGGCGCCGCCATCATGGCCCTGCTCGATCCCGCCGACCAATACGTGCAGATCTACGTGCCGGTGAGCGACCTCGAGCGGGTGCGGGTCGGCCAACGCGTCGCCATCGAGCTCGACAGCGCGCCCGGGCGGCGCGTGCCGGGCGAGATCAGCTTCATTGCCGACCGCGCCAACTTCACTCCGGAGCGGATCGAGACGCGCGACGATCGCGTCGGCCAGGTGTACCGCGTCAAGGTGCGCATCCTGGCCGACGTCGAGCAGTTTCGCCCCGGTACCGAAGGCAACGTCTATTTCGTCGACGCCGCGGCGACGGCGACACCATGAACCCGCCCGCGCTCAGTGTGCGCGGTCTCGCCAAGCGTTTCGGTGCGCGGCGCGCCCTCGCCGGCATCGATCTCGACCTGCGCGGACCGCAGCTGGTCGGCATCGTCGGTCCGGACGGCGCCGGCAAGACCACGCTCCTGCGTGCCCTGGCCGGCTTGCTCGAGGTCGAGGCCACCTCGGCCTCGGTGCTGGGGGTCGACCTGCGCGGGGATGTGCGCGCGCTCAAGGCCCGCCTCGGCTACGTGCCGCAGACCTTCAGCCTGCCGCGCGACCTGTCGGTGATGGAGAACCTGCGCTTCACCGCCCGCCTGCACCACCTCGACGGGGCGCGCTTTCGCCAGCGCGCCGAGGCGCTGCTGGCGCGCACGGGGCTGGCGCCCTTTGCCGATCGGCTGGTGGGCGCGTTGTCCGGCGGCATGCGGCAGAAGCTCGCCATCGGCTGCGCCCTCCTGGCGGAGCCGGAGCTGTTGCTGCTCGACGAGGCCACCGCCGGCGTCGACGTCGTGGCCCGCGATGAGATCTGGTCGATGCTGCGCGAACGCCGGCCGCAGGCGCTGATTCTGATCAGCACCAGCTATCTGGAAGAGGTGGAGGTGTGCGACCACCTGATCTACCTCGATGGCGGGCGCGTCGTCGCCAGCGGCACGCCGGCAGCGCTGCGGGCGCACGTCGACCTGGAGCTCTACCGCGCCTGGGGCGCGGCGCCGCGCGCCATCGCCGCCGCCGCGCGCGCCCTGCCGTACGTCGAAGGGGCGCGCGCCATCGGTGCCTACGCGCGCATCGAGGTGCCGCGCCGGCGCTCGCCGGGCGCCGGGCGCGTGCTCGCCGATCTGGCGGCCCTACCGGTGTCGGTGCAGGTCGCCGAGCCGATGACCCTCGACGTCGAAGCGATGTTGCTGGCCTTCGCGCGCGGAGCGACGGCATGAGCGCGCCGATCATCGAGGCGCGCGGCCTCGGCAAACGCTTCGGTGCGTTCACCGCCGTCGACCACCTCGATCTCGCCATCGCTCCGGGGACGATCTTCGCCTTTCTCGGCGCCAACGGCTCGGGCAAGAGCACCACCATCCGCATGTTGATCGGCTTGCTGGTGCCGAGCGCCGGCGCGATCCGCGTCGACGGCGTCGACGTCATCCATACGCCGCGGCGGGTGCGCGACCGCATCGGCTACATGGGACAGCGCGTCAGCCTGTACCACGGGCTGTCGGTACGCGAGAACGTCGCCTTCTACGCCGGGCTGCTCGGCCTCGCCGGGGCGGAGCTGGAGCGCCGCTGGGGCGCGCTGCGCACCCGCTTCGCGCTCGCCGAGGCGGAGCACGAGCGCAGCGAGAACCTCTCGGCCGGCGTCCGCCAGCGCGCCGGGCTCGCGGTGGCGACGCTGCACCGCCCGCGGGTGCTGTTTCTCGACGAGCCCACCGCCGGGGTCGACGTGCACAATCGGGCGCTGTTCTGGGAGTTGATCCGCGAGGAGGCCGACGCCGGCGTGACCGTCTTCGTCACCTCGCATTTCCTCGAGGAGGTCGACTATTGCGATCGCGCCTGCGTCATCGATGCCGGTGTGCTGATCGCTGACGCGACGCCGGAGGAATTGCGCCGCCGCTATACCGGAGGCTACCGGATCCACGTCGCCTGTCGGCCGGCGCAGTTGGCGCCGGCCGAGGCGGCGCTGCGCGCCGCCGGCTTCCGCTGGCAGGCGGCGCCGGCGGCGGTCGAGCTCGCCATCGATGCGCTGAGTGTCCCCGCCCTGGTGGTTCTCGAGCAGGCGCTGGCGGCGCACGGCGCGCCGGCCGTGCGCATCGCGCAACCGCCGATGGCCGAGGTGTTCCGCAACCTCCTCGGCGGCGAGGCGCGCCCATGAGCGGCCGGCGGCTGTGGACGCTCATGCGCCGCGAGGTGCAGGCGACCCTGCGCGACCCGTTCATGCTCAGCGTGCTCGTCGCCGTACCACTGATGGCACAGCTCGCCTTCGGGTTCGTCTTGTCGACCGAGGTGCACGAGCTGGCGCTCGGCGTCTTGGACAATTCGCAGACCGTGGCGAGCCGGCGCCTGCTGGCCGATGTCGGGGCGGGCGGCCACTTCCACATTCGACCCGTGACGACGCGGGTGGCCTTGGAGGACGGGTTTCGCAACGGTCGCTTCGGCGTCGCGCTGATCGTGCCCCCCAGCTTCGACCGCCGCCTGCGCGCCGCGCCCGGCGCCGTCGCGGCCGAGATCCAGATCCTCTACGACGGCAGCGAGACCGTGCTGGCGGCCAACGCCGAGGCCTTCCTGCGCAGCCTCGTCGCGGCCAGCGTCGCCCGGCAGGCCGCGGCCGGCGACGGGGCCCCGGCGCGGCCGGCGGCCGGCGTCGCCGTGCTGGTGGATGCGGTGTACAACCCGGCGCTCGACGGCACGCCCTACATGGTGGCCGGGACGTTCGGCTTCGTGCTGACGTTCCTGACCACCTTGATCACCACCATCTCGATCATCAATGAGCGCATCGGCGGGACCTTCGAGCAGCTCCAGGTCACCCCGGCCACCTCGTTGGAGATCTTTCTCGGCAAGGTGCTGCCGCTCGGCGGCGTGTTCGCCGTCGACGTCGGCCTGATGGTGCTGGCCGCCGGCGTGTTGCTCGGCGTCTGGCCGCACGGCAGCGTCGTGTTCTTCCTCGCCGTGTCGGCGTTCTACGTGCTCATTTCCCTGGCCCTCGGCCTGTACATCTCGGCCACCTCGCAGACCGCCGCCGAAGCGGTGCAGAAGACCGTCCTGACCAGCATTCCGCTCGTGCACCTGAGCGGCTTTGCCTTTCCGCTGCGCAACATGCCGTGGCCGGTCCAGTGGCTGGCCGAGCTGTTTCCCGCCACGCACTACATCCGCGTCGCGCGCGCCATCTATCTGCGCGGCGTCGGCCCGCTCGACCTGCTGCCGGAACTGGGGTTGTTGGCGCTCATCGGCATCATCTTGATGCACTTGTGCCTGCGCGGGCTCGAGGCGCGGGCATGAGCGCGGGCAGGCTGTTCTGGGCCAACGTCCTCGCCGTGGCCTACAAGGAAACCAGCGCCCTGCGTCACGACCGAGCCTTCATCGCGGTCGTCTTCTTGCAGCCGCTGATCCTGATCCTGCTCTTCGGGCTGGTGCTGTCGAACGAGCCCGCCAACGTGCCGTGGGCCGTCCTCGACCAGAGCCACACCGGGCTGTCGCGGCGCTTCCTCGCCGACGTGCAAGCGACCGGCTATTTCCTGCCGCCGCAGTTGGTCGACAGCTACGATGCGGGGCGGCGGCAGTTGCGGCGCGGGCAGATCGTCGCGCTGGTGGTCGTGCCGGCGGATTTCCGCCGCGTCGCGGAGCGCGGTCAGCCGCAAGTGCAGGTGTTGGTCGACGGGACCGATCCGATCACCGCCGCGCGCGTCGCCGGCATCATCGCGCAAGTCGGCGGCGCCTTCGAGCGCGACCCGCGCGCGCCGTCTGCGCCGGCCTCGAGCCTGCAGGTGCACCAGCGCTTTCGCTTCAATCCGACCCTCGAAGACAGCCGGTTCTTTCTCGCCATCATCACCGGCTTCTTGCTCACCAATCTCTGCCTGTCCGTGGCCAGTCTCGGCGTCGTCGGCGAGCGCGAGGCGGGGACCTTCGAACACATGCTGTCGGCGCCGACCACGCCGCTCGAGATCGTGCTCGGCAAGATGCTGCCGTACGCGGTCATCGCCCAGGTGCTGGTGGTGTTGACGACCGTCGCCGTCGGCTGGGCGTTCGATCTCTGGCCGCGCGGCAGTTGGGCGGCCCTCCTGCTCGCCGCGCTGCCGCTGGCGCTCGCCTCGCTCGGCGTCGGGCTGCTGCTGTCGACGCTCGTCCGCGACTCGGTGCAGGCGGTGTTCGTCGGCGTCTCCGTCATGTTGCCGTCGTTCGTCCTCTCGGGGGCGATGTTTCCGCATCAGCTCATGCCCCCGAGCGTGCGCGACGCCTCGCTCATTCTGCCGCTGCATTGGTACCAGGTGGCCGTGCGCCGCATCATCGAACGCGGCGCCGGCATCGCCGACGTCGCCATCCCCATCGCGATGATGTGGGCGCTGTTCGCCGGTCTGCTGGTGCTCATCCGCTGGCGCTTGCGCCCGCGCTTGGGGTGATGGCGGGGTACAGGCTCTTGCCGTGCGGCCGACAAGTGTCCATACACTCCCGGGGTGCGCTTCGAGTGGGATGCCGCAAAGGCTCGGGCGAACCGGCGTATCCACGGAGTGGCCTTTTCGGAGGCAGTGACGGTCTTGGACGACGATTACGCCTTGACACGCGAGGATGCCGGCGCGAGCGACGACAGGCGTTTCGCAACCTTAGGACTCAGTAGTCTCGGAGCCCTGCTCGTCGTGGTGTACACGTACCGGGAGCCAGACGTCATTCGGCTTATCTCAGCGTGGAGTGCGAACAAGCGACAGAGGGAGCAATATGAAAAAAGGCGCCGCCGATCCCTATCGTGATATAGATTTCTCCCGCGCTCGACGCGGGCCCGTTATCGCGCGCGGATCTGGCAAGACAAAGATCTCGATTCGACTCGACAGCGCGGTGCTCGACTACTTTCATGCGCTGGCTGAACGGGCTGGCGGCGGGAATTATCAGACGCTGATCAACGAAGCGCTACGCGAGTACGTCTATCGTCGCTCGGCGCTGGAAGATATGCGGCAAGTCGTGCGCGAAGAGCTTACACAGTATGGCGCGAGGGGGCGGGCACCGTCTGAGCCCGGGCGCCCGCCGCGCCGCTGAAGCGACGCACGGGGCGTCTGGGGTGATGCGCACGGCGGTCCGGCGTTCACGGCGAGCAGGGAGCGACACATGAAGAGTGTTGGGGTGCTAATCATGGCGATCGCTGCAGTGGTCGCGGTTCCGATCCGTGCCGCGGAGCAGGTCATGCTCGACGCGCCGGAGGGCGCCTGCTGGGATGCCGGCTCGCGTTCCTGGTTCGTCTCCAATCTGGGCGGCGGGCTGTCGCTGGCGAGAGACGGCTACGGCTGGATCTCGCGCTTCGATGAGAGCGGGCGCCTCGTCGCCTCGCGCTGGGTGGAGTTTCTCGACGCCCCGACCGGCATGGCGGTGGTGGGGCGGCGGCTCTACGTCATCGACCGCGCCGGTGTGGTGGAAATCGACATCGACACGGCGAAGGTGTTGACGACGATCGCGCTGCCGGACGGCAAGTTCGCCAACGACGTCGCCGCGGCGCCGAACGGCGATCTCTACGTCTCCGATACGGAGCTCAACCGCATTTACCGCCTCGGCGAGCGGCGCGTGGCCGAGGTGTGGTTGGCATCTGAGCGCCTGGAGAATCCGAACGGTCTGTGGGTCGACGGCGAGGATCTCATCGTCGCGACCTGGGGGCCGATGACGGATATCGCCACCTTCGCCACCAGACATCCGGGGACCATTCTGCGCGTGCGCCTGGCCGACAAGCAGATCACGCCCCTGGGCGACGGCAAGCCGATCGCCAACCTCGACGGCATCGTCAAGCTCGGCCCGTCGTACTTCGCCACCGATTGGCGCGGCGGTCGGCTGCTCAGGATCTCGCCCGCGGGGCACGTGCAGACCGTCCTGAGCGGATTCTGGCAGCTGGCCGACCTCGGCGTCGATCCCGAAGGCGGCGTGTTGGCGCTGCCGGTGATGAGCGAGGATCGCCTGATCCTGGTCAATACGACGGCGCTACGGTAGGGGCAGGCGCTCCACCCGCACCGCCGCATTGTAATCGGGTACGCCGCCGAGCGGGTCGACGATCCCGTGCGCCAGCAGCGCGTTGCCCTCGGGCCAATGCACTTGCAGGTTGCCGGGCGCGATCGCGGCCAGGTGGACGCGACCTTCGAAGCGGCCGTGGGCGCTGACCAGGGCGACGCGGTCACCGCCGCTGAGATGCAGGCCGGCGGCATCGTCGGGGTGCATCAGCACGGCGTCGCGCGCCGCGCCGGTGAGCGGGTCGACCTCGGCGTAGATGAGCGTATTGAACTGCTTGCCGCGCCGCGTGCTGACCACGAACGTCTCGGCTGATCGCCGCGCGTCGGGCACCGCCGGCGCGATGAACTGGGCCCGCCCGTCGGGGGTAGGAAAGTGGCCGGCGGCGGCGAGGTGTGGACCGCCGTATTGAAAGGCGTCGCCGGTGGTGCGCAGGTGCTGAATGCCGTCGTAGAACGGGACGATGCGCGCGATCTCGCGCCGGATGGCGGCGCCGCTCTCACACCCGAGCAGGGCGGCGCGCGCGGGGTCGACGGCCATCGCCAGCTCGCGCAGCACGCGCCATTCGGCGCGCGCCTCGCCGACCTGACGCGGCAGCTCGGGGCTGTACATGACGCGCCGCTCGGTGCTGGTCTGCGTGCCGCCGCCGTCCTGTTCGAATCGCGTCTTGGCCGGCAGCAGCAGCACCGCCTCGCCGGGGTCGAGCAGCATCTGATCGGTGACGATGATGTCCTGGTGCACGCGCAGCGGGATGCGCGCCATCGCCGCGGCCACGTAGGCGGGGTCGGGGAGGGCGCGCAGGAAGTTGCCGCCGATGCTGTAGAGCAGGTCGAGCCCGCCGCGCGCCGCCGCCTCGACCATCTCCGGGGCGGTCAAGCCAGGGTCCTCGGGCACCGCAAAACCGTAGGCGAGCGACAGGGTCCGCGCCGTTTCGGCGCCGATCGATACCCCGCCGGGGAACGCGGTGGCGTAGGCGCCCATCTCGGCGCCGCCCTGCACGCCCGAGTGCCCGCGGATCGGCATGAGGCCGCAGCCCGGGCGGCCGACGTAGCCGCGCAACAGGGCGAGGTTGATGATCATCTGCACCGACTCGCCGCCGCAGCTGTGCTGGGTGACGCCCATGCTCCACACCAGGACGGCGCTGCGGGCATCGCGAATCAGCGCCGCGAACTCCTCCATGCTAGCGCGCGGCAACCCCGCCCGCTGCTCGAGCGCCGGCCACTCCAGCGCCGCGGCGGCGGCGGCGAGCGCCTCGATGCCGCTGGTGTGCTGGGCGATGAAGTCGCGGTCGATCCAACCGCGTTCGAGCAGCACCTTTACCACCCCATAGAGAAACGCGATGTCGCCGCCCTGGGCGACGCCGAACCAGTAATCGGCGATGGCGGTGCCGAACACCGCGCTGTGCGGCGACGAGGGCACCCAGTAACGCTCCATGCCCGGCTCGCGGTGCGGGTTGACCAGCGCCACGCGGGTGCCGAGGCGTTTGGCCTCGTGCAGGTACTTCATCGACACCGGCTGCGCGTTGGCCGGGTTGGAGCCGAAGAACACGATCAGATCGGCCCCCCACCAATCGCGGTAACTGCAGGTGCTGGCGGCGACGCCGAGGGCGCGTTTCATCGCCCCGGTCGAGGGCGAGTGACAGAGGCGGGCGGCGTTGTCGATGTTGTTGGTGCCGAGGAAGCGCGCCACCTTCTGCGCCACGTAGTAGGTCTCGTTGGTGAGCGCGCGCGCCGTGAGATACCAGGCCAAGCGGCTGGGCGCGCTGGCGCGGATGCGCGCCGCGATGCGCGCGTAGGCCTCCTCCCAGGTGAGGGGGCGAAAGCCGCGCTCGCCGCGCTCGCGCAGCAGCGGCACCGGCAGGCGTCCGAGGTGGCGCAGGTCTTGGTTGCTCATCCCGCGCAGGGCGGCGACATCGGCGAGCCGTTGGGGATCCATCGCCGGCATGGTGTTGAGCCGCAGCAGGTTCAGCCGCGTCATGCACAAGTGCACGCCGTCGATCGTCCAATCGCGCAGCCCGGCGACGCCCAGCGCACAGCCGTCGCACACCCCGCGGCTCAGGACCTGCCAGGCGTAGGCGAGGTTGTCGCGGTTCTCCCAGGCGATGTGCGCCATGTAGCGAAAGTGGCGCGGTTTGGTGTGCGTCAGGCCGAACGGCACGGCGTGCGCCAGGCGTTGTCGCCACCCGCCTTCGATCGCATGCGACATCGGCCGCCACCCTAGCGCGAACGCCGCGGCGAGGGGAGGGGATCACGGCGACGCGGTTGACCCTGCGGAGGGCTTCGTCGTACGTGCAGCGCCGGCCCCCCGATCTGGGGGCGGAACTGGCATCGAATGGAGGCACGCATGGTCAAGGGCGCTTGTATGTTCGACTTCGGTCAGCCGCTCAAGGTGGACGACTTCACGCTCAAGCCGCCGCGCGAGGACGAGGTGGTCGTGAAGGTGGCGGCCAGCGGCGTGTGCCACACCGACCTGTCGGTCATACACGGCAAGATTCCGCAGCCGCCGCCCTGCATCCTCGGGCACGAGGGCGCCGGCGTGGTGGTCGAAGTCGGCAAGGCGGTGCGGCATCTCAAACCGGGCGATCACGTCGTGATGTCGTGGGTGCAGAACTGCGGCCGCTGCCACTACTGCACGCGCGGCAAATCGCATCTCTGCGAGCAGGCCGTCCTCTCGTCGATGGCCGGTGAAGAGATGGTGTTCGAATACCAAGGCATGCCGGTCGGGCACTTCATCGGCGTCGGCTCCTTCGCCGACCACACCGTCGTGCGCGCCACGGCGGCGATCAAGATCCGCGAGGACATGCCGCTCGATCGGGCCTGCCTGCTCGGCTGCGCGGTGATGACCGGCGTCGGCGCCGTGGTGAACGCCGCCAAGGTGCGGCCGGGCGACGTGGTGGCGGTGTTCGGCTGCGGCGGCGTCGGCCTCAACGTCATCCAGGGGGCCGCCTTGGCGGGCGCGGCGCGCATCATCGCCGTCGACCTCATCGACACCAAGCTCGAGATGGCCAAGACGTTCGGGGCGACCGAGGTGGTGAACGGCTCGACCGGCGACGCCGCCGACGCCGTGCGCGCGCTCACCGGCGGGCTCGGCGTCGACTATGCCTTCGAGGTGATCGGCGCGGCGCCGGTGGTCGCCCAGGCGTTTCAGAGTCTGCAGCGCGGCGGCAAAGTCATCGCCGTCGGCGTGCCGGGCATGGGCCAGGAGTACGGCGTGCACGGATTTCAGCTCGTGCTGGAGGAGAAGTCGCTCATCGGTTCGCTGTACGGCTCCGCCAACTTGGTGCGCGACATGGCGACGTTGGTCGAGCTGTACATGAACAAGCGTCTCAAGCTCGACGAGTTGATTTCGCGCCGCATCCCGCTGACCGATGTCAATCTCGCGCTCGACGCCATGCAAACAGGCGAGGTGGCGCGCAGCGTCATCACGTTCGCGTGAGCGCAGCCGGGCGGTGCTCATGTCGGGCGCGCAGGTTGTCGACGTCGTCGTCATCGGTGGTGGTCTCACCGGGCTGGCCGCTGCCACCCTGGCAGCGCGCGGCGGGCGATCGGTCATCCTGCTCGACAAGGCGGGTGCGTTCGGCGGTCGCGCCACGACCACGGCGAGCGGCGAGTACTCCTTCAACCTCGGGCCGCATGCGTTGTACCGCGGCGGTCCGGCCGAGGCGGTACTCGGCGAGCTCGGGGTCGCCTACCGCGGCGCTCCGCCGAACGTCTCCGGCGGTTTGGCGGTGGCGAACGGTGCGGTACACGCCTTGCCGGGCGGCACGCTCTCGCTCCTGACCACCGGGTTGTTCGGGCTGCGGGCGAAGCTGGAGACGGCGCGGCTCCTCAAGGCGCTGCCGGGCCTCGATGCCGAGGCGCTGCAGCGCGTCTCGGTGCGCCAGTGGCTCGCCGGCGCGGTGCGTTCGCCGCCGGCGCGCGAACTCATCGCCGCCCTGGCGCGCCTGACGACCTACACGGCCGATCACGACCGCCTCAGCGCCGGTACGGCGCTGGCGCAGATCCAGGCCGTGTTCGTTCGCGGCGTGTGGTACCTGGACGGCGGCTGGCAAACCCTGGTCGACGGTCTGTACGGCGCCGCGGCGCAGGCGGGGGTTCGACTGCAGAGTCATGCCCGCGCGGCAACGGTGCGGGCGCAGGGGGCGCGTTGGACTGTCGAGGTCGCCGACGGCGAGGCGATCGATGCCGCGGCCGTGATCCTCGCCATCGGGCCAGAGGAGGCCGCGGCCGTGCTCGACGGCGCTGCCGCGGCGACGCTGCGCGGTTGGGCCGAGCAGGCCGTGCCGGTGCACGCGGCGTGCCTCGATCTCGCCCTCTCTCACTTGCCTCGCCCGCGTGCCCTCTTCGCCCTCGGCGTCGACCGGCCGCTGTATCTGTCGGTCCATTCGGCCGTGGCCCGCCTGGCGCCCGCCGGTGGCGCGACGGTCCACGTCGCCAAGTACTTGAGCGGCGATGGGCGCGACGCGCGCGGTGACGAGCGCGAGCTGGAAGGCTTGCTCGATCTGATTCAACCCGGCTGGCGCGCCTGCGTCGTCGATCGCCGCTTCCTCCCGAACATGTTGGTGATGCATGCTCTGCCGAGCGCCAGTGCAGGCGGCATGCCGGGCCGGGCCGATGTGGCCGTACCCGGCGCCCCGGGCGTGTACCTGGCTGGCGACTGGATCGGCCCGGAAGGCCTACTGGCTGATGCCTGTTTCGCCAGCGCGAAGCGCGCCGCCGATGCGGCGGTTCAGGGGGTAACAGCCCGTTGAAAAACGTGTTCCGCCCACCCTTCGACGGGCTCAGGGTGAGCGGAACACGTTGCGGCACAAGCACTTCCCGCTCATCCTGAGCCCGTCGAAGGATGAGCGCGGCCTTTTTCAACGGACTGTTAAGGGGTTAGGGGTTAAGGGGTTAGGGGATTAAGAGGATCGAGATTCTTCAGAATCCCCTAAGGAACCTCTGCACAAGCCCCGGTGACGTTTCCTTCTCCGCGGCCGGGATCGGTATCGGCATCGGTATCGATCCCTGATGCGCAGTGTTCTCTGCCCAAGTCGGGTCCGATACCGATTCCGATTCCGACCCCGATCGTGGCGCGGAGGTACTTGTGCAGAGGTTCCCTAACCGCCTAACCCCGTAACCGCTTGACCCCTAACCGCTCTGTCTACGGGAAGGGCAGTTCCGCGCTGACGAAGGCGAAATCCGCTCCCGTCGCGCCGAGTGTTTCGACGCGTTCCGGTAACGGCCCCGGGTCGTCGAGGAAGACCAGGACGGCGAGCTGCACGCCGCTGCCGGCGGCGTCTGCGGGCGAGAGGGGAACGGCGAGGACGAAGTTGCGATCGTCGAGATCGCCGCTGCGCATCGGTTCCGGCAGCAGTTGCCATGGGCCGTTCGGATCGACCGAACGCAGGGCGACGCGGAACACCGTCGCGGGCGGGAAGCCGCTCGGGTTGAAGCACAACGTCAGGTCGGTTCCCGGGGCGGGCAGCGCCGGCCCGCAGGGAGTCTGATTGGCGGGATCGAGGTTGGTGACGACGTTGTCCGGCCCCTCTGGGGTCGGAGTGGTGCCGTCGAACCCCTCGCCGTCGGCGGCGCAAATGATGAAGCCGTCGAGCTCGACGCAGGTGCCGTCGCCCACGGCGGTGTCGATGGCGCGGTTCTCGAGGCGCAGGTCGAAGCCGCTCGAGCCGCTGCCCCCGGCGCAGGCGGCGACGGTCAGTATCAATGCGGACACGAGCCCCCAGCGCCTGAACCGCGATGACGAGCATACGGAACGGGTCATGTCTCCTCCGCGGCTGCCTCAGAACGGGGTCGCAGTGACCAGAATGTTGAGAAAGCGGCTGTGTGGCGTCGCATCGCTTGCGAACTCTTCCGCCAGGGCGCGCAGCCCCGCCTCGAGCCGTCGGTGGAACTCGGGCAGGCGGGCCGGATCGATGTTGAGGTAGTGGTTGCGCAGATAGGTGCCGGTGTCGGCATCGGGCAGTGCCAGCTTGTCGAGCAGGCCCTTGGCGAACAGGGTGCAGAACTCGACCGCGAGCGCCTGGCGCTCGGTGGTGTTCTGCGGCACGAAGTGGCGCCCGCGCCGGCGCACCTTCCCGCCCCGCACCTCGATGAGCTGGCGCGCCACCAACGTGGCTTCGACCTTTTTCGCCACCGCATCGGAGACCGCCGGCGCGGCGGCGCGCCGGCTGCGCCGCGGGGCGCGGAACGCCTTGCGCCAGGCGCCGAGCGTAATCCAGCTCGCATCGTCGGGCAGCGCGGCGATGGCCTGGCTGATCACCACCGCCAACTCGGCGTCGGCGACGCCCTCGACGGCGCGCGGCGCGTGCAGCACACGGCGCAGCTCCTTGCCGAAGGCGTACAAGATGCGATCGCGCCACAACAGCGCCAAGAGCTCGTGCGCGTCCTGCCCGCGCACCGCGGCGAGCCGCCGCACCAGTGCCTCGCTGGGAAAGCGCTGCCCCTTCTCGATGTACCCCAGCATCACCGGATCGACACTGCCGCCCAGCACGTCGGTGGCGAAGCGGCGCAAGGTGTACTCGCGCCCCATCAGGACGCGCGCCTCGTAGAACGCGTCCTTGATGCCCCGCCGCGCACTCGCCGGCCGTGTGGTCATGCCCGCGACGCTAGCCAAAAGACTTTTGATTGACAACCTAACAAGTTTTGTTTAGGAGCGGAACCGCAGGACTTCCATCCATGATCGGCTTGCGTTCGAGCGGCGCTCGCATCGGTGCCGGCGGCGGCGACATCCCCCGCCGCACGGGCCAGAGCGCCGTTCGCCGTGGCGACGGTGGTGCCGCCCCATACCCCCCGATGCAGTCGCGCCGGCGCGGCTGCGCGTGTGCGGTGCCGCCGTCGCCGTCCCACGGCCAACCGTCCGCCTGCAGAGACGCCCGCGGGCCGGCGCCGGGGAGGAGTGATGTACACGAGCAGCGCGAAGCGAATCGGTGAACTGCTGGCGGTCAGCGCCGCGGTGGGTTGGCTGGCCGCCTGTGGCGGCGATGACCTCGGGATCGGCGCGACGCCAACCACCACCGCAACCGCCACCGCGACGGCGCGTCCGACCGCGACGCGCACACCGCAGTCGCAAGCCAGCGTGCAGGGCTTGGTGGCCGTCGCGCGCGACGTCGGCGGCCCCGGCGACGGCCTCAACCCGCTGCGGCCCGACGGCCTGCCGCCGCTCGGCAAGGGGTTCGATCGCGGCCTCGGGTATGCCGACTGGGTGGTCGACGATGGCGATTTGCGCGGCAGCACGGATGACGACGGACACTTCAGCGTCAGCGGTCTGACGCCCGGGCGCCACGCCCTGCGCTTCACCAAGACGGTCGACGGCAACCTGATGGAGTTCGTCGTGCCGATCATTGTCGGCGACGACGGTGCCGCCGAAGTGGTGGCGGAGGTCTCGTGGGGGTTGGTGCGCGCCACTTCGACGTACGCGCAGGCGGGGGCGACCCGCCGCGCCGTATTCGCGCCCAACGGTACCTACCTGATCACTGCCGGTGCCCAGGTGGTCGAGCTGTTCGACGGCTGGCGCACGCTGATCGACGGCGACGGCGATGGCCGCTTCGATCCGCAGCAGTGCGGGCGCGAGATCTACGCCTGCGCCGCGGATGGCAGCTGCTCCAACGCCGACGACTTCTGCGCCTGCATTTCCAGCTGCCCCGATTGTGAGGATTGCCCCGAGCGCGCCTGCGTACCGCGTTCCTACTTCCAACGGCCCGCCTGCGGGCCGGATGGGCTGTGCGGCGCGCTGCCCTATCAGTGTGCCGGTGGCCAGAACACGTGCGCCGGGTCCGGTGACGTCTGCAGCTGCGTCTCGTCGTGCTTCGGTTGCGACAACTGCGCCAGCTTCGCCTGCCTGGCTCCGTGTGCGGACGGTGAGCCGATCGATATCGTCCAGATCGCGGTCGCCGGGCCGGCGCGCCTGGTGGTCGGACAGGAGACCTCGGCCTCCGCCAGCGCCGTGCTGTCCGATGGCACGGCCGTCGACGTGACGTGGCTGGCGACCTGGGCTTCCTCGGCACCGGCGGTGGCCAGCATCGATTCCTGGGCGCGCCTGAGCGCCCTGGCCGTCGGCGCCACGGAGCTCCGTGCCGCCCTCGCCGGCGCTAGCGGCGCGCCGCTGCGGCTCGACGTCGTCGAACGCCCGACGCTGTTGCGCATCCACCTGCAGAACGCCAGTTGCTACTACTACGCCAGCGATGACCCGATCGGCGACGACGGCAAGCCGATCCCACCCGATGCCACTGGCCTGCTGCCGCCACCGTGGTGCCGGCAAGTCGTGCGCGTCGGCGCCGAGATCCGCTTCATCGCGCTCGGCGAGTTCGACACCGGCTATTTCGAGGACATCACCGACGAGGTGACCTGGCAGCTCGAGCCGGCCGGCGTCGGCACGATCGACGCCGGGCTGTTCACCGCCGCGGCGGTGGGCACGACGCAGCTGCGCGCGGCACTGGGCGGCGTGAGCAGCGAGGCGCAGGAGATCAAGGCCGTCGACCAGCCGACGATCGTGGCGCTGTCCATCTATCCGGGCGACTTCGCCTACAACGACATCGCCGGCGGGCCGTGGGGCGATCCATCGCGGCCCGAGCCGTGCTTCGAGTGCGGCTACAGCCTCACCCTGCTGGTCGGCGACAGCGTGCGCTTCTCCGCTACCGCGCACTACGACACCGGCGAGTGGGAAGACGTCAGCCAGCGCGTCACCTGGCAGAGCAGCGACGCGAGCGCGGCGGGCATCGATACCACGGGCCGCGTCACGGCCGCGGCGGCGGGGGCGACGGCGATCACCGCGACGCTCGGCGAGATCACCAGCGGCGCCGCGGCGCTGCGCGTCGTCAGCGAGGCGACGCTGCTCAACCTGAGCGCCTACCAGGAGACGCCGGATCGCGTCGTCGCGAAGGGGGCGCAGGCGATCTTCCACGCCGTCGGCTTCTACGACGTCGGCTTCAATCGCGATGTCACCGAGCCGGCGACCTGGCGCAGCAGCGACGAGGCGGTTGGGGGCTTCGATGCCCCCGGCGTCTTCACCGGTCGCGCCGCCGGCACCGTCACGGTGTGGGCGGAGCTGAACGGCGTGCAGAGCCCGCCGTTGCCGCTCGAGGTCTTTGCCACCGGCGAGCTCGACTACTGCGACGCCGCGGCGATCAATCGCGGCACCTGGTCGGATGACTTCAACCGCGTCGTCCTCGAATCGGACTGTGCCGCGTACACCCCGCCCGACGTCGTCGAGCTGCGCTTCACAGTCACCGAAACGCAGCGCCCGGGCGGGCTGTTCGATCCCTGTCTGGATCTGTACGCCTACCGCGGAGACCAGCTCGTGCGCACCATCCGCGAGGAAGGCTGCGGCGATCCGTTCCTCGCCCCCACCGCACCTGGTCGGGACGACGCTGTGCTGAAGTACCAGCTCAAGGCCTTCTGGGACCTCAAGGACGAGAACGGCCAGACGGTCGGGCCGGGAAATTACACCATCAGGGGTAGATTCTACTTGTACTACGACCCTATAGTCTCGATCGATGTCAGCGTGGGTCCGGCAGCCGGGGGGCCGTGAGCGAGGGCGCGCGGCGGCGCGCCCGGACTGAGGATCGGAGCCGGGAGTGCGCGGGCGCGGCAGTTCGAGTCGACGAGCGGAGACGAGGTGGCACCTCGCGCGCGGGCTGGCAGTCGCACTCGCCTTCGCCATGCTCGGACCCCCGCCGGCGCTCGGCGGCGCGGTGAAGGGTTCCGATACCGCCGCTCGTACCCGGCTGCGCGCCGAGCGCAACGAACAGCGGCTGCTCGCCGGCCATCTGCTGCGCCGCCTCGGCTTCGGGCCCAATCGGCGCGAGATGCACGAAGTGCTGCGGCTCGGCCGCGCCGTCTACCTCGAGCAGCAGTTACAGCCGCACCAGATCGACGATCGGCTCGGCGAGCGGCGCATCTATCCCGAGCCGCCGGCGAACGGCGACGGGCAGGACTATCAGCTGCGCTGGTTGACGCGCATGGCTTACTCGCGCCGCCAGCTGCTCGAGAAGATGACGCTCTTCTGGCACGAGCACTTCGCCACCTCGTACAACAAGATCGGCTCCTACGTGATGCTGCACGATCAGGAGCGGCTGTTTCGCAGTCGTGCCCTCGGCAACTTCCGCGACCTGCTCATCGCCATCACCACCGACAACGCCATGCTCTTCTACCTCGACAACAACTACAACAACGGCCAGGCCTACGATGAGCTGGGCGACAAGATCCCGCCCAACGAGAACTACGCCCGCGAGCTGCTGCAGCTCTTCGCCCTGGGCGTGAACCGGCTCAACATGGACGGCACGCTGGTGCTCGACGGCGAGGGCAAACCCGTGCCGGCTTACAGCGAGAACGACGTCAAGGAAGTGGCGCGGGCCCTCACCGGCTGGGTGGCCAACTACGCGATGAGCGAGGAGGGCGACCCGACCGAGGTGATCCCGCCGGCCGTGTTCTATCCCGAGCTGCACGATCCGGAGGCCAAGACCGTGCTCGGCGAGACCATCGGCGCCGATCCCGACACTGGAGTGCGCGACGTCGAGCGCGTGGTCGATATCCTCATGCGCCAGCCGACCATGGCCCCCTTCATCGCCAAGGAGCTGATCCTCAAGCTGGCGACGGAAACCCCGAGCCCCGCCTACGTGCAGCGCGTCGCGGCGGTGTTCGCCAGCAGCGGCGGCGACCTGCGCGCCGTGCTGCGCGCCCTGTTCAACGATCCCGAGTTCACTAGCGCGGCGGTGGTGCGCTCGCAGTACAAGACGCCGATCGAGCACGTCGTCGGCGCGCTGCGCGGCCTGGGGGCGAGCGGCGGTGCCAAGTCGCTGCTCGTCTGGACTTTCTACACCGGACACCTGGTGTACTTCCCGCCTTCGGTGTTCAGCTTCTATCGGCCCGGGCAAAAAGGCGCGCTGGTCAACGCCGCCTACGTGGCGCTGCGCGACCAGGCTACGGACTCGCTCACCAGCGGTTACGTGGACGAGTACTTCGGCGCCGTCTGGGAGGCGCGTGATCTGCTGCGCCGGCAGCGCCTCGCGGCGCGTCCGGAGGTGGCCGTCGACCTGCTGGCGCGCGATCTGCTCGCGGCACCGCTCTCGGCGGCGACGCGCCAGACGCTGCTCGACTACGTCGGGCCACGAGTGACGGAAGAAAAGCTGCGCGGGGCGGCCTGGCTCCTCATGTGCTCGGCAGACTACCAGGTGAACTGACCATGGCGACGACGCGACGCGAATTCCTGCGCGCCGGCGCGCTCGGCGCACTCGGCTGCAGCGTGCTCGGGTCGGTCGAGCGCGCCGCCGCGGCGCTGATCCGGCCGACGTCGGCGGGGCTCACGGCGCCGGATACGGGCACGGTCCTCGTCACCGTCAACCTGTTCGGCGGCAACGACGGGCTCAGCACCGTCGTGCCGCTGCGCCAGTACCAGCGCTACAGGCAACTGCGCCCGTGCATCGGCATCGGCCGCCAACGCCTGCTGCCGCTCAAGGGCTACGAGCAGGATTTCGCCTTCAACCCCGGCATGCGCGCCCTCAACGACCTCTTCCGCCAGGGCAAGATGGCGGTGATCAACGCGGTCGGTTGTCCGCCCGACGCGCAAGGGCTGTTCGATCACGAGGCCAGCCAGCAGAATTTTCTCACCGCCACGACCTACGGCACGGCACCGCCGGTCGCCCCCAGTGGCTGGCTCGGTCGCTACCTCGATCGCGTCACGCCCGGCGCCCTGCCGGCCGGCATCGATTTCAGCAGCGCGCCGCTGTTGCTCAGCGGCGAGTCCTATTTCCCGCTGTCGCTGTACTCGATCAACGGGTTCGGCGTGTTCCCGTCGAGCGATTTCGAAGCCCGCTACGACGCCTACACGCGCCTGCAGGGCCAGTCGGCCCAACCCGGCGTCGGCGAGCGCAACCGCCAACTGCGCCAGCAGGTGGTGGCCCTGGGCGGCGAGCTGCAGCGCATCAGCGACGAGTATCGGGTGAGCAACGGCGTGCTCTATCCGCCGACGTATCTGGCCGCGGCACTGCGCGACTGCGCCGCGCTGATCGCCGCCAACCGCGGTGTGCGCGTGCTCGCCGTCGGCGAGAGCGGCTTCGATACGCATGCCGATCAGCAGGCGGTGTCCGACGGGACCCCCGTGCACGAGGGCCTGTGGATCACGGTCGCCGAGGCGGTGAGCGCCTTCTCCGCCGACGTCAAGGGCCATGGCTTCGGCGATAAGGTCGTGGTGCTCATCTTTACCGAGTTCGGCCGCCGCCCGCAGGAGAACAACGACAACGGCACCGATCATGGCTTCGCCGGCCCCGTCTTCGCCATCGGCGATGCGGTGAAGGGCGGCGTGTACGGCGACTACTCGGACCTGCGCGAGCCGTACCTCGTGCTGGACGAGAACCTCGACGTGAAGCTCGATTTCCGCACCGTCTACGCCACCCTGCTCAGCCGCCACCTCGGCATCGATCCGGGCCCCATCCTCGGCGGCGACTTCGGCACCCTCGGGTTCTTGACCTGAGGTGGTACTCCACGAGCGGCCGCGCTTGTCGGCCACGGTGGAGCGCGGCGACTGCCTCGCGAGTGGCGGACCCATCCCAGCCCGCCGCCACACCGGACAGTCACCGGCTGGCTCGCATCAGCCCCGTTTCATCCCAGCCGGCGACGTTTGACGCTTGGCGCCGCGCGCTACTAGAACGGTGGCGTAATGGACGCCGGGTGGGCAAGTGACTGACGCGTCCAACCGACTGCGCGTGCTCTCCGATCTGGGGCGTGCGCTGGCGACGTTCACCGATTTGGACGATCTCGTCCACTATGCGACGCAGCGCACGCGCGAGCTCTTCGACGCCGGCGGCTGTGCTCTGCTGTTGCTCGATCGCCAGCGCGCCGAACTCTTCTTTCCCGTCGCCAGCCAGCGCCATCCCAACGCCGCCAGTACCGCGGAGCTCGCCGAAGTGCGCTTCCCCGCCGATCGTGGCGTCGCGGGATGGGTGCTGGCGCACAACGAGGCTGCGCTGGTGCCGGATACCGCGCAGGATCCGCGCTTCTACGACGCCGTGGATCGGCGCACGACCCTGCAGACGCGCGCGCTGCTCTGCGCCCCGTTGCGCACTCGCACCGGGAACATCGGCGTCATCGAAGTCGTCAATCCCCGTGCCGATCGGCTGAACCGGGACGACCTCGACTTCCTCGACACACTGGCCAGCGAGATCGGCGTGGCCTACGAGAAGGCCGAGCTGTATCGGGCGCTCGAGGGCGAAGTCGTCGACCTGCGGCGCTTCTGCCGCTGGGCCGGGCTCCTCTTGGCGCTGTTCGGCGCACTGCTCGGCCTCGGGGCGACGCTGTATCATCGGATTCGGGTCTTGCCGTGGTCGGAGCTGTTCGCCCGCCGGGGTATGCTCCTGGCGCTCATCTGCCTCGCCATCGGCGGGCTGCTGATCGCCGTCGGCAGGGGGTGGATCGTCCCTCGCCGCAGCGGCTGAACCGAGCGGGGCCGACGATGCCGAGCGCCCAACCGGGACCGCAAGCGGGATGCTGCGAAACCCGCCGCTCACCCTTCGACGGGCTCAGGGTGAGCGGAATGCTTTGGGCACAAGCACCTCATGGGAGCCGACCCGTACCAGGGCGATCTTCTTTCTCGATGCCCCGGCGGGCGATCGCGAAGCGGTGCTGCCGGCACCGTTCGTGTCGAAGACTGAACGCAGCGCCTCGCCGGTACGCGGCCGCAGCGCCGATGGTACGGCGTACGGCCCGCAGAAAAACGCCCAGGGATCCTCGCCACCTCGGCGCGCCTGGGTCGTAGGTGCAGCGCGACGATGTGGGGCGAGGCGCGGATGCGCCGCGGGAGCGGATCAAGCCGATCGGTCTGCCCCGCGCCTCATGCCGCGTCGTCCATCCACGCCGTGCCGAGGGCCAGCAGGCGGCCGCGCACGGTGGGGAGGACGTAAGGGCCCTCCGGCAGCACGGCGACATGCGGGCGGAGGCCGTAGCGGCCGCGGCAGCGCGCCAAGGCATCCTCGACGGTCGGTGCCAGGTCGACCATCAGGGCGCCCGTGTCGCGCCCGGCCAAGCCATGGCTGACGACGATCACCTCGGCCTTGCGCCGCACCTGGCAGAGGTGCTGCACCATCCACTGGTCGATGGTGAAGAAGCCCGGGCTGGTGACGCGGGCCATGAAGTCGTCGTTGCCGCGCGTCTCCGCCAGCAGGTGCTGAAACTCGGCGCTGCCGATGCCCTCGGTCATGGCGGCGGCCAGGATGATGGTGCCGCCGCGGCGCACGATGTTGAGCGCCGCCACCAACCCCTTGATCGACTGGTAGTACGTATCGTCGAGCGGGAAGCCGGCGGCGGAGGTGATGACGATATCGGCCGGGCGCTCGATCTCGGTGTGCACCTCGGCGGCGACGAAACGCACGCCGGCGGCGTGCGCCGCCTCGAGGTCGCCGGCGAACACGCCGGTGAGCTGGCGCTGGCGGTTGAGGGTGACGTCGCACATGAAGTCGACGCCGACGCGCCGGGCGATGCCGAGCAGCTCGGCGTGCAGCGGATTGCCATCGATCAAGCCGGGGCCGATGCGGGCCTCCAGCATGGTCGGGCCGTGCAGGCTGCGCATCGTGTCGACGCCGGCGAGGCCCGGCGCGACCGCCTTGCGGCCGCCGGAGTAGCCGGCGATCAGATGCGGCTCGATGCGCCCGGTGATGACCTTGAGATCGGCGTCGATGTAGCCGCGGTCGATCCACAGCTCGGTGCCGGCGTCGGTGCGGCCGAGGTACACGTGCTCGTCTTGCCGGCGGGCGACGTGGTTGCGGAAGCGGTAGTTGGCGGCGATCTCCGGGCTGGTCATCTCGACCAGCTCGTCGGAAGTGTTGGCGCGGTGCAGGCCGGTGGCGACCAGGATCTCGATGCGCTGGCGCGCGATCCCGCCGGCTTCCAGCGCCGCCAACAGCGGCGGCAGGACGAGGTCGTAGCGGATCGGGCGCGTCTTGTCCGAGATCACCACCACCGCGTCGCGCTTGCCGCGCGCCAGCGCGCTGAGCGGCGGCGCGCCGATCGGCTGCGCCACCGCCGCCGCCACCGCGTCGCTTGGCGCGCCGAGCGGCGTGCCCTTCTGCGGCTCGAGCACGCTGACGTCGATGTCGTCGGGCAGGTGAACTGCGAGTCCGGTGCGACCGTAGTCGAGGCGGATATCCATGCCCAACTCCTATCGCATCACCCATCGCCGCGGTAGCGGTGGCGCCGCGCTGCCTGGCGCAACCGACCGTTCGATTCCCCGTCGAGCGCTTCGTGGCCTTCGTGGTTGCAAGGAACTTCGGCTTAGGGTTCGGGCGTGGGCTTGCGCACCATGCCCATTGCCAGCGCGACCATCGCGCCGATGTCGGCGACGTTGGCGGGTAGGATGGTCGTCGTTCCGGCCTTGGCGAGCTCGCCGAAGCGGTTGATGTACTGCTCGGCGACGCGCAGCTGCACGGCTTCGAAGCCGCCCGGAACCTGCGTCGCCTGCGCCACCTCGCGCAGGCCCTCGGCGGTGGCGCGGGCGACCGACAGGATGGCCTGCGCGGTGCCCTCGGCCTCGTTGATCTGCTGCAGCTTGCTCGCCTCGGAGGCCTTGATGACCTGTTGTTTCTGTCCCTCGGCGGCGTTGATGGCGGCGTCGCGCTCGCCCTCCGAGGCGAGGATCACGGCGCGCTTCTCGCGCTCGGCGCGCATCTGCTTCTCCATCGCCGCCAGCACGTCGGTGGGCGGGGCGATGTTCTTGATCTCGTAGCGCAGGACCTTGACGCCCCAGGGCTCGGAGGCCTTGTCGAGCTCGTTCACCACCTGCTCGTTGATGTGCGCCCGCTCCTCGAAGGTGCGGTCGAGATCGATCTTGCCCACCTCGGAGCGCAGCGTCGTCTGCGCCAGTTGGCTGATGGCGAAGAGGTAGTCGGCGACCCCATACGAGGCGCGCTCGGCGTCGAGCACCTCGAGGTCGAGCACGCCGTCGACCTCGACCTGCACGTTATCGCGCGTGATGCAGACCTGCGCCGGGATG
>CAYYWP010000033.1:0-28772 GCA_964475125.1 uncultured Binatia bacterium (SeqCode) | reverse complement strand
CACGTCAGCACGTCAACACGTCAACACGTCAACACGTCAACACGTCAGCACGTCAACACGTCAACACGTCAACACGTCAACACGTCAGCACGTCAGCACGTCAACACGTCAGCACGTCAACACGTCAGCACGTCAGCACGTCGCGGAGGACTCATGTGCGGCATCGTTGGGTACATCGGCCGGCAGGATGCGCTGCCGATCTTGATCGCGGGTCTGCATCGGCTGGAGTATCGCGGCTACGATTCGTCCGGCGTGGCGGTGCTGACGCGGGCCGGGCTGCGCGTGCACAAGGCGGTCGGCAAGGTGCGCCAGATGGAGGCCGGGCTGCCGCGGCGTCTGAAGGGCAACGTCGGCATCGCGCACACGCGCTGGGCGACGCACGGCGTGCCGAGCGATGCTAACGCGCATCCGCATCTCGATTGCCAGGGGGTGATCGCGGTGGTGCACAACGGCATCATCGAGAACGCCGCGGCGCTGCGTGCCGAGCTCGAGGCCAAGGGGCATCGCTTCCGCTCCGAGACCGACACGGAGGTATTGGCGCATCTCATCGAGGCGTTCGGCGGCGAGCTCGATCAAGCCGTGCGCCAGGCGTTGACCGTCATCCAAGGGACGTACGGCATCGCGGTGCTCGACGCGCGCCAGCCCGAGCGCATCGTCGCGGCGCGTAACGGCAGTCCGGTGATCATCGGCATCGGTGAGCGCGAGATGTTCGTCGCCTCCGATGTGGCGGCGCTGGTGCGCCACACCGAGCAGGTCGTCTATCTGGACGACCGCGAGGTGGCGGTGGTCGAGGCCGGCGGCTATCGCACCGGCACGCTCGACGACCGTCCGACCAACAAGGCGCCGGCCACCGTGCAGTGGGGACACGAGGCGTATGATCGCGGCGCCTACCGGCATTACATGGAGAAGGAGATCTTCGAGCAGCCCGAGGCCTGTGAACGGGCGCTCAAGGGGCGCCTCGACGCGCAATTCCACACCGCCCACCTCGGCGGCCTGAACCTGACGCCGCGCGATCTGCTCGACATCAAGCGCGTCAAGGTGCTGGGTTGCGGCTCGGCGTACTACTCGGGGATCGGCGGCGCGCATCTGCTCGAGGCCTTGACGCGCGTCCCGGCCGACGCCGAGCCGGCCTCGGAGTTCCGCTACCGCAACCCGGTGATCGAGAAGGACTGTCTGTACATCGCCGTCAGCCAATCGGGCGAGACCGCCGACACCTTGGCGGCCGTGCAGGAGGTGCAGCGCAAGGGCGGGCGCGTGCTCGGCGTGGTCAACGTCGTCGGCAGCAGCATCGCCCGCGCCTGCGACGGCGGCATCTACATTCACGCCGGACCGGAGGTGTCGGTGGCGTCGACCAAGGTGTTCACCTCCACCCTGGTCACCTTCGCCCTGCTGGCGCTCTATCTGGGACGCATCCGCGACCTCTCGCCGGCGGCCGGCAAACGCCTGATCGAGGCACTGCAACGGCTGCCCGAGCAGATGCGCGCGATTCTCGACGGCGCTGCCGCGGTGCGCGCCGTGGCGTGCAAGTACGCCACCCGTTCCAACGCCTTCTACATCGGCCGCGCCAACGGCTATCCGGTGGCGCTGGAGGGGGCGCAGAAGCTGAAGGAGATCGCCTATGTGCACGCCGAGGCGTACCCGTCCTCGGAGCTCAAGCACGGACCGCTGGCGCTCATCAGTCCGGAGACGCCGACGGTGGTCGTGCTGCCGCGCGATCACCTGTACGAGAAGTCGCTGTCCTCGCTGGAGGAGGTGCGCGCCCGGCGCGGCCCGGTGATCGCCGTCACCCAGGCGGGTGACGAGCGCCTGCTCGCCACGGCGGACGACGTGCTGGTGGTGCCGCTGTCCGAACCGGAATTGAATCCCGTGCTCCTGACGCTGCCGCTGCAGCTGTTCGCCTACTATGCCGCCGTCGAGCTGGGTCGCGTCGTCGACCTGCCGCGCAACCTGGCCAAGAGCGTGACGGTCGAGTGACGCGGGCTTCGCGGCCGCCGCGACGGCGGAGGGGGCCCGTTTCGCTTGTCACGGGGTGAGCCGCCTGGTAGCAGCATACACATGAAACGTACAAATCTCGTGCTGCGTGAGGATCTGCTGGCTGAGGCGACTCGCCTGAGCGGCGAAAAGACGTATTCGCGCGCCGTTGAGCGCGCCCTCGAAGAGTTCGTCCGTCGTGCCAAGGCGCGGCGCATCCTCGAGTTGCGCGGGTCGGGGTTATGGGACGGCGACCTCGTCGCGATGCGTGGCGATCGCGTCGGGCGCCGGCGGCCGACGTGACGCTGGTCGATACCTCGGTATGGATCGCGGTCTTTCGGCGGTCCGCGCCGTTCGACCTCGCCTCGGCACTCGACTTTGACGACGTGGTCACGTGCCTTCCGGTACTCCAAGAAGTGCTGCAGGGCTTCTCGGACGAAGGCGCGTTCCGCCTCGCTCACGACGCTATGTTCGCCTTGCCGATCGTCGAGTCACCGCTTTCCGTCGCGCTGTTCGTCGAGGCGGTCGGCTTATTTCGGGCGGCTCGCCGGCAAGGACTGACGGTGCGATCGTCCGTCGACTGCCTCATCGCCGCGTGCGCACTGCGGCACGACCTCGAAGTCTTGCATCGCGACCGCGATTTCCACCTCTTGGCTCGGGTGTCGTCGCTGCGCCAGCGACGCATCTGAGACGGAGCGCGCAGCGCCTCCGGGCTGTGGCCGCTTCGGGACGATGCTGGAGCGCAGCCGGGCCGTGCGATGCGGCGGGCCGCGGCCGCGGCATAGCCGACAACCGACGCGACCGCGTAACGGTGGCTGCCGTCCGCGGTAGGATGTTTGTACTGCTCTCGCGGTTGCCCGATTTGTGAGCCGCGTGATATGCGCCGCGCCGATGAGAAGGGAAGCCGTGATGCCGACTGCCGTGAGGTGCGGGTCGACGAGGATCGCGTTGGCGCTGGCCGTGCTGCTGGGATGCGCCTTTCCGCTGACCGCGCGCGGAGCGAGTACGACCATCCACGCCGCCTTCGACGGCGAGCAGCCGGAGATGCCGACGCGGCTGTTTCGCGATGGCTCGCCGACCACGTGTACCATGGAGGCGTTTCCGGGTGTGTTTGATGAGTCTGCGTTTTGGCAGGCTTTTCGTTTCTGCAACAGCGCCGGCACCGAGCTCTGTTTCACCACGACATTCGATGAAGGCAACTGCGGCGACGACGTGCATATCATGGCCTACGTCAATAGCTTCGATCCGAACGATCTGGCGATGAACTACGCTGGCGATATCGGCGCCAGCGATTCGTTACCGTTCTCCTTTGTCGTTCCCGCCGGTGCGCCGTTCTTCATCGTCGCGCAGACGAACTTCGGCGCGGCCGACTGCAGCTTCGGCTTTACGGTCGACGCCATGCGCTGCGGCGCGCCCGCCCCGCTGCTCTCCGGCATGGCCCTGGGTGTATTGGCCGGGGCGCTGCTTGTCATCGCGTTCGTCGCACTGCGCCGCTCGCGCCAAAACCTGCCGGCGCTGATCGCCTTGGCGGCGCTGATCGCCTTCGCCGGCCCGGCCGCGGCGCCGCTCGCCGCCGACCCGACCCCCGCGCCGCCGCGCGCCTGCGCGCTGGGCTGCAGCCGGGCGTACCAGGGCTGTGCGAAGGCGCAGTGCGATTCGTCGGCGTCGGACAAGGATCGGGCCTGCCTCGAGCAGTGCCAGGACGAGTACCAGGATTGCCTCGCGGCCTGCTCGTAGCCCCCCCGGCCTGGGCAGTGTCGGGGAGAGCCTGAGAGGACGGAGCAAGCCGCCTACGGGCCGGGGTAGACCGGGACCGCCGGCAATGGAAATTTTCCGTGCATGTGCGCACCCAATCGGGTAGGGTTTCTCAGTAGATTCTTGTTTCCAGCATGCTGGTAAAGGAACCCGACGGCGGTGCTGCTGGCGCTCTGTATGAGTGTGCGGCGCGCGCATTATTAGCGTCATGATCGGTCGGATACGGAGAGATCTTCGGACACGGAGAGGTCTAATGAGTGGGATGAGCGAGAAGTCTGTCGACTCGTGGTCACCTCGGCGCCTCGTGGCATGCGGGCTCTACGCGCTGGCGCTCGGCCTGACCCTGGGGGGTTGCGGTGACGACGACGATCGCCCCGCGGCCACGCCGCTGCCGACCGTGACGGCGACCGTCGCACCGACGAGCACCGCCACGGTGGTGCCAAATCAGGCGCCCGTCTTGGCGCCCATCGGCGCCCAGACCGTGGTGGCTGGCAACGACCTGCTGATCGCGCTCTCCGCCACCGATCCGGACGGAGATCCGTTGACCTACACCTACGAGGTCGAAGGGTTGCCGCCTGACGGATCCATCGATGCGTATTTCCTGCCGGCCTCGGCTGTCTTCTGCCTCTTTCCGGCCGTGGCCATGGAAGCGCCGCTGCGCGTCACCTTCCGCGCCAGCGACGGCGAGTTGAGCGATGAGGAGACGGTGTCGATTCGCATCGTGCGCCCCGCCGGCGGCGGCGTCGGCGATCCGCCCAGCCTGACCCTCGCCTCGATCGGCAACCAGAGCGTGCACGCCGGCCAGACGTTGCGTTTGCAGCTGTTCGCCAGCGGCGCCGAGCCGATCACCTACCGCATGATTCCCGAAGCGGCCCTGGCGCCCCTGGTGAAGCTCGACCCGGGAACGGGCGCGTTCGAGTTCACGCCGACAGCCGCCGAGACCGGCAGGGAGTTCGAAATCACGTTCCAGGCCTGCGTGCTCGACGGCGACAACTGCAGCGCCACGCAGGTGCACGAGACCGTGTATCTGGCGGTCTCGCCGCCGGGCGGCGCGATGTGCCCGAACTACGTGCCGCCCAAGTGCGACGAGCTGCCCAATGCGGTGCCGGCCGTGATCGACAAGTGCTACAAGATCAGCAAAGCGGGCACCTACACCGCCTCCGGCTTCGTCAACATCATCGAGAACCGGAGGAACGTCACCAAGGGGGCGCTGTACATCGTCGAAGACCCCGGCAAAACCATCGACATCCGCGTCAAGTCGCTGCTGGTGGAGAAGGGCGGCGTGCTGCAAGCCGGCTCGCCCGAGTGCCCGTTCGGCCAGGGCGGCGGCAAGCTGACGATCGGCCTGTACGGCGACGACCCGAGCGTGCAGGGCACCGTGCCCAGCCCGCCGCCGGGCATCCAGTGCATGACCGAGCCGCGCTCACAAACGCCCTGCTTCCCATCGAACAAGGACTTCAAGCCGGACAAGTACTACTGCACGAAGACCAATACGGACGACCCGTGCGACGACACCGCCAGGCCGTCCGCCAATCCGCTCAACAAGGTGCTGGAGGACTACGGCAAGCTGAACTTCGACCCCACGCCCTGGGGCTACAAGGTGCTGGGCGTGAGCTATGGCGGCTCGCTCAAGCTGTTCGGCTACAAAGGCGCCAAGCCGCTACAGGACAGCGCGTTCCAGAAAGATTCCGACTCCGACACCCAATGCGTAGCCCCCAAACCGGAGCAGTCGACGCTGGATACCGCCGAGATGAAGGCGTGGGCGAATCTGTCCGGCAGTAGCTGGGTGCGCCTGCAGAAGGTCGACGGGACAACGTTGACGGTGGACCGCGCGGTGACGAGCGCGACGAAGACCGACTGGGCCGCGGGCGACCAGATCGTCGTCGGGACCACCGACTGGTATCCGACGCACTCCGAGATCCGCACCATTCGCAGCATCGATAGCACGGGCACGCAAATCACGGTCTGCCGTCCGTGCGAGACCATGTCGGCGAGCTGTGATGGCAAGGGGCCCGGCGGCTGTGCGACGAATCCCGTCGCCTCTGACGGGCTCGACTATCCGCACCACGCCGAGATCTTCGATGCCAAGACCATCCCCGGCGCGGAGTACACCGAGAAAGTCAACCGCACGGCGGCGGACCTGCGCGCCGCGGTCGGCCTGCTGTCGCGCAGCATCCAGGTCCGTTCGCTCGGCGCCACCGCGGCCGACGAATTTCCAGCCGTCCGCACCAATGCGAAGAGCTGCATGCTGAACGGCGACACGGCGCCCGATCACGACTGCTACTTCGGCGGCCACACCATGGTGCGCCAGGGCTTCGCGGCGTTCCAGGTCCAGGGCGTCGAGTTCAAGCAGCTCGGCCAGGGCGGGCGCATCGGCCATTACCCGGTCCACTTCCACCTCGCCAAGAACACCGACTACACGCAGTACGTCGACGGCGGGGTGAACAAGAACCGGGCGTTCCTGAAAGACAGCTCGGTGTGGGATTCGATGACCCGCTTCACCGTCCTGCACGGCACGCACGGCGTCACCCTGGCGCGCAACGTCGGCTTCCTGTCGATGGGCCACGGCTTCTACCTGGAGGATGCCACCGAGATCGACAACCGCCTCTGCCACAACCTTGGCGTGTCGGCGCGCGCCTCGTTGAAGGAGTTCTTCAACGCCCAGGCCGATCCGAAGAACTGGCTGGGCACGCCGCCGGCGCCGGCGCTGGCGGCGCGCTACGTCCCGCCGATCCTCGATGGCACCTGCGCTGGCCCACACGCCGAGGATTGCATCTGCCTCCATCCAAAGGGCGGGAATAACCCACCCACCGTATGCGCCGTGGATAACGACGTCCGGCTGCCAGCCGCACGCACCGGTTCGGACGCCTTCATGCCGGTGACGTTCTGGGCGATGAACGCGGCGAATGAGTTCGTCGGCAACGCCGCCGTCGGCGTGCACGGCTTCGGCGCGTGCTACTGGCTGCTCGGCTCCGGGGTGAGTGGCGCGAGCCTCCATCACGAGTTCGACGGGCCGGACACCCCGAACAACACCGGCACGGTGCTCGCCAACTACAACAGCGTGTCGAAGGGCTACCAGGCACCCTTGCGCCGCTTCCGCGGCAACTCCTGCACCACCGCCGCGCTGGCCCTGCCCGCTCAGGTGGAGATTCCGCCGGCGCCGATTCCGATCCCGGGGGACCCGTACTCGTACAACGGCTTCACCGCGATCAAGAACCCGTACCTGCTCGACAACGGCCAGCCGAAACCGCCGAGCAAGCTGGCGGGCTTGTACGATCGGCCGGCGGCACAGGGCAATTTCCAGCCCATTCAGCCGAACAAGGCCGGGTTCAATAGCTCCTTCTTCACCAACTGCGCCCAGACGGCGGCGAACATCGCGGACGGGGAGAAGAACGGTCTACTGCCGAACACCAAATCGTGCGTCACCACGGTGATCGATCGCTTCAGCACCTCGTACAACTGGACCGAGGTGAATTTCGGCTCGATCTGGCTGCGCCCGTGGTTCTACATGTTCCTGAACAGCGCCATCACCGACCAGCTCTTCGGCGGCCTGACCATCGTCACCGCGGGGAGCTGGATCCAGGTGCCGCCGGCGTACTTCTCGCTCGCCAAGGACAGTCTGTTCGTCGGCACCACGCAGTTCGGCAGCGGGGCGAGCAAGTTCGCACGCCGCTCGGGGCCGATCTTCGCCGTCACCAGGAACGACGACGTGAACAGCGGGTATGCCCCGTGCAAACGCGGCAACGGGGTGACCTGCAACCTCGATTTCGAAGGCACGGGCATCTGGAGCGGCGCCTTCAACCCCAAGCGCCTGGTCAACATCTACGACGGACCGCATTTCGCCGACGGCAATCTGTTCCTCAACGTCGGGGCCTGGGAGTGCGATCCGCAGCCGTGCCAGGGGAAGGGCGGGGGGCAGTGTGACCTGCCCGATGGGTTCCCGTGCGGCATCTACAGCTCGACGATGCAGCCGGCGGTCAAGACGAACGGCCAGGTCGATCCCCACAAGATGGTCGTGCTCGACGCCCCGGTGGGCTGGAAACAGCCCAACGGCTTCTACTACCCGCCGGCCTTCGCCTACCGGGCCGCGACCTTCTTCAAGAAGATCCCGGACGCCCTGCAGGACCTGAACATGTGTTTCAGCTTCGGCCCCGAGGACGGATTCAAGGAGCCGAAGCTTCGCCCTGGCTCCTGTCGCCACAACGTCGTCGACCGGACGCGCGACTATATCGCCGGCAACATGGGCATTAACCCCGCCGGTGGTGCGTCGATCTCCGGACCCTCCAACCCCGCCAACCCGCTGCCGATCGGTCCGATCGATTTCCAGACCATCCTGATCGACCTCGACGCCAGCCTCACCGGTGCTTCCGGGGTCGTCAACCTGTCCAGCGACCAATGCACCACTTGTGATGCGGATTGTACGACGCCGGATGGACACAAGGGTAAGTGCAAGAAGACCGGCACGAGCCAAACCTGCAACACCTGCCAGGTGACGCTGTCGACCACCTCGCTCAGCCGCAACGCCTTCTTCAACGCGCCGGCCCAGGGCGACGAATGCCTCTCCTTCGGCCTGCAGACCTCGCCGTACCAGTTCGTCACCAGCGTCATGGCCGCGCTGGAACAATCACCGGCGACGACGAACCCGACCTACGTGAACAAGGTCGACCCGGTGAACTGGCCAGACCGACCGGGCGTGGCCATCTACCGGCAATGGAAGTTGAACGGCGAGGTCGATGAGGCCGGCCAGGTGTGCGACGCTGGCATCGCCGGCGCCCCTCGCGGCACGTTCATGGTCGGCCCCAACATTTTCCACTCCCCGACCCTGACCCAGTCGGAGCCTCCCGAACTCAGCGGGCAGCCGGGCGCGATCTACTACATCGATACCAGCGGCGGCACCACCACCACTTCGTTCACCGGCTCGGCGTCCTTCACGGAGCCCAACACCATCGCCGGCTCCGGCATCGGCAAAGGCCTGTTCCCCGGCTACTCCATCACGGTGCAAGGCGCCACGCAGCCGGTGAATAACGCCACCTTCACCGTCCGAACGGCGTCGCCCGACTCGATCACAGTGACCCCCAACGTGCTCAAGGAAGGGCCGACCAACGTAAGCGTGAGCCATCGGCTGCAGTCGACCTGCTACCCGCAGGCGATCGGCTTCCAACCGGCGACCTTCCTGAAGAACAAGAGCTACGTGCTCTATCACCTCTTCGCCCGCAACGACGCGGCCGTCGGCTATCAGATGTTCGTCGGCGACGGCACGCAAGGCGTCGAGGCCATCCAGGGGCGCTTCGTGCGCGTCAACCCGCGCCTCGTCGGTCCCACCGGCACGGAGGCCTCGCTGGTGTCGAAACCGTGCAGACCCGGCGATCAGAACGATTGGTGCAAGAACCTGCCCGTGCCGGAGGTCAAGGACGGCCTGCTGACCTTCAAGCTCGACCAGAAGGCGATCGCCGCCGACTTCGTCACCGATGCGCGCGCTGACTACGAGCGCTGCATGCCGCGCGACATGTGCTACTACAATTCGAGCACCAAGCGGTGCGAGTCGTGCGCCTCGGCCACCGGCGCCAACCTGGATCAATGCATCCGGCAGAGCGACTTGATGCCGGACTACCCGACGCTCAATCGCCCCGACGCCTCGGGGCGCAACGCCCTCGACGTGGTCTGCCAGGACTGGTCACAACTCGCCAGCGGTACGACCAAGCTGGAGGTCGGCGAGCCGACGATGGCCGACTGCCCGAAGGACGGCTGCCTCGGCTTCGCCTTCACGCTGCCGGACACCTTCGTCGGCAACAAGACGTACAACGAGGTCGGGGCCAAGCACACGCAGTGCTTCTCGCAGGAGGCGTGGAAAAACGATGCGCTGGTGGCGCGCATGAGCGGCAACCAGCTCGCCGATCCGCTCTGCGGCGAGCCGCGCCAGCAGATGCCGTCCGATTTCTGCGGCGGCACGCCGGGGACGCCGACGGTCACCGCGACCTCGACGCCGATGGGGCCCACGCCCACCATTACCAACACGCCGATGGGCGGCGCGCCGACGCCGACCAACACGCCGACCGTGGCGTCGACGGCGACGGCGACCGCGACCGGTGGCGCCACCGCCACCGCGACACCCACCGGGATGGCGACGCCGACCATCACCATCTCCCCGACGCCGACGGTCACCCCGACACCGGGTGGTGGCGGCGGATTCTCATGGCTGATCGACGGCAACCCGATGCCGATGACGACGGTGAACGTCCCGTTGAGCGGCAAGGGCTTCGCCGAAGGGGCGCTGGTCCTGGTCGACAGCCAGATGCGCTTCTGCACCGGCGCCGGCCTGCAGCCGACGCTCCGTGTCGGCACGTCCAGCGGGCCGATACTCGGGGTCTTTCCCAGCGGCAACACGGCCGAGAAGCAGGTGGTCGCCGCCATCCCCGCGGGGTCGCAGGCGGGGGCGACCGACCTGGTGATCCAGACGCGCCTGGACTGCATGGGCGGCACGCAGCCCACGGATCTGGTGTTCAGCGGCGCGATCACCTACAGCCCATGACGTAAGAAGGGGCACGTAGGTTCCGAGTCTTTCGAGTTGCGCGCGGCCGACTCGGCACCTACGTTCCCCTCCCGTCTCGTCTCACTCGCGGATTGACGTGTCCACGAGGTCGCCGATGAGGTGACTACATGGATGATGCGAAGCCAGCCATCGGGGTGCGGGAGCTGCGCGCGCGCTTCAGTGCTTACCTGCGCGAAGTCGCCGCTGGGGGGACCGTGACGATCGGCGATCGCCGGCGCCGGCCGGTCGCGCGTCTCGTTCCCATCCAGGAGTCTGCCGACGTGGCACGTGTCAGGCGGCTGGCCCAACGCGGTCTGGCGCAAGTCGGTTCGGGTAAGCCGGGGACGCAACACCCGGTAAAGCCGCGCCGCGGCCGGCGCACCGTCGGCGATCTGGTGATCCAGGATCGGCGGTGATTCTGTACCTCGACACCAGCGCACTGGTGAAACTGTACGTCGAGGAAACCGGCACGGCAGACGTTGCGCAGTGGGTTAGGGATGCCGAGCTGGTCGCCACGGTGCGGATCGCGTACGCGCAGGCGTGCGCGGCGTTTGCCCGCCATCGACGGGAACAGGCGCTGACCGCGACACTGCTACGGCGCGTGGTGACGCTCTTGGATGCCGATTGGGAGCGATACACGCTGCTCGAAGTCACCGAGGCGCTGGTGCGCACCGCTGGGCGTCTGGCCGAGCGGCACGCGTTACGAGGGCTCGACGCCGTTCATCTCGCCGCTGCTGCCACACTGCGCGAGCCGGGCACGACGGTGGCGTTCGGCTGCTTCGACGCGCGACTGCACCGCGCCGCGCAGCGCGAAGGACTCGGTGTGCCTCTCTCACGGCGGGCCATGCGTTAGCGACCCGTTGAACAACGCGTTCCGCCCTTTCCACGCCGGGCTCAGGGCATGTCCTGAGCTTGCGCAGGATGAGCAGAACGCTTTCTGGCGCAAGCAGTTCCCGCTCATGCTGAGCCCGTCGAAGCATGAGCGCGGCCTTTTTCAACGGACCGTTAGGTGCCAAGCCGGCTCGGGCGCCGCCCCCCGTCTTTCTCCGGAAGCTGCGGTTTATTGCTGTGTCCACGACTGAGCACGTTCTCTCGTGCATGTCTGCGGCAAGTCGTGTATGGCTGTCGTGCGACCGTCCTTCCAGCGCCCTTGTATCGAGACAACGTCGGGGGTGTGTGAGCCGCCTTGTGCGGGTCGCAGCGTGGATCGCTTGGCGTCGTTGCCCGCCGGAAACGGAGAGGGAAATGATGAGCACAAGCATCGCCAACCGGCGCTCGCCGTTGCGCGTCGGAGCGTACGGTCTGAGCGCGCTGGCTCTCGGCCTGGCGCTGGGTGCCTGTGGCGACGGCGACGATCGCCCCGCGGCCACGCCGGGGCCGACGGTGACGGCGACGGTTGCGCCGACGAGCACGGCCACGGCGGTGTCGAATCAGCCGCCCGTCCTGGCGCCGATCGGCGCCCAGACCGTGGTGGTCGGGAACGATCTCCTCATCGCCCTCTCCGCCGTCGATGCGGATGGGGACCCGGTGACCTACAGCATCGAAGGGCTGCCGCCCGATGCCTACTTCCTGCCGGACTCCGGTGTGTTCTGCATCTTCCCCGCCGAGGCCACCGAGAGGCCGCTCCAGGTCACCTTCCGCGCCAGCGACGGGGAGCTGAGCGACGAAGAGACGGTGTCGATTCGGGTCGTGCGCCCCGCCGGCGGCAACGTCGGCGGGCTCTCCAAACTGACGCTCGGCTCGATTGGCAATCACACCGTGCACGCCGGCGAGACGCTGCGCCTGCAACTGTTCGCCAGCGGTGCGGACCCGATCCGTTACCGGATGATTCCCGCGCCAGCGCTGGCGCCCCTGGTCAAGCTGGACGCGGTGACTGGCGCGTTTCAGTTCAGCCCGACGGCGGCCGAAACCGGCAAGAATTTCGAGATCACTTTCCAGGCTTGCGTGCCGGAGGGGCAGGCCTGCAGCGCCAGCGCGCAGGTGCACGAGACCGTGTACCTGTCCGTCGTGCCGCCGGGCAGCGGGATGTGCCCGGACTACGTGCCGAGCACCTGCGCCGAGCTGCCGGGCTCGCCGCCGGCGGTCATCGACCGCTGCTACAAGATCACCAAAGCGGGCACGTACACCTTCCCGGGCTACGTCAACATCGTCGAAAGCCGCACGAACGTCACCAAGGGCGCGCTCTACATCGTCGAGGATCCCGGCAAGACCATCGACATCCGCCTCAAGTCGCTGCTGGTCGAGAAGGGCGGCACGCTGCAGGCCGGTTCCCCCGAGTGTCCGTTCGGCAAAGCCGGCGGCGCGCTGTCGATCGGTCTTTACGGCGATGACCCGAGCGACGAGGGACGGATTCCCTCGCCGACCCCGGGTGTCGAGTGCCAGACGGCGCCGAGGGCGGAGAACCGCTGCTTCCCGGCCGGGCGCGACTTGGCGGACGGGTTCTACTGCACGCAGCCGGATACCGATGATCCGTGTTCGTCGAAGACCCCGCCGAGCAAGGATGCGAGGAACGCGCTGCTGGAAGAGTACGGCAAGCTCAACTTCGATCCCACCTCGTTCGGCTACAAGGTGCTGGGCGTCAGCTACGGCGGCACGCTGAACCTGTTCGGCTACAAGGGCGCGCTGCCGCTGCAGAGCGCCGCGGGCGCCAAGATCGCCGCCGGCGAGGACGACCACTGCGTCGTGCCGACCGAGGCCGGACTCGATACGGCGGAGATGCGCGCCTGGGCGAACCTGAGCGGCAGCAGTTGGGGGCGGCTCGACGGACTGAACGAGGCGCGCACGCAGCTGACCCTCGACCGGCCGGTCAAGGACTGGCAGCCGGGCGATCAGATCGTCGTCGGCACCACCGACTGGTACCCGGGCCACAACGAGCTGCGCACCATCCGCAGCATCAGCGGCGACGGGACGATGATCACCGTCTGCCGCCCGACGGCCGGCGGCACCGGCCCGGGCGGCTGTCCCGCAGGCGCCGTCGCGGCGGATGCGCTCGACTATCCGCACTACGCCTCGATCTTCGATGCCAAGACGCTGGCAGGCGCCGAGTACACGCAGTCGGGCTTGAACCGCACCGCGGTCGACCTGCGCGCCACCGTCGGCCTGCTGTCGCGCAGCATCCAGATCCGCTCGCTCGGCGCGACGGCGGACCAGAGCTTCCCGAGCCTCGAGCAGTGCATGATCAAGAACGGGGGGAAGCAGGATCCGTCCTGCTACTTCGGCGGCCACGTCATGGTGCGCCAGGGATTCAAGGAGGCGCAGATCCAGGGCGTCGAGTTCAAGCAGCTCGGCCAGGGCGGCCGCATCGGCCACTACCCGGTCCACTTCCACCTGGCGAAGAGCACCGCCTACACGGGCAAGCGGGCGTTCGTGAAGGACAGCGCGGTGTGGGATTCGATGACCCGCTTCGCGGTGATCCACGGCAGCCATGACGTGACGCTGTCGCGCAACGTCGGCTTCGCCTCGATCGGTCACGGCTACTATCTGGAGGACGCCTCCGAGATCGACAATCGCCTCTGCCACAACCTCGGCGTCTCGGCGCGCGGCGCGCTGAAGGAGTTCTACGAGGCGCAGGCGCAGCCGGCCAATTGGGCCGGCAGTCCGCCGGCCCCGTCGCTGCTGGCGCGCTACGTCCCGCCGATCCTCGACGGCGCGTGCAGCGGGCCGGCATCGAGCGACTGTTTGTCCCAGAACGGGACGCGCGTGCCGAAGCTGCGGCTCGGCTCGGACGCGTTCATGCCGGTCATGTTCTGGGCGATGAACGCCGCCAATGAGTTCGTCGGCAACGCCGCCGTCGGCGTGCACGGCCTGGGCGGATGCTACTGGCTGCTCAGCTCCGGGGTCAGCGGGCCGAGCTTCCATCACCACCAGTTCGACGGCCTGGCGAACTACAACCACGCCGGCGACTACCAGGCACCGCTGCGCCGTTTCCGCGGCAACACCTGCAGCACCGCGGCGACGGCGCTGTCGGCGCAGGCCGAGATCCCACCGGCGACGTTCGATCCGTTCACGCAAAGTCCCTACAGCGCGGCCGGTTTCACCGCGATCCAGAACCCCTATCTCTTCGACAAGGCCGGCAGGCCCAAGCCGCCGGAGGTGCTCGACCAGGACTTCGCCCGCCCGGCGGTGACCGGCAACTTCCAGCCGATCGAGCCGAACCAGGCCGGCACCGGCGGCGGGGCCTTCACCAACTGCGCGCAGCAGGCCAGGTTCGGCAGCCAGAACAGCGCCTTGCAACCGAATACGAAGTCGTGCGTCGTCAGCGTGATCGACCGCTTCGCGACGTCGTACAACTGGGCGCAGGTGAACTTCTCCTCCGTCTGGCTGCGTCCCTGGTTCTACCTGTTCAGCAACGCCGCGCTCACCGATCAGTTGTTCGGCGGCCTGACCTTCGTCACCGGCGGCAGTTGGTTCCAGGTGCCGCCGGCGTATTTCTCGATCGCCAAGAACGGTCTCTACGTCGGCACCAGCCAGACGGACGAGCGAGCCAACCGTTACGCGCGGCGGTCGGGGCCGATCTTCCCGGTCGGCGCCGGCACCTCTCTCAATACCTATCCACCCTGCACGCGCGGCGACCGCACCACCTGCAACATCGATCTCGAGGGCACCGGCTTCTGGCAGGGCGGGGGCTACAATCCGAAACGCCTGATCAGCATCTACGACGGCCCGCACTTCGCCGACGGCAACCTGTTCGTCAACGTCGGCGCCTGGAGGTGCCACGAGCAACCGTGCCAGGGCAAGCAGCCCGGCCAGTGCGTCCTGCCCGACGGCGGTGAGTGCGGCATCTACGCCTCGACGACCCAACCGACGGTCAACGGGATGGGCAACGACCCCGATCCCAGCCAGATGCTGGTGATCGATGCCGCGGTGGGCTGGAAGCAGAACAACGGCTTCTACTATCCGCCCGCCTTCGCCTATCGGCACTCGGCGTTCTTCAAGAAGGTGCCAGTGGCCTTGCAGAGTTTGAACAACTGCGTCGACAAAGCCGGGGTGTTGTCGCCCGGCAGTTGCCGCCACAACGTCGTCGACCGCACGCTGAAATACATCAGCGGCAACATGCAGGCGCTGGACGGCGGCCCGACGATCTACGGCAGCGGTCAGCCGCTGGGCTTGGGCATTGGCCCGATCGACTTCCAGACCTTCCTCGCCGATCTCGACGCCAGCCTCACCGGTGCCTCCGGCGTGATTTCGGTCGGGCCCGAGTGCACCTGCGGCGCGACTTGCACCACCGCCGATGGCCACAAGGGTACCTGCGGCCGGCGCGACGCCGACCAGCCCTGCCGCTGCGAGGTGACGCTGCCGACCACCTCGCTGAGCCGCAACGCCTTCTTCGATGCGCCGGGGCAGGACGACGAATGCCTGTCCTTCGGCCTGCAGACCTCGCCGTACCAGTTCGTCAGCTCGGTGATGGCGGAGCTCAAGGATCCGGCCGTGCCGGGCACGACGACCTACGCCACCAACGCCGACACCACGGAGTGGCCGGACCGGCCGGGAGTGGCGATCTACCGGCAGTGGAGGCTCGCACACGAGCCGAGCCAGGCCGGCCAGGTGTGCGCCAACGGCGTGTCCAGCACCGAGCGCAGCACGTTCATGGTCGGCCCCAACGTGTTCCATGCGCCGTCGCTGACGCAGTCGTTCCCTCCCGGGCTCGGCGGCCAGCAGGGGCAGCTCTATTACATCGACACCAGCAGCGATCGCCAGAACACCATGTGCTACCCCGGGACGATTCCATTCAATGCGGCGCGCTTCTCCGCCAACAAGACGTACGTGATCTACCACCTGTTTGCCCGCAACGACGCCGCGATCAGCTACCAGTTTTACGTCGGCGACGGCGTGCGCAGCGTCGGCGAGGTAAAGGGGAACTTCGTGCGGCTCAATCCGCACCTCAACGACGGGGTCTACTTCGGCAATTCGGTGGTCACCGACATCTGTGCGCCGGGCGACACCGGCCGTTGGTGCGGGACGCTGCCGACGCCGCAGATCGACGACCAGGGCATCCTGACCGTGACCCTCGACCAGCGCGCCATCGCGGCCGACTTCAACCTCGCCACGCGCGAGGACTACGAGCGCTGTATGCCGCGCGATCTGTGCTTCTACGACGCCGACAGCAGGCGCTGCGAGGCCTGCACCTCGGCCACCCCGGAGAAGCGCCAGGCCAACTGCATCCGCCAGAGCGACTTCCTGCCCGCCGACATCGCCTCGATGAGCGCGCTCGACGGCACCGGCAAGAACCCGCTCGACGTCGTCTGCCAGGACTGGTCGACCTACGCCAGCGGCACGGCGAGCGACACCGTCGGCGACCTCTCACTGGTCGACTGCCCGAAGACCGGCTGCCTCGGCTTCGCCTTCACGCTGCCGGAGGGCTTCGTCGGCAACCAGCGGTACAACGACAAGGGCGCCGGCGCCTCGCGCTGCTTCCTGCGCTCGCAATGGATCAACAACGCCCTGGTGTCGCGCGCCGACGGCGCCGACCCGCTCTGCCCCATGCCGCGCCCGGCCGTGCCGACCGACTTCTGCGACGACGGCCCGCCCGGGACGCCGACCGCCACCGCGACCTCGACGCCGACGGGGCCCACCCCGACCAGCACCAGCACGCCGATCGGCGGCGTGCCGACGCCGACCATCACCGCCACGCGCGCCGCGACTGCGACGGCGACCGTGACGCCGACCGCGATGGCCACGCCGACCATCACCATCACGCCGACCATCACGATCACGCCCACCATCTCCCCGACCCCGACGGTCACCCCGACGCCGGGCGGCAGCAGCGGATTCTCATGGCTGCTCGACGGCAGCTCGAAGGCCACGCTGAACGTGCCGATGGGCGGCATGAACTTCGCCGCAGGGGCGCTGGTGCTGGTCGACAACCAGATGCGCTTCTGTACCCAAGAGGGCCTGCAGCCGACGCTGCGGATCGACGTCAGCGGCATGCCGATCGTCGGGATCTTTCCGACCGGCAATACGGCTCAGAAGCAGACGATCGCCAACATCCCGGGTGCACCGCAGGCCGGGACGGCCGACCTGTTGATCGAGACGCGCCTCGGCTGCATGGGCGGCACCGCGCCGACGACGCTGCGCTTCCCCGGCGCGGTGACCTACGGCGGGCCGTAGCATCCGCGGCGGGCCGGCGCTTGCGCCGCCCCGCCGCCGGCGCTGTCCGCAGTAGGTTCCGTCAGCCGGCGGGCGAGAGGTGCTTCTTCAGCTTGCCGATCACACGCTTCCTCTCCGCAGGCGAGAGCTTTCCGGCGATCTTCAGGATGAGCCGGTCTTACTTTCGGCCGTCCAAGCGCACCTCCCCCCAACCGCCCGGAACTGCTCCTACGACCAGGTGAGTTTCTTCAGCCGCCGCACCAGCGTCCAGAGCTGTAGGAGGCCCGCCAGCGATGCCCCGGCCGCCAGCGGGCCGACGTTCCAGATCACCAGGTGACGCAGGCCGGCGGCGATGAAGGGGCGGAGCTCTTCGACCACCTCGTCGACGCTGCCGGCGTGAACCCCATCGCCGATCAGTTCTGGCGTCACCTGTTTGCGCGCCGCATCGATCTGCTCCGCCGTCAGCGACTCGGGCACCAGCTCCGGAAAGCCCTCGAACCGCTCGCCGAGCGGATGCGTGAGCCCGTGACGCGTCCACAACGGTCCGGCGAGAGCCATGGCCAAGGCGCAGACCGCGGGCACGGAGGCGAGCTGTGCAAGGACCGAGCGCCGATCCTTGCCCAATGCCAACTGGATCTGCATCGCCGGTTCGAATCCGGCCATCGATCGCCCGGCGGCCTGTGCCCCGGCGGCGATCCGTTGCAACCCATCGGCGTACTCCGCCGCGCTCATCTTCTTGGTTGGATACCAGCCGTCGCCGAAGCGGCCGGTCAGCGCCAGCATCTTGGGCGCATGCGCCGCGATCCAGATCGGCGGCGGCTTGCCGTTGTACAGCGGCGTGGCGAACAGCGCCCGGCGCAGTTTCCAGATCTCGCCGTCGAAGTCGACCGGCTCGCCGCCGCTCTCCCACAGACGGCGCACGATGGTGAGGGCTTCCTCCAGGCGGGCCAGTCGCCGAGTGAACGGGATGCCGTAGGGCTCCGTGTTCTCGCGCTCGCCGTTGCCGACGCCGAGAATCGCCCGTCCCTTGGTGAGGTGGTCGACGGTGACGAAGGCCTGTGCCAGGGTCGCCGGGTGGCGCCGGAATGGCTCCGTGACGCTGGTGCCGATGCGCACCCGGCGGTAGCGCGCCGCCATCATCCCCATCATCACGAACGGATCGAAGAAGGCGTCGGTCGACGGCACCATCTTGTACGCCGGCGTCAACCCCGGGCCCCATACCGAACGCGGCACGAAGCCGAGGTAGTGGTCGGGGACGAACAGCGAATCGGCACCCATCATCTGGGCCATACGCATGCTGGCGCGCTCCAGCTTGAGCGGCGCGGTGCAGTTGGCCGCGATGCCCACCGACAATCGTGCGATCATGCCCCGCCCTCCTCGCCGTGGATCGGAATGCCGCTCTACCTCCCGGCGCAGCCGCTCACGCGGCTCGCGTCAGGGGTGGCGAGAGCTTCCAGGATGCGCCCCCACCTACACCCGATCGGCGACCGAGTGAAAGCATGCCGGGGCGGGTGGACTTCACCAGGCGGATCGGGTACGTCCACCGCCTACGCGCCCATAGCTCAGTTGGATAGAGCGTCTGACTACGAATCAGAAGGTCGGCTGTTCGAATCAGCCTGGGCGCGCTACGAAAGCCCTTGTGCCACAAGGGCTTTTCGTTCTTCTGGCACGGGGCGCAGAACGGTGGTTCTAGTGTCGGGTGCCGCTGGGGTGCCCGCGGGTGCCGCGTCATCGAGCTGATCGACCATGCCGCGGCGGTCCTTGGGCAGGAGGTGGCCGTAGACGGTAAGGGTGAAGGCGGGGCTGTGATGCCCGAGTTGTTGCTGCACGTACTGCAGCTCGGCGCCGCCGGCGATGAGCAGCGACGCGCAGGTGTGGCGCAGATCGTGAAGTCGGAGGTGGCGGAGCTTCGCCGCTGTCAGGAGCGGACCCCAGATCCGGTGTCGGAAGTTGGCTTCATCGATATGCCCGCCCACCTCGTCGACGAAGACGATTGCCTCCAGTGCTGCTGCTCGCTCCACCTCGAGCGCAGCCTGGGCCTCCGGGTCAATCGCTACCGCGCGCTCGAAGCGCTCCTCGTAGAGGGCGCGCAGCACCCGTTGGAGCTGCGAGGACATGTCAACGCGGCGATCCTTGCCGCTCTTCGGTGTCGAGAGCTCGCCGCGGCTGTAGCTGCGTTGGACATGGATGAACCCGCCGTGCCAGTCGACGTCACCCCAGCGGAGCGCGATCGCTTCGCCGAGTCGTAGGCCGGTGCGGGCCAGGCAGAGCAGGAACGGGTAATAGCGACGGTAGGGGTGTACTGTCTTGTCGCGACGCCCAATGGTGTGCGTCCGTGCCGTCTCGAGGAGGTGCGCAAGCTCCTTTGCCGTCACGACGTCGACTTTCCGCCGCTGATGTGGGAGCTTGGAGTGTCGGAGCTTGCGCAGCTCGCGCACCGGGTTCGATGCGATCAGCTCATCCTCGACGGCCTCGCTCAGGATGCTGGAGAGGATGCGGAGGTGCTTGCGGACGTTGATCGTTGAGAGGCCCTTCGCCTGCAGTGAGGCGGCCAGCGCCTTCACGTCGGCACGGGTGATGGCAGCGAGGAGCTTCTCCCCGAGCGCCGGGATGAGCTGGCGGCGCGTGCAGCCGTTGTAGTCGACCCAGGTCGAGCGCTTCAGCTGGCTTTCCATGCGGGTCAGGTACTGGTCGGCGTAGCTCTCGAAGCTCAGCCCCTCACTCGGCGCCGGCTCCTCGATCAAGCCCAGGTCGCCAGCGGCCAGGGCCTCGCGGAGCTCCTTGGCCAGGTTGTTCGCGGCCTTCTTGTCGCCGATGCATTTCGAACGGCGCTTGCCGTGGTGCTTGATGAAGACCCACCACGGGCCGCCCTGTTCTTTCTGGCGGACCGTAACGCCCATCACCGTCCTCCCTTCCGCCGCGTCGCCGGCGGCTTTGCCGCCGCGCGCCGCTCCGCCTGCACCATCGCCGCCACCTGTCGCTTCAGCAGTGGTCCGATGTACGGCTTGAAGCGGACCATCATAGCGTTCAGGATCGTGTCCTGCTCCTGCAGCGGGAGTTGCTCGAATAGCCGGAGCACAAAGCCACTGACGAGCTGCGCAATCATGGGGCTCTCGAACATGCCCCCCTTCTCGGTGACCGTCGTCGCCATCACGCCACCGCCTTTCTGGTCTGCGCCGTCCGCGGTGGGGTGCAGCGCCAGCCCCGCTCGCGCAGCATCGCCGCCAAGCGCTTCTGCCCCTGGCGGGTCCCGATCTCCTCAGCTCGTGCGTCACGCATCGCGTGCTGAATGAAGGTGTTCACTTCGGGCGCCAAGACCATCCGGGCCGTGACGGTGATCGGCGGCAACACGGGCGCCGATCGGGTGGGGGGTCGTTTCTGTCTCATCGCTCTCCTCCTTGGGTTGGGGGCTTGCGCCCCGGTGTGAAGTCTGTCATACACGCTTCATGCAAAGGCTGTCAACGGGACGGTTGGACAACCATCGCACCCCTGTTATACGCTCGCCACACGGTGGAGGTGTGGTGGAGATGGGCAAGGTTGCCGGCCCGCTGCTTTCGGTTCGGGTATCGCCTGAGCTGTTGAAGCGAGCGGACAAGTTGATCGCGAGAGTTGGGCGAGACACGGCCGTGACCACGATCGGTCGGGTGACGCGCAGCACCATCATCAAGCTCGCATTGGTGCGCGGCCTGGACGCGCTCGAGCAGGAGTACAGGTAGGGTGCTCGGCACATGGGGAATGCCCGCGATCGGCACGGTGGTCGACATGAACCAGGTCACCCCGTCGGGGTCTCCGCGGCGGTGGCTGCTGATCGCCGCTTGCGTCGTGATGGGCTGCTCCCAGCGTGTGCCGTATGCGGACATGGGGAAATGGGACAGCGACGTGGTAGCACTCGGGCCCGTGCAGGCGTGCCAGGGCGGTTGGTGTTGTCACGATGGCGACTGTCAGTGGCCGCTGGCCCTGAGCGTTCCGCCGCCCACCGAGACGTATCATCGGGCGCTCGTCGATGATGCGGTGAAGCGATACGACGTGCCCGCAGACCAGGTGGTGCTGCGCCAGGTCGTAGTGACGCTCCACACCGAGGTGGTCGGCACCGTTCGTGGCTGGAAGGCTGAGGCAATTGCGGGACGCAAGCCGGCGACAGCGGCAACAACGGCAAGCGAAGCGAAATCCGGCAGCATCGAGGAACGGCTGCGAAACCTGAAGGCGCTCCACGATGCGGGCCTGATCAGCGAAGATGAATTCCGGCTGAAGCGAGCTGCGATCCTTGAGGAGTTGTAGCCAAGCGGCTCCTGGCGGCAGCGGGCCAGGGCCGGCGATACGCAAAGGAAACGGACAATGGCGATTCGTTGGGAGGATCTGAAGCATCGGAGCAGCCCCGAGCGCGGTGAAGATCGCGCCCGCGCGCAGGCAGCGCCGAGGCGCAAGCGGGCGACATCGGGCAAGACGGCGGCGCAGCGGCGCGAACGTAGCGGCGCGCTGGAGGAGAAGTACCCGCGCTGGGAGACGGTGGTGGCGCGAGTGATCCCGGCCAAGCGCCGGGCCGAGATCAAGCGACGGGTCCGCGCGGAGGTGGCGGCGAGGCGACGCATGACCGCAAAGAAGGCGCTGCGCATCGTGGAGAGCCTCGCGTTGGAGCATGGCGAGGAGCGGCTGACCACCGAGGAGCGGGCGGCGTTGGGGTTTGTGCTGAGCCTCATCCATGAAGGCACTTCACCGCCGCCGGCTACCCCCAAGCGTACGCGAGCGAAGGCAAGGGTGACACGTGGGAGTGTCCTAGAGTGAGGGCTGTTCGCGCGTTGACGCGGACAGGGTTTCGTGAGAAAAAGAAGTGCGATCGGTGGATAATCGATCCCAACGGTTCTGGTCGGGAACCATTGAGAATCCTCGGTATGAGGAAAAGGAGAAACCGGTATGGTGCACAAAGCTGTAAGACCGAAGCTTGCCGCGCTCAAGCCACTCGCGGCAGAACTCAACCAGCTCAGCGATTCCGTTACGGAAGAGTTGAAGCAGGTCGAACAGGAACTCTCGGAGCTCAACCTCGGCCTCGTCGTTGAGATGGAAAACCGCCAACTCTGGGCAGGGCCCACAGTGGCCGTACGGAGTGGTAGTTGGGAATTCGAAGAGGAGGTCGTCTTCCTCGGCTTCGGCCAACCGCAACCGAAGCGATGGTGCCTGATGGGCCGTCACTACAAGCACCTCTGGCAGTCGGAGGCTGGCCAAAGCGAGGAGTGGATTCACGACTTCGACCGACCGCTCCTGGAGGAACCGCGTCACGTTCGACTGACAGCAGCGGAGATGATCGAGGCGTTTCTGGATCACGTCGCAGGGGTAGCCAAGGAGAAGATCCAGAACCTCAAATCGGTGAAGGACAAGTAGACACCCCACACTAACGTCTTCCCGACCCGAACCGCGTCAGCGGCCCCCCAGGAATCCTTGGGGGGCCGTTTTCGCTTCAAGCGCCCTGAACACCGTCACCGCCCCGAGCGGGCTGCCGCACACCCCGCACACCCGCTCGAGGTCGCCCGGCTCCGGCGGCCCGGGGTGCTCCCATCGATAAGGACAGCGCGAGCAGCCGAGCCGGGTCCAGGGCTCGACGCTGCGCGCCGAGAGGTGCGCCGCGGTTGTGGCGTCGTCGGCCGACTCAGAGCCGTTCGTCGACGATCCCGAGTGTTCCGTGCGGTGTAACATCGTCCCGCCCCTAGAACGCCGGCCGCCCACAGCTCGGGCAGCGCCAGCCGGCGAACAGCCGCTCGAGCCGCTGCTCGCTCTGCGCCTCGAGCACCTGGCGAGGATGCCCCTCGATCCCGCACCAGGCCGAGGCTCGGGGACGCCCAACCCCCTGCGGGGGCTGGTCACGGCTCTCGCCACGTCTGGTGCGTCGAAACCGGCCCATCCCTACACCGCCCCTACCTCACCCCTGACCGGGTCAGTCTGCGACGTTCCTGAGGCCGGGAAGTCGCCCCCTGACAGGGCTGCAGCACCTCGCTGCGGCCTGACACGGGCGAGTAGGGCTGCCTTGGCCGCGCGCTGCTCAGCCGAAAGCTGGCGGCGCCGGTACGGCCGCAAAATCGCCAGCACCTCAGCCAGGTGGTCGACGTGGAAGACGACCCGCACCTCCTGGTCGCCCTGGGCGTGATCGAGGAACGGGAGCGCCCGCAGCCGGCGACCGATCACTGGTCGGTCGGTGAAGGCATGGAGTCGCTCGCCGCCCTGCACCCCGACGTGTCCGTAGCGGCACGCGATCCGCGCCAGCCAGGGCCGGTCGGCTGGCGGCCACTCGGCCGCCTGTTCTTCGTGCCGGATCCGGTAGCGACGGCCGTAGCGCTCGGCCAGGTCGATGCAGCTCGGCTCGCTCATCCCCTCACACCTCCGTCACCACCGGCAGCCGCGCCCGGTCCGGCCACACGTGGATCAATCGCCGGCAGTTGGCCGGACACCGAAACCCCGCCAGCGTCTCGCGCTCCGCCGGCGACGGTGGCCGGTTGCTCTTCACCTGGCAGAGCACCACGTCCGTCGCCGACACGCCGATGAGGTCAAACTCTCCCCTCGATGCCGCCGATCGAAACACCGCGTAGCCGGCCGCCTCGAGGAGGAGCCGGCTGCGGTGCTCGTTGTGCGTGCCCTTCCGCTTCGCGTTCATCCTCGCGCCGCCACGTGCGGCGGGCCGCACACCTGAGCCACCACCGTCGGCGGCGTCAGCAGCCGCGCCCAGTCGGCGCTCACCACGCCAGTCTGAATGGCACCGCCGATCTGCGGGTGGCGCAGCTCGAAGCGCATCTGCTCGATGCTGGTGTGCACCAGGTGGCGCGAGAAGTCGACGGCATCCTGAAGACTGAGGCGCCGAAAGTCGACTCCCGGCGGCGGGGCGTGTTTGAGCAGGCGCTCCACGACGTCCTTCTCGCCAATGGCGAAACAGTACTCGCCCGCCGAAGCATCGACAGGGCCGCTCTCGCCGCGCTGCACATCGACCTTCCATTGGACCACACGCCGCTGCTCCGCGCCGGCGACGAGGCACAGCATCTTCGGCACGTAGTCGAGCTCGTGCAGGTGGCGGAGGAACATCTCGCTGAACGTGGCAATGGAGCGCTGGTTCGACCGCGGCGAATGCGCGAAGCTGTCCATCACGGTCACGGTGGTCTGCCCCTCCGGGTCGGAGCCGGCCGTCGCGACGAGAAACCGGTCCCGGATGACGAAGAGCTTCTGCGCCGTGTCGGAAAGGACGTAGGGCGATCCGCGGTGCGCCCGGATGAACGCCTCACTCGCCACCTGTTCGCACCGGAGGTCCGGTGCGACGCCGGGGTCGCGCCGATGGATCACCGCGATGCGCCGGGAATCTGAACTGACGGCGAGACCCTGCGGGGTCAGGACGGAGACGATGATCGTCACGTCACACCACCGGTTTGAGCGCGTAGCTGCCGTCGGGCTGTTTCTGGAGGAACTGTGGCACGTGTGTCTGACGAAGGTGGGGCGGCGCCCAGTGTGGGCCCGTGGTCACCGAATCCCAGAGCGGCAACACCTGCAGCTTCCCACCGCTGAACCGCACCGTGGCGTTGCTCTGCTCCAGAATGGAGGTGAGCCACTCCCGACCCGCCTTCTGCTCCCCACACTGCAGACTCAGCAGAATGCCATGCGCGAAGCAGGCGAGACGGTAGTCAGCCAGCGACACTTCATCGAGCATCTCAGGGGGAAATCCGATGCCGTGCACCGGGTTGGTCAGCAGGTCGAGGACGATGTCGGCCGGGTTGGCGCCGATCTTGAGCCAGATCGGCGCCGGCGGCGTCGGGTCGGGATGGAGGTCGAGGAGATTGGGCGTCTTCGGCGGGTTGGGCCTGGTGTCGAGCTCGACCAGCGTCGGGTCCAGGAAGAGCCCGAACAACTCACAGCTTAGGTTCGGGAGCTGCGCCTGCTGGTAGAGCGGCCAGTCGTGCCTGGCCAGGTAGGCGAGGTGCGGCAGGTTGAGCGCGGGCTCCGGCGGCTCGGATTGCCATCGCTTGTTCTTCACCTGATGTTCGAAGTCATCCGTCCACGCCGGCTGCCCCGCCGTGCCCAGGAAGACCTTGGCACCGGGGAGGTTCGGCGGGGTGATCACCCCGTTGACCGCGCCCGTGTTGAAGTCCTTCAGCACGAAGAGGGTGTCGCGCTTGTAGAGCGTGCGCACCCCCTCAATCGGGCCTTCGCCGAGCGCAAGCTGGATCGAGATCCAGTAGTAGAACTCATCGCTCTGCGGCGTCGCAGCGCCGAACCCGGCACCCGGGCTCTCGTACGCAATCCGCTCCAGCGCCACGTGGTGCAGCCGCCCGACCCACAAGATGCGAACCGGCACCTTGGTGCGCCCATAGACGACCGCGATCGCCTCGCCCTGTGCGCTGCTCGAGACATCCACGCCGCGCGCCGGGCGCCGCGGTGGTGTCTTGATTCCGCCTGCCCCCATCACCCACCTCCTGCTGTTGGCCGGCGCCTCACGCCCCGCCGACCGCCTGGGCGTTTACGATGCGTACAGAGGCAGCCTTTCGCGGACGCCGAGGAGCGCGCCCGCTGCCGCGTTCGCAACATCGTCATGTGACCGCGGCGGATGATCGATCGAGTCGCGGCCGCTGCCGCGTGTGGTGCGGCGCTCCAGGCTGGCGAGCTGCGCGAGCAGTCGGCGATGATCGAGCAGCTCAACCCGGCCACTGTTGAGGAGCGGTAGGAGCATCGCGTAGAGCTCGGACTTGCTGTGCTCCGCGACGCGGTACGCGATGTCTGCCGCGGCCCAGCGCTCGCGCACCCAAACACCTGCGTATCGATCGCCCATGACACTGAGCACGCGATAGAGGCGCAACACGGCGGCGAACTCCCGAACCACGACGTCAGGATTGAACGGTGGTCGTGCCTCGCGAACGCAGTCAAGGACCCGCCGGCCATCTGGCTCGGCGTGGGCGATGGCCAGCGTGAATGAGTCCTGCGAACCGCCGCTCGGGTCACAGAACGCCCGGTACTCCCGGCTCTCCGCTGGCGGCAGCTCGACGCGATCAGCGATCGTGCACGCTTGTAGCACCTCGCGGCTGACAAAGCTCTCGATGTCGCGGCGAAACTCGGCGCCATACTCGGCCGCGGCGGCGCTCTCGTCGTCGGCGTAGGCGTTGTCGATCACATGCGTCGGCACCAACGGATTCATCGCCGTGGTCGGCGCCTGCCACACCAGCACCGGGTCGCCGTCCTGCGCGTAGTGTCGCTGGTGCGCATCCCACAGCGCACCACGGCGGGCATACGGCGATGAGATACAGAGCAGCAGCGCCCCGGGCACCGTGGCCATACCCGGCCTGAGGCCGGCGAGAATCTCGTGATCGGGATTGGCCGCGTCCTCGGAACGCCAGAAGGCGATCTCGTCGCAGACGGCACCGACCAACGTGTAGCCGCGCAACGTCCGCCAGCTCGCGGTGTGTACCTCGATGACGACGCGGTTGGTGAGCGTGATCGTCTCGGCTGTGCGCGCCTCGACCATCTTCGCCAACATCGGCACGGCGTCGAGGAAGCCGTTGACGTATCGCAGAATCGTGCGCGCCTGTTTCCGATCGGCAGCCACGATCGCCAGCGTCCCCACCTCGCCGGGCGCCAGCACGGCCCGGTAGTCGCGGAAGCAGCTCAAGAACACGGCCACCAACGCGGCGATCCGTGACTTGCCGCCGCGCCGGCCGACCACAACCCACCCCTCGCGAGCCGGTCCCGTGGGCGGCGAGGTGCGCCCCGTGTGCTGGCCATAGAGCGCGGCGTCGCTCTCCGCGATCGACAGGCCGAACAACGCCGCGAGGAACACCCGCCAGGCGCGCCAGGTCTCGCCCCGAGGAAACCACGGGCCGAACAGGAGCGGGTCGGTCATCGCGTCGAGGATCGTCATCTGCGCGCGTCTCACGGGCTGCCCGCCACCAATCAGCCGATGCTCCAGTCGATCGTCGGAGTGGCGTCGCCCCGGGCCAGTGTCTCGAGGGCGGCGCGATCAGCAAACGTCACGACGGTCCCCGTCGTCGGACCGACGATTGCCTCGACCTTCTCCCGCGCCGCGGCAGCCGCATCGAAGCGCTGCAACACGCGGCGTGCGAGCTCGCGGCAGTGTCGCAAGTCCTGCAGGAGCGCTGGATCCCGCGCAGTGTGCTCAGCCCCAACGATCGCCAGCCCCCGCAGAAGCCGATCGCGACCCTGCTCCGCGGCGGCGCGCAGATCAGCGACGTCACCGACGGGGAGATCGTGCAACAGGTGGGACAGCGTCGTCTCGAAAAAGCGCGCCGCCTCGACCTGCTCCTCGGCTTGCGCCACCTGCGTCTCGAGCTCGCGGAATGCGCGCGATCCCGGCGTCGGGACGGTAGACGTCGTCAACGCGGCGAGCCGCTGCTCGGCGGCGCTGACCCGCGCAGTGGCATCGGCGCGCGCCTGTATGAGTGCGCGGTGCGCGGCGTCGAGCTCGTCGGGTGCGGTGGTCAAAGCCCACGCACTGGCAGCGCCATGAGTGCGTACCCACGGCTCAACTGGCGCGGTGTGAAACTCGGCGAGCTGCTCTGCCTGCGCTCGCGCGCGGCGAAAGCGACTCCCCAACTCGCCGGCCTGAGCGCGGGCCTCGTCGGCGGCATCCTCCATTGTCGTCCCCATTTTCCTCTCCTCCCTCGTTGTGGTGTGGTCAGACGGCGGCCGTCCGCTGCAGGCACTGCGGCAACGGCCTCAGCAGCGACCCGCAGCAGCCGCGCGGGCAGCGATACGCGCCGTCCTCGTCACGGTCAGCGACGGCGCGCCGAGGCGCAGGCTGTCGCCCCGGCGGTCGCGGGATGCAGGCAACTAATCGTCGTCGCGTGGACGCGCAGCAGCCTCTCAAGCAGTAGTGAATCATACCAGCGTCTCCCCTCCGCCCGGTGGCGCCGAGGTGTCGTCCTCGCAGCGCGTCGCGCCCCCTGCCGCGTCGGGTGGCGCGGCTGGGGTGTCGGCCCCTGTTGCTGCGGCCGTGCTCGCTGGCGCGCCGGTGTGGCCGTTGTTGCGGCCGGCGAGGTACGTCGCCAGGTCTGGCAGCTTCTCGGTCCGGTCCGGGCGTAGCCCAAGCGCCTGCAACATCCGGCTCAGCGACTGAACGTGCGAAACGTACCCCTTGCGCAGGATCGGCAGCAGCTCGCCACCCTGGTCGACCAGCCGGTCCGCGCCGAACACGTACCCCTCGATCGTGGAGCAGATGAGCGCCGCGGCGGCACAACGGTCGAGCAGCAGCCGCTCGCGGGCGCTCAGGTGCTCGAGGCCGCCGGCGTCGGCGGCCAGCTCCTGCCGGATATCTCGCAGCGCGCGCGCCACCCAGGTGCGCTGGTCGAGGGTGCCGGCAGCCAGGTGGCGAGCGAGAGCGCGCGCGCCGGATTTCGGCGGCCGACCCGGCTCCCGCGGGCCTCGGGTCCGAGGATCAGTCGCCACTCGGCACCCC
>CAYYWP010000032.1:0-29077 GCA_964475125.1 uncultured Binatia bacterium (SeqCode) | reverse complement strand
GTCGATCCATGCGGCGCGGTCGGTATCGTAGAGTGCGTCGAGCTCAGGATCGCCGCTGGTGCGGAAGTATCCCGCGTCGTGCGCTGCCTCCAGCGCGTCGCGCAGATGCTTGCCCGGCTGCATGGCCGGCACCAGTGCCGGAAGCGATTCCTGTATCAGCCGGTTGGACAGCACGAATCGATTGTGCCGGTCGTAGATGATGACGCCGGCCGGCAGCGACTCGATGACGTGCTCCAGGCGCTGGCGGGCTTCTTCCGCATCGGTCTCGCGGCGCTTCATTTCGGTGATGTCGACATTGACGCCAATCATGCCGGCGCTGGCCCGCTGTCCGATCGCGCGGGCTTGCTGACCGCTGCGGGTAAAGATGGCCGCAGCATTGCCGTAGGGCGAGGCATTCTCGATCGCCAGGCCCTGATTCAGGTCGGCGGCGCGCAGGGCGAAGCGGTGGCGGAGTTGCCCGTCCAGGGTCGCCGCGGCGCGCTCCAGCATGGGCGGCGAGTTGTCGAGACCGATCAGCGTGACGTCCTGCGGCACGGCGTCGAGCCCGAGCAGCGTCGTGCCGGTTGAACAGCCGACGTCGTAGATCGCGGTTCCGTCCTCGGCGAAATCCGCCGCCAGCTCGGCCAACAGGCGCTGGATCTCGAGGTAGAACGGCACCGAGCGCTCGAGCATGTCCTCGAAGACCGAGGCCGTCTCCTCGTTGAAGGCGAAGTCGGACAGCGCGCTCTCGCTGCTGGCGAACACCTCGTCTTTGGCCTTACCGGCCCCGCTCGTCATGGCACGTACCCCGCCGGCCACGCTTCTCGACGGTGATCCGACGCCCTCTCCTTACGCCTCGCCGCGCCGATGCACAACCCGCTCAGCGTCCGCGCACAGCGGGGAACGGCGCGCACCGGACAGGTGTCTTCCGGTCCCGAGTCAGAAGTTCGATGCACTGGCGCAGCATGCGGCGCCGTGCACCGCTCGTGCTCAGGCGCGCGAATTACCCGGCCCACTCGGCCCAACGTCCCCTTTAGTCCCTTAGTCGAGCGCGGCGCGCAGGTCGGGGTGGGCGATGGCGGCCAGCGCGGCGCGCCGCTCGCGGGTGCTCAAGGGACCGAGATAGGCGATGCCGTACTCGGTGACGACGTACTCGACGTGCTGGCGCGGCGTGGTGATCGGCGTCCCGGCGGGAAACTGCGCGACGAGCGTCGACACGGGGCGGCCCTCGACCGTCGCGGTGGCGCGCAGGCAGACGATGCTCTTGCCTTCCTCGCTGTCGCGCGCCCCCATGACGAACAGCTCGTGGCCGCCGACCCCGGAATACTGCCGCGCGCCGATGCTCTCGGCCATGATCTGGCCGTGCGCGTCGACCGCCAGGGCGCCGTTGATGCTGATCATGCGGCGGTTGCGGCGGATGATCGCCGGGTCGTTCACCTGGGTCACCGGCAGCAGCCGCACCTCGGGGTTGCGGTGCAGCCACTGATTGAGCTCGGCGCTGCCGGCGGCAAAGGTGGCGATCGAGAACCCGTCGTGGATGCCCTTGCGGTTGCTGACCTTGCCGGCGCGGTGCAGGCGCATGATGCCGTCGACGAACATCTCGGTGTGCACGCCGAAATCGCCCTTCGGCCCATCGGCGAGCAGCCCGGCGACGATGTTGGGCACGGCGCCGATGCCGAACTGCAGCGTCGCCCCCTCGGGCACCAGCGATTCGACATGCGCGGCAATGGCGCGGTCGGCGTCGGTCGGCGCCTCCGAGGGCAGGACGAAGGCGGCGCGGTCGGATTCGATGACGACGTCGACCTCGGAGACATGCACGCGGTGGGCACCGTACTCGCCGAGCCCGTAGACATGCGGCATGTCGCGCACCACTTCGGCGATCGCCAGGCGCTCGGGGTCGCGCGCCGCGGAGACGAAGGCGTCGAACGTCGCGCCGGCATGCAAGCCGAAGCTGAAGTAGCCGTGCTCGTCCATCGGCGCGACCGCCGAGGCGACGACGCGCGGGCGCCGGCTGCGCGCCCAGCGGTCCCAGCCGAGAAAGTCGGAGGGGAGAAACTCGATCGCCCCTCCGGCGTTGATCAGCATGCGCTCGAGCGGGCCGAAGAAGCCGCTGATGTAGCGCACGCCCGGCCGCATCAGGATCGCATAGGGCTCGATCAGCAAGCCGCCGAACAGCGTCAACCCCTGCCAGTCGTCGCGTTCGGCCAGCCCCGCCAGCAGCGCGGCCGGCTGCCCGGTGAGGATCGGCAGGGCGATGGTGTCGTCGCGGCGCAGCCGCTCCACCGCCTGGCGCGCGCCGCAGCGTTTGCGTTCGTACTCGGCCTGTGTCGTGCTCATGCTGTCTGTTCATAGCAGAATCGGCGCCATCGGAAGATCGCGAATATGACAGGCGAAACACGCGTTCCGCTCACCCTGAGCCCGTCGAAGGCTGAGCGGAACGCCGACCCGTTTTCGTGATCTCGCACTCTCGTGATTCGGTGATGGTCGAGCGTTGGTGATGGCGATGGCCTTCGATCCAGCGACATTCGGCGTCGACCGGGTGCTGCGCGACGGCGGCTCGATTCACCTGCGCGCCATTCGCCCCGACGACAAAACCCGCCTGGTCGAGCACTTCGAGCGCCTCAGCGCCCAGTCGGTGTACTTTCGCTTCTTTCGCGTCAAGCGCCGCCTGAGCGATGCCGAGCTGCGCCAGTTCACCGAGCTGGATGTTCGCCGTCAGGTCGCGCTGGTCGCGACGCTGCGGCGCAACGGCGGGGAGGAGATCATCGGCGTCGGCCGCTATGCGCGGCTGGATTCCGCGCCCGCGGAACCGGTGCGAGCCGAGGTGGCATTCGCCGTCACCGACGCGCATCAGCGGCGCGGCATCGGCACCGTCCTGCTCGAGCACCTCGCGGCGATCGCCCGCGCCGACGGCGTCGAGGTGTTCGAGGCCGACGTGCTGGGCGAGAACAACGCCATGCTGGCGGTCTTCATGCAGAGCGGCTACCGGGTGACGCGCGCCCTGGCCGACGGCGTCTTCCACCTCAGCTTCCCGACCGACGCGACGCCCATCGCGCGGGCCGCGCAACACCGCCGCGAGCGCGCCGCCGCGGCCGCCAGCGTGCGCGCCCTGCTGGCGCCGCGCTCCGTGGCGGTGGTCGACACCGCAGCGCCTACGGGCTCGCTCAGCGGCATCGTCCTCGAGCACCTGGTGCGCGGCGGCTTCCGCGGACCGCTGTATCCGATTCACCTCAGCGCCACGACCGTCGGCGCTCGGCCGGCACAGGCGGGCGTCAGCGCCATCGGCCAGCCGGTCGACCTGGCCATCATTGCCGTCCCCACCGCGGCCGTCGAGGCGGTCGTCGAGGACTGCGCCCGCGCCGGCGTGCGCGGCGCGGTGGTGCTGTCGGGCGGCTTCGGCGAGTGCGGCGAGGCCGGCCGCATCGCCGAGCGCCGCCTGACGGCGCTGGTACGGGGCGCCGGGATGCGCTTGATCGGACCGAACAGCATCGGGGTGCTGAACACCGACCCGGCGGTCTCGCTGCAGGCGACGATCGCGCCGCAAGCCGCCGCGCCCGGCAACGTCGGCATGCTGTCGCAGAGCGGCGCCCTGGCCCTTGCGGTGCTCGAGCGCAGCGCCCGCGTCGGCCTCGGGCTGTCGAGCTTTGTCTCGGCCGGCAACCAGGCCGACGTGTCGAACAACGACCTGCTCGCTTACTGGGCCGAGGACGAGCGCACGGCCGTGATCGTTCTCTACCTCGAGAGCTTCGGCAATCCGCGCACCTTCGCGCGCGTCGCCCCCGAGGTCGCGCGCCGCAAGCCGATCGTGGCGGTCAAAGCGGCGCGCTCGCTCGCCGGCATGCGCCCGGCGCGGAGCCACTCGGCAGCGACCGAGACGCTCGATGTCGCCGTCGACGCCCTCTTCGCCCAGGTCGGGGTGATCCGCACCGACACCCTGGGGGAGCTGTTCGAGCTCGTCAGCCTGCTTTCGTCACAGCCCCTGCCGGCGGGCCCGCGCGTCGGCGTGGTCACCAACAGCGGCGGCCTGGCCACCTTGTTTGCCGACGCCGCCGAGGGCAACGGGCTCATCATCCCCGAGCTTGCCGCGGCGGCGGGCGCGGCGCCGCCTGCCAGCGCCGCGGCCGGCACCGGGCTCGCCAACCCGGTCGATCTGCTCGTCTCGGCGGCGCCGCAGCACTACGCCGCGGCCCTCGCTCAGCTCGGCAGCCAGGCCACCATCGACGCCGTGGTGGCCATCTACGTGACGCCGCTGGCGCAGCAGGCGGAATGCTTCGCCGCGGCGATCGCGCGCGGCGCCGGGGCGGTGCCGGCGGACAAGCCGGTGGCGGCGGTGTTTCTCGCCGGCGACAGCGCGCCGGCGGCACTGCACGCCGGGCCGCGCGGCCGTCTGCCGGTGTACGATTCTCCGGAGAGTGCGGCGCGCGCGCTGGCCGCCGCCTGGCGATACGCCGACTGGCGCCGGCGCCCGGCGGGCGCCGTGCTCGAGTTGGCGCCGGCGGCCATCGAGGCCGCGCGCGCCGTGCTCGAGCGCGCCCAGACCGGCAGCGCCGCGCCGTGCTGGTTGGCGAGCAACGATATCGCCGCGATCCTCTGCGCCGCCGGCATCCGCAACGCCATGGCCGAACAGGTCGACCCGGCCGACGCGGTCAGCGCCGCGGCGCGCCTGGGCTTTCCACTGGTCATGAAGGCGGTGGCGCCCGGCCTGTCGGGGCGGCGCGCCGCCGGCGCCGTGCTGCTCGGTCTGCGCTCCGCCGCGGACGTGGCCGGCGGTGTGGCAACCCTGCGCCAGCGCATCGCCAACCTCGAAGCCGTCGAGCTGCAGCGAGCCGTCGAGGGCGGGGCCGAGGCGATGGTCGAGGTGATCACCGTGCCGACCTTCGGGGCGCTGGTGGTGTGCGGCATCGCCGGGGCGGTCGCCGAGCTGGCGCGCGATCGCGCCTACCGCATGCCGCCGGTCACCGACGTCGAGGCCGAGGCGATGCTGGCCCAACTGCGCCTGGCCCCACTGCTGGACGCCGGCGGGCTGCCGGCCGACCGCGCCGCCCTGATCGACATCATCCGGCGGGTCTCCGCCCTGGTCGAGGCGCTGCCGGAGATGCGCCGGCTGGTGCTCGAACCCGTCATGGTGCTGCCCGGCGGACGGGGAGCCACCGTGGTCGGCGCCCAGCTCTGCGTTGCGGGCGACGTCGATCCGCCGCCCGCCATCGGCCCCGGGGGGTGACCCTTGACGACGGGCGCGGTTGCAGCGAAATAGCCTGCAGCGCACCGACGGAGGGTGAGCCATGTCGACCTCACAACCACTATCGCAGCCGAGTGATGCCACCGCCGTGACCGGGCCGGAGCGCGTCGCCCGGGGCACGCGTTCGCTCGGCATCGATCGCGCCTTGTTGCGGGCGTTTCTCGTCGCCGCCGGCCGGCCGCCGCTGCGCTGCGTGCTGCCCGACGGGCAGTCGGTCTACGTCGGCGAGGGCGACCCGGTGGGCACCGTGCGCTTCTGCGACCGCGCCACGCTCTACCACGTCATGCGCTCGCCGGAGATCGGGCTCGGCGAGGGTTATACGGACGGGCGCATCGAGCTCGAGGGCGATCTGGTGGACATGCTGTCCAGCGCCTATCCGGCGACGGTCTCGCCGTGGGCCAACCGCCTGCTCTTCAACGGTCGGCGGGCGCGCCCCAACACGCTCGCCGGCTCGCGCCGCAACATCCACCAACACTACGACCTGGGCAACGATTTCTATCGCCTCTGGCTCGACCAGCGCATGGTCTACACCTGCGCCTACTTCCCCACCCCCGAGGCGACGCTCGAGGACGCGCAAGTGGCGAAGATGCACCACGTCTGCCGCAAGGTGGCGCTCAAGCCCGGCGAGCGCGTCGTCGAAGCCGGCTGCGGCTGGGGCGCCCTGGCGTTGCACATGGCGCGCCACTACGGCGTCACGGTGCGCGCCTTCAACATCTCGCACGAGCAGATTCTGTGGGCGCGCGAGCAGGCGGCGCGCGAGGGCCTCGGCGACCGCGTGGAGTTCATCGAGGACGACTACCGCAACATCGCCGGCACCTACGACTGCTTCATGTCGGTCGGCATGCTCGAGCACGTCGGCCCGGATCACTACCGCGACCTCGGCGCCATCATCGACCGCTGTCTGCCGGCGCACGGGCGCGGCCTGGTGCACACCATCGGCCGCACCCGCCCGACGCGCCTGAACGCCTGGATCGAGAAGCACATCTTCCCCGGCGGCTATCCGCCGACGCTGCGCCAGATGATGGACATCTTCGAACCCTTCCGCTTGTCCGTACTCGACGTCGAGAACCTGCGCCTGCACTACGAGCGCACCGCGGCGCACTGGCTGGAACGCTTCGAGCGCCACGCCGCGGCGGTCGAACGGGAGTTCGACGCCCGCTTCGTGCGCGCCTGGCGCCTCTATCTCGCCGGCACCACGGCGGCCTTCCGCATCAGCCTGCTGCAGCTCTTCCAAGTGGTGTTCGCCCGCGACCGCCACAACGGCATCCCGTGGACGCGGCAGCATGTGTATGAGTGAGGTGCTGACGTGTTGACGTGTGGACGTGCTGACGTGTGGACGTGCTGACGTGCTGACGTGTGAACGTGTGGACGTGCGGACGTGTCGACGCGACGGGTCGCGCCCACATCGCCCGGCTGCGCGGGGCACACTAACCGGTCACCGGATTAGTACGTCGACCGTCCGCACCTCAGTTACGTCCACACGTCAACACGTCAACACGTCAGCACGTCAGCACGTCAGCACATCCACACATCCACACATCCACACGTCCGCACGTCCGCACGTCCCCTCATGCACTCGGCTGACGTAATCGTCGTCGGCGGCGGGCCGGCGGGGTCGACGGCGGCGTGGGCGCTGGGACGGCGCGGGGCGCGCGTCGTGGTCTGGGACCGCAAGCCGTTCCCGCGCGACAAGATCTGCGCCGGCTGGATCACCCCGCACGTCGTCGGCGCGCTCGAGCTCGATCTGACCGCCTACGCCGCCAGCGGCCGCACCTGCCAACCCATTCACGGCTTTCACGTCAGCCGCCTGGGCGATCGCGAAGCGCGCGTGCGCTATCCGCACGTGGTCAGCTACGGCATCCGCCGCTGCGAGTTCGACCACTACCTGCTCGAGCGCTCGGGCGCCGAGTTGCGCCTGGGCGAGCCGGTGCACGCGCTGACCCGACAGGACGGCGTCTGGGAGCTCAACGGCGCGGTGCGCGCGCCGCTGCTGATCGGCGCCGGCGGTCACTTCTGTCCGGTAGCGCAGCGACTCGGCGCCCAGCTCGGCCACGGCGAACCGGTGATCGCTGCGCAGGAAACCGAGTTCGCCCTCAGCCCCGAGCAGGCGCGCGCCTGTAGCGTCGAGCCCGAGGTGCCGGAGATCTTCTTCAGCCGCGATCTGAAAGGCTACGGCTGGGTGTTTCGCAAGGGGGCGTACATCAACATCGGGCTCGGCCGTCAGGGTAACAGGCGACTGGCCGCACAGGTGAGCGAATTCCTCGCCTGGCTCGAACGGCGCGGCAAGATCCCGGCCGAGCTGGGCGGCAAGCTCAACGGCCACCCGTACCTGCTCTACGGCCAGACGCCGCGGCCGCTCAGCGGCGACGGCGCGCTGGTGATCGGCGACGCCGCCGGCCTGGCCTATCCGAAGAGCGGCGAAGGCATCCGACCGGCCATCGAGTCGGGCCTGCTCGCCGCCCAGACGATCGGCGACGCCGGCGGGCGCAGCGACGCCGAGGCACTGGCCCCCTATGCGCGCCGCCTCGTCGAGCGTTTCGGCCCGCGCGCCGCTGCCCCGACGCTGCTCGGCCTCATCCCCGACTGGGTCCTGGCGCCGCTGGCGGGGAAACTCTTCGGGGCGCGCTGGTTCGCACGCCGGGTGGTACTCGACGACTGGTTCTTCCACGCCGCCGACGCGCCGCTGGCCAGTTGAGGCGCCGTGCGCAAGCTGCATCGACTCTGCGTCGGGGTCAACTTCACGCCCCAGTCGGATCTCGCCCTCGACGCCGGTGCGGCGTTGGCGCGCGCCACCGGGGCGCACCTCGACGTGCTGCACGTCATCCATCGGCCGCCGCTCTACGAGCGCGTACTGCTCAAGGAACAGCCGCTGGAGACCGAGCTGGCGCGCCAGGCGGTCGAGCATCTGCGCAGCGTGGTCGGGGCGCCGGCGTTCGCCGGGTTGTCCGTCGAGCCGCACGCGCAGGTGGGCGCCCCGTTTGCGACCTTGATCGCCTTTGCGCGCCAGCGCCAGCACGACCTGCTCGTCATCGGCGCGCGCCAGCGCAGCCACCTGAGCGATTTCCTGCTCGGCGGCACCGCCGAGCGGGTACTGCGCAAAGCCACCGTGCCGGTCTGGCTGGCCAAGGCCAGGCTGGCCGATCCGCCGCGCTGCATCGTCGCCCCGACCGATTTCTCAGCGGCGGCGCGCCCGGCGCTCGAGGAGGCCATCGCCCTGGCGCGGCGCTGGCAGGCCCGCTTGGTGCTGCTGCACGTCATCGAGCCGATCGTGCAAACCTACGCCTGGGCGACCGACTTGGCCGGCGGCGAGATCTACGCCGTCGAACCGGCGGACTTGCAGCCGGAGTGGGAGGCGCTGCTCGCCGCACTCGACCTGCGCGGGCTGGCGTGGGAGCAGCGGACGCTGAAGGGCGATGTCGCCACCGCGGTCGCGGCGGCCGCCGCCGAGCTGCCGGCCGACCTCGTCGTCGTCGGCACCCACGGCCGCACCGGCCTCGCCCACGCCCTCCTCGGCAGCGTCGCCGAGGCCATCGCCCGCACCGTCAGCAGCGCCGTGCTCGCGGTGCGCAGCGGCAGCGAGCCGTTTGCTTTGCCGTAATCGGGGTTGTTAGGTTGCTAGGTTGTTAGTTGTTAGGTTAGAATGAGACCATCAGAAAACCTAACAACTAACAACGTAGCAACCTCGTCACCTGCTGCCGCGCGGCCCGACGGTCAGCACCGGACAGGCGGCGGTGCGCACGACGCGCTCGGCGACGCTGCCCATCAGCGCATGCGTGAGCCCGGTCCGGCCATGGGTCGCCATGACGATGAGGTTCGCCTTGACCGCCTTGGCGGCATCGACGATGCCCTGATGCGCCGTGCCGCTGCGCAGCAGCGTGCGCAGCTTGCGCCCGCGCCGGGCCTCGCGCTGCGCCAGCTTGTCGAGCTCGCGGCGCGCGCCGGCGCGCTGTTCTTCGAGCACCCCGCCGACGCCGCCCATGCCGGTGCCGATCAGATCCGGCATCGCATAGTAGATCGGCTCGACGACGAAGACGGCGACCAGCTCGGCGTGCAGCGGCTTGGCCAGCTCGGCGGCGTAGTCGAGCGCCTTCAACGAGTAGCGGGAAAAGTCCACCGGAACGAGGATGCGTTTGATCGTCATCGCGCCTCCGCGGAACGCAGGTCGTGAATGGCGCTGACGGAACACCCCGCCGCGCGCAGCGCTTCTACCATCGGCTCGAGCGTCGGGCCAGTGATGCGGACGAAATAGCGGCGCTCGCTGTCACCGGCGGCCGCCGGCTGAAAGGTGCCGAAACCCAACACCGTGCCGCCGGCCTGCTCCACGGCGTGGACGACCGGGCCGAAGCCGCGCTGGCCGGAAGCGAAGGTGAAGTCGATTCGCACGCCGCGCTCGCCCGGGGCCGCACCGTCGAGGAAGCCGCGCAACAAGTCGGTCTCGGTGACGACGCCGACGACGTGCCGCTGGCTATCGATGACCGGTAACCCGCCGATCTTGCGCTCCAGCATCAGCCGCGCCGCGTCCTCGATCGGGTCATCCGGCGCTACCGCCAGAGCCGGCTCGACCATCGCCGCGCTCACCTTGCTGGCAGCCAGGAAGCCCTTGTGCTCGCGCAGATCGCGGTCGGTGACGATGCCCAGTAGGCGCCGCTCGGTGTCGACGACCGGCGCGCGGCGGAATCCCCCGGCGCGCATCGCTTCTGCAACCACGTCCAGCCGTTCATCCGGCAGCACGCAGTACGGCTCTCGCGTCATCCACTTAGAAACCTGCATCCTAGCCTCCTGTCGCTAGGACGCAGAGCAAGATGTGCGCCGCGTCGGCCGCGCGCAATGCGCCGGCGCGCCACCGTGCGCACTTTCTCATGGTTGCGAAACGTTCCCGGGCGCCCACGCGGCTGTTGGCAGTGCGTTGAGAAAGGCCGCCGAAGGAGGCGGCAGACGTTTTTCAACTAGTTCAACGCAGAGCCGCAGAGACCGCAGAGGACGAAGGTCTATAGGGTGAACCCCGAACCCAATCGACGATGACGATGGGGGCAGCGCTCGAGCTCATGCACGCCGCTGCTTGTGCCCTCTGCGTACTCTGCGTCTCGGCGTTGAGGTTTTTTTTTCAGATCGAGGGTAGCCTAGGGCCGGTTGCCGAAGTCGACCTTGGGAACCGACTTCGCTTCCTCGGGCACCTCGAAATAGCGCTGGGCGGGGAAGCCGAACCAGCTCGCGTACAGCACCTGTGGCAGCTGCTTGACGTAGGTGTTGTACGCCTGCACGGCGTCGTTGTAGCGCTTGCGCTCGACGGCAATCCGGTTCTCGGTGCCTGCCAGCTCATCCGACAGCCGGTTGAACTGCTCGTTGGCCTTCAGCTCCGGATACCGCTCGGCGATCGCCAACAAGCGCCCCAGCGCGCCGCTCAACTGTGCCGCGGCGTCGATCTGCTCATCGCGCGAGCCGGCGGCGAGCAGGCGGGCGCGCGCGTTGGCGACCGCCTCGAACACCGACTTCTCGTGCGCGGCATACCCTTTCGTCACCTCGACCAGGTTGGGGATGAGGTCGTTGCGGCGCTGCAGCTGGTTCTCCACCTGCGCCCAGGCCGAGTCGACCGCCTCCTTCATCGTCACCATGGTGTTGTAGCCACAGCCGCCGAGCGGCAGCACGATCATCAGCAGGGTTCCGAGCAGGGTCTTGCGCATGATCACCTCCGCGTCGCGTCTACCAGCTCCGCCCGGCGCCACCGCCGCCGAAGCCGCCGCCGCCAAACCCACCGAAGCCACCGCCGCCACCCCCGAAGCCGCCAGGGAAGCCGCGCCCGACGCCCCCCGGCAGGACGATCGGGCCCCCGCGCCGCCCATAGCGCAGGCCGTGGCGGGGGGAAAACCATCTGCTCATGACGAGGATCAGCACCACCACCAGCACCAGGACCCAAAGCGGCACCTCGGGCTGCCGTGCGGTCGGCGCCTGTCGCGCCGGCGGGACGCCGGTCAGCACCACGCCGCGTGCCGCGGCGATGCGCTCGGCAAAGGCCGCCACGCCCCGCCAGATGCCCTCGCCGACCCGTCCGGCGCGAAACTCGGGCACCATCTCGCGATCCTGGATGGCGCCCACCAAGCCGTCGGGCAGCACGCCCTCGAGCCCATACCCCGTCAGCACCCGGATTTTCCGATCCCTCACCGCCACGAGCACCAGGAGTCCCGAGTCCTCGCCGCGACGCCCGACCTTCCAGGCGTCGGCGACGTTCATGGCATAGGTGAAGTCGTCGAGCGGCTGGGTCGAGTCGACCGTCAGCACGGCGATCTCGACACCGGTTTGGCGTCGCAGGTCTTCGATCAGGGCGGTCAGTTTGGCCTTCGTCGCCGGGTCGATCACGTTCGCTCGATCGGTCACGAAGCCGTCCGGCGGCGGAACCTCCTGCGCCACGCCGACGCCGACAAGGAGCGCGACCAATACGATGGTGAGGAACCTACGCACAGTCCACCGTCACGGCAGCGACCAGCCGTTCGGCTTCCTCCACATACGCACCGGCCAGGTCAGCCAGGTCGGCCGAGGGCTCACCCTGGCGCCGCGCCAGCGCCCGGCGCATGGCCGGCAGCGCTCCGAGCATCGCCTCGCCGGCCATCAGCGCGCTCTGGTAGGAGGTCGGTACGGCATTGCCGCGCAGGCGCAAGAGGTGGCGCAGCACGATGAGGAAGGTCTTGACCGAGTCGACCATCATGCGTTCGAGGGCCGGCGGTTGTCCGGCGTGCTCGAGGTAGAAGGCGCGCAGGCGCAGGAGCTTGCCGAACGCCTCCTGAGCGCATTCACGCCGCAGCGCCGCCTCGTCGGTCTCGAGGTCGGCGAAGGGGTCCACCCCGGCGAGCACGCGGTGCTGGCGTCGGATGTCGTCGAGCTCCATCGGAAACAGGCGGCGCGCCTGCTCGACCTGCGCCGCGTCGAGCACCAGCGGCAGCGCCAGTCCACGCGACCGCCACTGCGCGACGACCGGCGCCAGCGCCGCTAGCGGGGCGGCGCCGGCGCGCCGCACCACGACGACGGTATTGAGATCCGACTGGCCCTCGACCCAATCGACGCCGGCGGCGCTGCCGTAGAGGATGACGCCGACGCACTGGTCGCCCAACGCCCGCTGCACCTCGGCGGCGTACTCGGCGAGCACCCGCTCCGCACGCCGGTCGAGACTCGGCATGGGGGCAGTATACTGGCTGAAGTGCGGCGAGAAAGGTCTGCGCCGAAGGTTGGCAGCCGGTTGAAAAGCGTGTTCCGCTTTCAACGGGCTGTGAGTTTAGCCCCCCATCCGAAAAAACCTTTCACCACGAAGAACACGAAGTCCGCGAAGATCACGGCGCAGGGCAGTGGCGCTTGGATCATTCTCAACCCCATCGTTGTGAGCTTCTCGCCCTTCCTCGCACGGCCGAGAGACCCTTGCCATTCGTCCTCTTCGTGGCCTTCGTGGTTTCAAAGCATTTCGGATTAGGGTTAGCTCAGATACTCGCGCAGCCCGGCGTCGGAACAGGCGGCGCGCAGGCGGCCCAGGGCCCGCCCTTCGAGCTGGCGGACGCGCTCGCGGCTGACGCCGAGCTGGAGGCTGATCTCGTCGAGCGTACGGGCGCGGCCACCGCTGAAGCCGAAGCGCTGGTTGACGATCAGGCGCTCGCGCACCGGCAGGCATTCAACGGCCGCTTCCAGGCGCTGGGTGAGCACGCCGCGCTCGACGAGCGCTTCCGGATCGTCGCCGGTGCTGAGCAGCAGCGCATCGGCGCTCCAGTCATCTGCGTCCGGCGGCGCATCGGTGGAAATGTAGTGAAAGGGCTGCGCCATCGCCGCCAGACGGGCGGCTTCCGACCCCACTGCGGCTTGGGTGACGGCTTCGGCCTCGGTCGGCACCAGCGCCACCTGCGCCCGCGCCAGGCGCCGGCGCATCTGGTTCCAGTACACCGGGGTGCGGATCAACCCGCCGCGCGTGTCGGCGCTGCGACCGAGCTGCTGCCAGATCCACCACGAGGCATAGGTGCTGAACTTGACGCCGCGCGTCGGTTCGTACTTCTCCACCGCCCGCAGCAACCCCAGGGTTCCCTCCTGGAAGAGATCCAGAAAGGTGAGGGTGGGATGGTGATAGCGCCGCGCCAAGGTCGCCACCAGGCGCAGGTTGGCGTGCATCATGTGGTCGCGCAGCTGCCGGTACTCCTCCAGTGCCGTCCGCAAGGCGGTCAGCAACCGCGCCAGCCTGGCTCGCGTCAGGCCGACAGCCCGGGAGGAACCGCTGGCCATCACGCGCTCGCCGAACTCCACGATGGCCAGCACCTCGCGCTCACGGAAGTCGCGCTCGGGACGGATCACGCCGCGACCGGCACCGGCAAGTGCGGCGCGCGCCAGGCGCGGAGCGCGGCGCAGCAGCGCGCGCAGACGCGCCCGCGCCAAGGCCAGCCGCCTGGTCAACACGCGCTCTTGCTCATTCGTCAGCAACGAGACGCGGGCCAGCTCGGCGGCGAAAAGGCGCTCCGCATCGCGCTCGGCCGTGCGACCGCGCCGCACCGTGCGCCGGCCGTTCCGACCGTGCTCTCCCGGCCACTCCTTCTCGGCGGTGGTTGCCGCAGCCAGCGACAGCGCCGACACGGCCCCTCGGCTTCCTCGCCCACCATTGTGGTCCACGCCGCTGACCGCACCATTGATCTGGCTCATCACACCTCCGGCTCGCGCGGATCCGCTCGGCAATCCCCGGCGCCGGGCAACCAGCGAAGGACGTGCCAGACACCGAGGTGCAGAGGCGAAGCGCTCGTGCAGGCGGCGATTCCCGTTCTTGCGAGAGAAGTCGGGGGGAGCTTCTCACCTGAGCGCAGGCGGGAGGCGCGCACGCCCGATCGGCGGCAATCCGCCCTGGCGATCACGCCGGCGCGACGAGCGGATTCACGACCACAGAAGCAATGCGGCCGCGCAGGCGGCGCTGACGGCGGCGAGGCCGACCGACGCCGTACGGCGGAACCGGCCCCGCCCGAGTGCCGCGACGAGTCCCATCTTCAGCAACGTATTGGCGAGACACGCCACCGCTATCGCCTGCGCACCGCGCACCGGCGCCACGCCTTCACGCACCATGCGGGCCATCGATACGGTCACGGCATCGACGTCGGTCAGCCCCACCGCGGCACCCGTGGCCAGGAGCCCGAGATCGCCCAGCCACTGGTGGGCGACGAACACGGCGATCAAGACCACCTGGAAGAGCGCCGCCATCTGCAACGCCGCCGACAGTTGGAGCGGGTTGCCGGGCAGCGGAGCGGCGGCCCCGGCGGCAGTGGCGCTGCGCCACATGGTCAAGACGGTGGCGGCGATCCCACAGGCGCACGGCACCACCACGTACGGCAGCAGCGCCAGGGCGAGGCGCGCGTCGAGCACCGCTGCGGCGGCGGTGGTGCGGGCGAAGAGCACCGTCGACGCGGCCAGCGCACCACTGGCCAGCGGCCCGTCGAGATGCCGCTCGCCGCGGCTGAATCGGGCGTAGCTGAGAGTCACCTGCGTGGACGACACCAGCCCGCCGAGCAGGCCCGCCAGCGGATAGCCGAAGGCGGGCCCGGCCAGGCGACGGGCGATGTAACCGAGGAAGCTGATGCCGGCGAAGAGCAGGACCACGGCCCACAGTTGGCGCGGTCGCACGCCCCCGAACAGGCCGTAGGGCCCGGCCGGCAGCAGGGGCAGAACGACGATCGCCATCACGGCGAAACGGGCCCCGGCGCGGATCTCGACGTCGTTCAACGCCCGCACCCAGGCGTGCAGGCGCGACTTCTCGACCAGCATCAGCACCGTCGTCGCGACCACGGCGCTGGCCAGCGCGAGCTGATCGATGCCGGCGAGAAAGCCGGCGCCGAGTACGACCAGCGCCGCCACCTCGGTGGTCCCCTCGACATCGCGCCGGCTGGCGGCGACGTAGGCGGCGATGATCAGGCCGGCACCGGCCAGCAAGAGTACCACGGCCGGAAGCTGATAGCCGCGCGTCCACAGCCAGCCCGCCAGACCGGCGCCGCCACCGAGCAGCGCAAAGGTGCGCACGCCGGCGAAGCGCGAGCGAGCGTGTCCCGACCACTGCCGCTCGATGCCGACGGCGAGGCCGGCCAGCGCCGCTGCCGCGATACCGGTCGCCGACGCCAGCGCCTCAGTCATGGGCGTCCAGGCAACAGCGGCACACGCCCCAGCGCAATCGGCCGTGCATCAGCGCCGGTCTGGTAGCAAACCGGCGATCTCGTCGTAATCGATCGGCTTGCGGCGCAGGGTCAAGTACGCCCGGCGCCGCGCCGCCTCGGCCTCGAGATGGGCGGTCCAGTAGGCCGTCACCATGACGACGGGCACATCCGGGTGGGCGGCGTGGAAGCGATCGGCGAAGGCCAGCCCGTCCTGGCCGCGCAGCTGATAGTCGATGATGAGCATCGACAGCCGCTCGTAACTGCTCAGCGGCGGGACCTCATCCGGATGGCCAAACTCCTGTACGGCGATCCCGTCATCCGCCAGGTTGGCCGCCAGGGCGGAACGGAAATCGCGGTCATCGTCGAGGAGCAACACCATCGCGCACACGGTCACACTCGCATCGGCCCACCGAGCGGCAGCTCGACGCGAAATCGCGTTCCGCGCGGGGCGCGCGGCGCGTGGTCGATCACACCGCCGTGAGCCGTCACAATCTGCTTAGCAACCGCGAGGCCAATGCCCGTGCCATCGGGTTTCGTCGTCTCGAAGAGCTTGAAGACGTCGACACCGGGCGCGACCCCGATGCCGCTATCCTCCACGATGAGATGGATCTTCTCGGCGGCGGGAAGGCCGGCCCGCACGACCACCTCGCCCGGGCCACTGCCGATCGCCTCGATGGCGTTCTTGATCAGGTTGTCGAGCACGCGTCGCAGCATCATCTCGTCGGCATGCAGCTCCACGTTCCCGCTCTCGTCGACGGCCCGCAGGGTGATGCCGCGCTCGGCGGCCAGCGGCTGCCAGACGTTCGCGCAGGAGTTCAGAAAGGGCAGGATCTCGAAGGCGTGGATCACCAAGCGCTGTTCGCGCGCGAACTCCATGAACTCGTGCACCAGGCCTTCCAGTCGGCGCAGCGTCTGGAGGATTTGCTGGGCCGGCTCTTCGATCTTCTCCACCGGCGTGAGGTCGCCGCGGCGCGCCCGGCGCAGCACGAGTTGTGCCTGCATGGAGAGCGCGGCGAGCGGATTGCCGAGGTCGTGCACGATCTTGGCGGTGATGGCGCCGATGTCGGCCAAGCGCGCGCGCTCATTGGCGAGCCGCTGCAGCTCGCGCTCGGCGGAGACGTCGCGCAGGATGGCCGTGTAGAGCACCTCGTCGCCGAGGTGCGATTCCGACACCGACAGCTCGAGCGGGAAGGTCTCGCCGCTCTTGCGCCGCCCGCGCACGGCGCGAATGCGGCCGATGGCGTGCGGATCGCCGGTGCGCTGGTAGCGCCTGATGTACTCGTCGTGCTCCTCTCGATACGGCGAGGGCATCAGCAGGCCGACGTTCTGTCCGATCACCTCGCTGGCGGCGTAGCCGAAGATGCGCTCGGCGACCGGATTGAAGAGCGTGACGACGCCCTTGGCGTCGATGCTGACGATGGCGTCGCGGGCGAGGTTCCATAGCGCGCGCCAGCGCGCCTCGACCATCTGCAGGTCGTGGAGCTCGGCGGCGCGGCGCGTCGAGCGGCGGTCGGCCATCCCGGCGACCGCTAGCGAAGCGCCGCCCGAAACTCCAGCGCCAGACGAGTACAGCGCTCAGGAGCCCGGCTTCTTGGTCTCCCGCTCCAGGGTCGCCTGCTCCACCCAGCTGTTGGCGCCGGTGCGGTCACCGACCTCCGACAGCACCCCGAGACCGTCGGTGATGCGGTTCGCATAGGCGTAGTACGAGACCACTTCGCAGAGGTGCAGGATGTCGGTGTCGCTCAGACCGGCCGCCCGCAACGGCGTCAGATCGGCCGGGGTCATGCGCCCCGGCGCGCGGGTCAGCTTGTCCGCGTACCGGCACATCGCCAGGCGGCGGGCGTCGAGGCCGGCGCTCTCGTAGTTCGCCACGATGCGATCGACCAGCGCATCGTCCTTGAACTGCCGGCGCATACCGCGCCGGTGATAGACGATTCAGTAGTGGCAGTCGTTGACGACGCTGACCACCGTCGCGACCATCTCCCTTTCGCCGGCGGAGAAGGTCGGCGTCCCCTTCATGACGGCGAAGTAGAGCGCTTCGTGCGCCCGCATGCCGGCGAGGTGGAGGGAGTGGGCTTTCCAGATCAGATCCACCTTCCCGGGCACCAGCCCGGCGTTGAGGTACTTGGCGTAGAACTCCGCCAGCTCGCCTTCGGCGTCCTCTTCGTCGATCGTCTCGATCCAGGCCATCGCGCTTCCCTCCTCCGACCTGCGACGTTATTGGCGACGCGCCGTCGTCAACGCCCGGTTGGTCGCGCGCCGAAACATGCCGCACCGGGCATCCCGCCGACGGACTGCCGCCGCCGCTGCCGCGTTCCGTGCCACTCAGGTGGCGCCGCCTGGTGTCTTGCTTTGGTAGAGGAAGAATCGCATGTGGTCGTCGCCGGTCTCGATCTGGCCGGAGAAGGCGCTCATGTTGAGCTCGATCTCCTGCATCTCGAAGCGGCGGCCGAGCATGCGCTCGACGGTGTCGCGTCGGATGATGCATTCGTGCGGCGTGTGGATGCGGATGTACGAGGTGTGCTCCTCGATGTGAACCTCGCGCCCGGGATTGTCCTCCCGCACCGCCTCGGCCACCGCTTCCGCCAGCTCGCCGCGGCGCATGACGGGACCGACGAGGAGCCGTTCGTTTGGACCTGCCGCACTCATCCGACACCCCTTCCCTTATCCTTGGAAGGCGACGTCGGGCTCGGCGCCAGCCACATCGACCCACACGGCGTCGTCCTCGACCTTGACCGGGAAGTGACGCAGCGCGGTGCCCTCCGGATTGACGCTCTTGCACGCCGCGACGTCGAACTCCCAGCGGTGCGCCGGACAGGTGAGCAGGCTTCCCTCCAGCGTCCCCTCGACCAACGGTTGGTTCTGGTGCGGGCAGATGGCCTGGATCGCGTTGACCACGCCGCCGGGCAGGTGGACGAGGAGGACGTCGCGCCCCTCGACCTCGAACGCCGCCATCTCCCCTTCCCAGAGGTCGTCCAGAGTGCACACGCGCTGAAAAGCCATGCTCACGTGAACACCATCTCCACCGGGTCGAACGGCTGCAGCACGTCCTTCACCCGGGCGTCGCGGGGAAAGAGATGCTCCGGACGGTTTTGGTGACGGATGCGCAGGATCTTGTCCGGCTGCTCCCTGACGAAGCGCCCGACGACCAACGGGGCCACCGCGGCGCAGAGGTCGTCCATGGTGCCGTCCGGCTCCACCATGACCAGACGGGTCTCGTAGTCGCCCTCGACGGCGACTCCCACCGGGAAATCCGCTGCCATGAACGCGGGCGATCAGCTGGCGCGCCGTTCCGGCTCGTCGAACATCGGCCGCCAGCGATACTCGTACGGCTCGCGCCCCCAGCTCTTCTCGTCGAGGCTCATGTAGGCCAGCAAGCCCTCGGTGGTGGGCGGCTGAACTGTGCCGTCGACGAAGCGGTCGAAGATGTTCTTGTAGTCCTTGTAGCGCGCCGGCTCCTGCAAGAAGATCCAGCGGTCGACCTCGGAGCCGAAGTGGTACCGGCGCCCCTCGTAGTCGAGATAGTGGTCGCGGACGCGGAACTTGTCGCCGGCCACCCCGGTGATGGCCAGGTTGCACATGTTGCAGATGAGCGGGAAGATCTCGAGCGGCACCTTGTCGAGCTTGCCCGCCAGGATGTTCTCGGTGATCACGTCCCAGCAGCGGCCGAAGGTCGCGTTCCACCCCGGGTACTTCTGCTCCAGCCAGTCGCGCTCGGCCGGCGTCGCGCCGGAGGTCGGGTTCCACCACACCGTCTTCGGCAGCAGCCACACACCGAGGTGCTGGCCGTGGTGGAACCAGTTCAGCTCATCGAGGAAGATGTCCCAGTACCACGGCCGCTCGAGCCCGAGGTCGCCGAGCGTGCGGTCGAACTGCGCGATCACCCATTCCTGCATGAACTCCTTGAAGGAGTGCTCGCGGCGCTCGAGCGGCGTGTAGTAATCCATCGCCAGGCCGGTGAGGGCGGCGAAGGCGCGCCAGTTGCGCCAGAAGGAGATGTCGACCAGCTTCTGCACCTCCGCCTTGCGGCCCTCGCGGATCATCAGCCGCATGACCTCCATGCCGATCTGCGAGTGGCGCGCCTCGTCGGACTGCACGCTTTGCACCAGGTGCGAGAAGACGTGGTCGCCGGCCTTGGCGGCGTCCGAGGCCAGGGCGATCATCTGCAAGTTGGTGAACGTCACCTCGAAGACCGAGGTCATGACCGCCGTAGCCGCGGCGCAGCGCGTGTGCTCGATGTCCTCGAAGGTGTGGCGGATGGCGAGGTTGACCCAGTTGTTGGTCTGGTTGGCGTAGTGCGCCCAGGCGAACTGCTCGGGGTCCCGCCCGCGCTGCACGTGCTCGTAGGCGAACATGAGCTGGATCTGGGTGTGGCGGATCTCGTCGAGGCAGCCGAACGCTCCCATGTTGCGCATGCCCGGAGCCTTACCGAAGCGCCCCATGCGGGCCTGGGTCGAGGCCGAGGCGAACTCGACGCCGACGATGCCGCCGTAGTGCGACTTGAGCGTGCTCATCCAGCCCGGATCGGCCTTGTCGTAGAAGCCGGAGCGCGCCAGCGAATCCCGCACCGCATAGGCCACGGTGTCCTTCTCGCGCTGTACCCGCACGTACTCCCGGAACGAGACCTTGTAGGGCTCGTCGTACTGGCTCCAGGCCTCCATGCCGAGCCCGAAGTCGTCCGACATGTAGGACGGGAAGATCTCGTCCTCGCCGACGTACTTCGGCGTCCAGTTCGTATCGCGAGCCAAGTCGTACCATTGCGAGCGTTCCAGCATCGCCATGTGCGCCTCCTCCGTTATTTCGTCCCGGCATCAGCCGCGGGGCCGATGCTCGCTGCCATGGTTCCTTCTATCATAATGTCCAGCCGATACGGCCCGCGGGCTCAGCCGTTGAATCCGAGGCTGGCGCGATAGGCCCGCGCTGTCGCCACGGCTTCGGCGCCGGCCGCGCGCCCCTCCGGTAGCGCCGCCAAGTAGGTTTCCATGGCGCGGTCGCCGAGCGGCACCCATTGGTCGACCCAGCCCTGCAGCACGGCGGCGTTGCCGTCTTGCTGGCGCGCGAAATCGACCAGCGCTTGCGTCCAGCGCCGCGAGCGCTCGCTGTCGCGCAACTGGGCGTCGGCCAGGAGGCCGAGCAGGCCGTCGCCCTGGCGGCGTGCCGCGTAGGCGAGCTGAGTGAGGAAGGCCGCCTCGATGGCCGGCTTGGCGATCAGGTTCATCGACACGAAGCACTCGCCCCAATCGTAGGCGACCAGCATGCGCTCGATCAGCTCCAGAAAGCCCTGCCAGGCCGGGTCCCCTTCCCAGTGCTGGCGTTCCCGCTCCGCCAGTCCGCGGCCCGGATGGTGGTTGGCCAGCTCGCGGGTGCGATACGCCAGCCGCGCCACCCAGCGCAGGGTGTCTCCCATCTGGAAGGCCGCGCAGGCGGTGATCGTGCTGGCGGGAGCCGTGATGACCAGATAGGCGGAGGCCATCTGCACGCCGTGCAGCATGAATCGCCCTGGGGTGTAGAGCCGCGCCAACGCCTCGACCCACGGCGCCGAGAGGCCGGCGTCGTGCCCGAGCCGGTCGTGCTCGTCGAGCAGCCCGTCGACGTACGACTCCTGCTCGTCCTGTATGATGTTGTAGTTGCGATAGATGAGCTGATCGGGATCGCGAAAGGCGTCCCAGTCGTCGTGCTTGAGCGGGCTTTCGCGCACGTACTTCTTGTACCAGCGGTTGATCGGCAGGCTCGGGCTCAGCTCCGAGTACTCGGGGAACAGCGTCCGCCAGTGCAGGTTCGTGGTCACGACCTCGTACTCGGTCGGTCGTCGCCGCTTGGTGGCGAGGTGCGGCCAGGTGCGCAGCCCTCGACTCGTCTTCGGCGCCTCAGCCATCTTTGCTCGGTTCCTTTCCGCCCCGGGCGATACTCGTCGGTCGTCTGGACTATAGAAGCGGATCGCTTGTCAAGAGTGTAGAAGAGCGGCCGAGCGCGGAAAAGGGGACTGGCCGTTCTTTTACGCCGCGCACCAGCGGCGGGCGATCGTCTGGTAGACGCCCGCGGCCTGCTCGATGTCCGCCACCGGGCAGTACTCATCGGTCTGATGGGCCATCGTCATGTCACCGGGGCCGAGAATGATGGTGGGCGGCTTCCCATAAGCGGGAAACAGCGCCGAGGCGTCGGTGAAGTACGGCGCCCCGCGCGGTTTCATCGGCTCGCCGAGCAGCGGGCCCATGAGGTCGTAAATCTCGCGAATCCAGGGATGGTCTGGCGGCGTCGCCACGCCATCGACGCTGACCAGCGTCTCGATGCGCGCCTCGGCGCCGATGTAGCGCTTGAGCGCCGCCAGAATCTCCTCGTGTTGCTGGGCGGGCAGCGAGCGGATGTCGATGGTGAACTCGGCGCGATCGGGCACGGAGTTGAGGTTGATGCCGCCGCTCATGGTGCCGACGTTGAGCGTCGAGCGGCCGAGGAGCGCGTGCGGCGCGGCATCAAAGCCGAAATCCTCCAACCGGGTGACGGCGCGCGCCGCCTTGTAGATGGCGTTGACGCCCACCTCGGGCATGGAGCCGTGCGCCGTCACGCCGTCGGTCTCGACCCGCAACCACAGCGCGCCCTTGTGGCCGAGGATCGGATAGTTCGAGGTCGGCTCGCCGATCACGATGGCGCCCGCGGCGCCCAGCGCGCCGGTCTTGCTCAGGTGGAAGGAGCCCTCGCAGCCGGTCTCCTCGCCGGCGCAGATCACCAGCACCATGTCGGCGGCGCCGCGCCCGCCCGATCGCGCCAGCTCGAGCCCGGCATGGACGAACGCGGCGATGCCCGACTTCATGTCGGTGGCGCCGCGCTCGATCAGCTTGCCGTCGACGATCGCCGCGCCGAATGGATCGACCGTCCACGGCTTGGCGCCGAGCGGCACGACGTCGATGTGGCCGGCGAAGCAGATCGGCGCCTTGGCGCCCGTGCCGACGACACGCGCCACCAGGCTCGTACGCTCGGGCCCGAACTCGTGATAGCTGACCTCGAGCCCGCCGCGCTCGAGCAAGTTGCCCAGATAGCGTGCGCACTCGGCCTCTCGCCCCGGCGGGTTGCGCGTATCGATGCGGACCAGATCCTGGGTGATCTCGGTGGCGGATGGAATCGACGGCATGGCGCGCACGCTCCTCGCTCGGCAAGAAACCACGAAGGGCACGAAGCGCCTTCGCGTTCTTCGCAGTGAAAGGTATTTCGCTCGGGGGTTAGCACGGCGGACGAACGGAGGCGACTCCCGGTGCGATCATCGGGCTGCGTTGACTGCACCGGACACGGATGAAATAGAACCTCTGGTCACCAACCAGGAGGAATGATGGGCAGCGCGCCAGGCGCGGGCACGGGCCCCGAGTTCGTTACCGACGTCGTCACTCGCGAGATCGTCCGCGGCAAGCTGCTCGCGGTGGCCGACGAGATGGGCCTGGTGCTGGCGCAGAGCAGCATGAGCCCGGTGATCTACGAGGTGCTCGATTTCGCCTGCGGCTTCTGCGACGCCGGCGGCCAGCTGGTCTCGCAGACCAACGGCATCACCGTCTTCACCGGCACCTTCTCGATCCAGATCGGCGCCATCCTGAAGAAGTTCGGCGCCACCCTGCGCCCCGGCGACGTCTACATGTTGAACGACCCCTACGTCGGTGGCACGCATTGCAACGACGTCGGCGTGATCAAGCCGATCTTCCGCGGCGGCGAGCTGTTCGCCTTCGCGATCTCGATCTCGCACTGGACCGACATCGGCGGCAAGGCGCCCGGCTCGCTGCCCGCCGACTCCACCGAGATCTTCCAGGAAGGCCTCTGCCTGCCGGGCGTGCCGATTTACAAGGAAGGCGTGCGCCAGGAGGCCATCGTCGACATCGTCGCAGCCAACGTGCGCATGCCGAAGATGGCGCTCGGCGACCTCAACGCCGCGCTCGCCTCGGTGCGCATCGCCGAGAAGCGCTGCCTGGAGCTGTGCGAGAAGTACGGCGCCGTGGCGGTGCGCGAGACCTTCCGCCACATCCTCGAGTCGAGCGAGCGCGTCAGCCGGGCGGCCATCGCCGCGCTGCCCGACGGCGTCTACACCGCCACCGACTGGATCGACGGCGACGGCATCAGCCCCGAGCGCTTCCGCACCGCCGTCGAGGTGCGCATCGCCGGCGACGAGATCACCTTCGACTACTCCGGCTGCTGCCCGCAGCTCGCCGGACCGGTCAACTGCTCGCGCGGCGCCCTCGTCTCGGCGGTCAAGACGGTCTACAAGGCCATCGTCGACCCGCAGGCGCCGTCGAACGACGGCTGGTTTCGCCCCCTCACCGTGGTCGCGCCCGACGGCCTGGTGTTTACCGCCACCAAGCCGGCGCCGGTCGGCTGGTACTACGAGGGCACCGGGCAAGCCTCGGAGCTGGCCTGGAAGGCGCTGGCGCCGATCGTGCCGGCGCGCGTCAGCGCCGGCAGTGCCAACAGCCTGTGCGTGACGGTGCTCGGCGGCATGGACCGCGCGCGCCGCGAGCCCTGGGTGATGATCGAGCCCAGCATGGTCGGCTGGGGCGCCACCGACGAGCGCGACGGCAACTGCGTCACCAGCGCGATCACCAACGGCGACACGTTCAACTACTCGATCGAGCTCCTGGAGGCGAAGTTTCCCGTGCGCGTCATCCAGTATGGCCTCAACGTCGAGGGCGGCGTCGGCGCCGGCCGCTACCGGGGCGGCTACGGCTCGGTGCGCGAGTACGAGATCCTCGCCGACGACACCGTGCTGTCGGCCAGCTACGGCCGCTCGGTGGAGCGACCGTGGCCGCTCGGTCGCGCCGACGACGGCTCGTGCAATTTCTTCGACCTGCACATCGGCGGCGACGTGCGCCGCGCCGCCCGCGCCCCGACCACGGTGATGAACCGCGGCGACCGCATCCGCATGTTCACCGGCGGCGGCGGTGGCTACGGCGATCCCTTCGAACGCCCGGCCGAGGATGTCGCCGAAGAGGTGCGCGCCGACTACATCACCGCCGCCCAGGCGCGCGACGACTACGGCGTCGTCCTGACCGCCGACGGCCGCGGCGTCGACCACGCCGCCACGGCCGCGCTGCGGCAGCGGCCGAGCGCCTGAGCGATGGGGCGCCTGGCCACCGACATCGGTGGCACGTTCACCGATCTCGTCTGCTTCGACGAGCACAGCGGGACGCTCAGCACCGCCAAGACGCTCACCACCCCCGCCGACCTCACCCAGGGGGTGATCGACACGATCAGGCTGTCGCACGTCTCCCCGGCCAGCGTCGACTTCTTCGTCCACGGCGGCACCACGGTCATCAACGCGATCACCGAGCGCAAGGGGGCGCGCACCGCCCTGGTGACCACGGCGGGCTTCCGCGACGTGCTCGAGATCCAACGCGGCAACCGCCCGGACCTCTACAATCTGCGCTTCGAGAAGGAGCGGCCCTTCGTGCCGCGCCTCTTGCGCTTCGCGGTGCGCGAGCGCGTCGACGCCACCGGCGCGGAGCTCGAGCCGCTCCACGTCGCCGACCTCGACGGCGTGGTCGAACGCTGCCGGGCGGAGGGCGTCGAGGCGATCGCCGTGCAATTCCTGCACAGCTATGTCGCCCCGGAGCACGAAGCCGCCGCGGCGGCGATCCTGCGCCAACGGCTGCCCGGCGTCGCGGTCACCGCCTCGCACGAGATCACGCGCGAATGGCGCGAGTACGAGCGCGCCAATACCGCCGTGCTCAACGCCTACGTGCAGCCGATCGTCGAGCGCTACCTGACCCGCCTGGAAGACGCGCTCAGTGCCGCGGGCATCCACTGCCCGCTGCACGCCATGCAGTCGAACGGCGGCACGACGAGCTTCCGCCTGGCCAAGCACCATCCGATCACGCTGATGGAATCCGGCCCCGCGGCGGGCTGCAACGGGGCGGCGATCGTCGGCGGGCTGTGCGGGGAATCGCACATCATCTACCTCGACATCGGCGGCACGACGGCGAAGTGCACGACCATCCAGGACGGCAAGCCCAAGGTCACCACCAACTACCGGCTCGAATACACCCGCACGCGCTTCGGCTACCCGGTGCGCGTGCCGATCGTCGACATCGTCGAGATCGGCGCCGGCGGCGGCTCGATCGCCCATTTCGACGCCGCCGGCCTGCTCAAGGTCGGGCCGGTGAGCGCCGGGGCCGATCCGGGACCGGCGTGCTACGGCCGCGGCGGCACGGAGCCAACCGTCACCGACGCCAAGCTGATCAGCGGCGTCCTCAACCCGCGGTTCTTCGCCGGCGGACAGTTCGACCTCGACGTCGGACGCGCCCGGCGCGCCATGCAGCGCGTCGCCGATGGGTTGGGCTGCGACGTCGACACCGCCGCCGTCGCCGTCATCCGCACGGTCGACGCCAGCATGATCAACGCCCTCAAGCTGGTCTCCATTCAACGCGGTCACGATCCGCGCGACTTCTCGCTCGTCGTCGGCGGCGGCGGCGGCCCCATGCACGGCGCGCCGCTCGGCCGCGAGCTGGGGGTCAAAGAGGTCATCGTACCGCTCAACCCGGGGCTCTTCTCCGCCTGGGGCATGGTGGCCACCGAGCCGCGGCGCGATTTCGCCCGCACCATGCTGCGCCGCGCCCAGGAGGTCGATGATGCGTTCGTCCGCGACCTCTTCGCCGCGTTGCGCCGCGAAGCCGAGGACTACTTTCGCCGCGACGCGCAGCTCCAGGCCAGCGCGCTGCGCTTCGACGCCAGCGTCGACCTCCGGTACCACGGCCAGGAGCACACGGTGACCGTCCCGTTCGCACTCGAGCGCACCACGGTGGCCTCGCTGCTGGTCGACTTCCACGCCGCGCACGAGCGCACGTACACCTTCCGCCTCGACGACACGCCAGTCGAGTTCGTCACCTACCGGTTGTCGGCGAGCGCCGATGTCCCCCGTCCCACCCTGCGCCCACTGCCGGCGGACGGACGCTCCGAGGCCGCCGCCCTGCAAGGCCGCCGGGCAGTCGATTTCGGCGAAGACGGCCGTCGCGAAGCGACGGTCTACGCCCGCGACCTCCTCCCACCGGGCGCCGAGCTCGCCGGCCCCCTGGTCATCGAGGAGGCCACCTCGACCACCCTCGTGCACCCAGGGCAAGTGTTGTCGGTCGACGCCTTCGGCTTCCTGCACATCCGCGAAGCGTAGCGCTTCCGCCCACCCTTCGACGGGCTCAGGACAGGTCCTGAGCCCGTCGAAGGATGAGCGCGGGCTTTTCAACGGACTGCTAGAGCGTAAACCCCGAAACCAATCGACGGTGACCATGGGGCAGCGCTCGAGCTCATGCACGCCGCCTCTGTGCCCTCTGCGTACTCGGCGTCTCTGCGTTGAGGTTCTTGTCAGACCGAGGCTAATCTACCCCAATTCTGATCGCGCCAGCCTACGGCTGGCCCATCTGCGCCCGGGCAGCGTGAATTTTTCGCTTGTTCATTTACGCCGCCGGGTCATAATGCCGCCGTACACTGCCCGTCGGTGTTCCCCCGCGGGAATGTGGGTGAGCGGTGGACGAAAGGAGCCGGACGATGGGCCAGGGGAAGTGGAAGCACGGCGCGCTGTGGGTCGCCGTCGGCGCCGCCGGGTTGATGCTCTGGCATCCCGCCAGTCGAGCTGCCGAGGTCGAGATCGACGCGCCGGATGCCGCCGACGCCGCGGCGCCGGAGAAGGTCGAGCGCCAGGACACCGTCGGCACGCCGGACGTGCGGGCCGAGGAGGCCGAGGAAGCAGAGGAGGCCAGCGGTCCGAACACCGGTCGGATCTCGTTGGCGATCAACAGCGACTTCACCACGGCGTACTTCTTCCGCGGCATCCTGCAGGAGCGCAACGGCTTCATCTGGGAGCCGTCCGGCGACATCAGCATCAACCTCTACGCCGGCGATGGACCGCTCAGCAGTGTCGACGTGGGCTTCAACGCCTGGGCCAGCATTCACAGCAACAAGACGTTGGCCAGCGGTTCCGGTCCGAGCAACATCTACGAGGTCGACTACACGCCCTACTTCACGCTCGGCTGGAGCAACGGCTTCGAAACCTCCCTCTCCTACCCCATCTTCACCAGTCCGAACGGCGCCTTCGCCACCGTGCAACAGATCGACGTCGGTATCGCCTACGACGACAGCGAGCTGCTCGGCGCCTACGCGCTCGCCCCCTCGATCACCCTCAGCTTCGAGACCGACAACACCAACTTCGGCACGGCCAAGAAGGGCGGTTATTTCGAGCTCGCCGGCGGCCCGAGCTTCGAGGTGACGCTCGACGACGCCGGCGACTACCCGATCACCACCAGCGTGCCGCTCGCCCTCGCGCTGTCGCTGTACAATTACTACAACGACGGCACCAACAACGACACCTTCGGCTTCTTCAGCTTCGGCCTGACGACGAGTATGCCGCTCGCCTTCATTCCCGAGGACTACGGCAGCTGGAGCATCGGCGCCGGCATCAACGTCCTCGTGCTCAGCGACACGCTGAAGGACGTCAACCAGGGCGACAGCCCGTTCCCGATCGGCACGGGAACGATCACGATGGAATACTGAGGGGCAGGCGGTTCGCTGTTAGGGTGTTAGGCGGTTAGGGGACCTGAGGGGGGCGCTGTTGCTGTTAGAGATCAGATCCCCTAACCGCCTAACCGCCCGTTGAAAGACGCGTTTCCGCTCGCCCTTCGACGGGCTTAGGGTATGTCCTGAATCCTGAGCCCGTCGAAGGGTCGAAGGGTGAGCCGAAACGCGTTGCGGCACAAGCACTCCCCGCTCATCCTGAGCCCGTCGAAGGATGAGCGCGGTCTTTCTCTACCGACTGTCAACCGCTAACGGCTTTTCACCGCGCCGGCAGCAGCCGCGCTCCCATCGGATCCCACACCGCCAGCAGGTGCGCGCCGCGCACCAGGCCCTCGGGGCGCTCGTCGTCGTCGATGTGCGCCAGCAGCTCGCCGCCGGCGTTGTCGGTCAGCAGGCAGCGCAGCACCGGGCCCTGGAAAACGATCTCCGTCACCGTCACCGGTATGGCGCTCCAGCGTCCCTCGGGGACGCGCGCCGCGAGCTTGATGCGCTCGGGCCGCAGCATCACCGCCGCGGCCGAGCCGGGACTGAAGGTCCCGTGCCCGATCGGCACCTCGGCGCGGTAGTCGCCGGCCAGACGGACGACGGCGCTGGTGCCGTCGACGCGCTCGACCACGGCGGGCAGCAGATTGGCGGTGCCGATGAAACCGGCGACGAACACCGTCGCCGGGGAGTGATAGATGTCCTCCGGCGTGCCGACCTGCTCGACGCGCCCCTCGCTCATCACGGCGATGCGATCGGACATGGTCAGCGCCTCTTCCTGATCGTGGGTGACGAAGATGAAGGTGATGCCGACCTCGCGCTGGATGCGCTTGAGCTCGATCTGCATCGCCTGGCGCAGCTTGAGATCGAGGGCGCTGAGCGGCTCGTCGAGCAGCAGGGCGCTGGGGAAGTTCACCAGCGCGCGCGCCAGGGCGACGCGCTGGCGCTGGCCGCCGGAGAGCTGGTCGGGCCGCCGGGCGGCGAAGTCGCCGAGGCGCACCACGTCCAGCATCTGGGCGACGCGGGCCTTCGTCGTCGCCTCGTCGACGCCCTTGGTGCGCGGCCCGAAGGCGACGTTGTCGAACACGTTCATGTGCGGGAACAGGGCGTAGTGCTGGAACACGGTGTTGACGTTGCGCCGATACGGCGGCACGTCGGAGACGTCGAGGCCGTCGAGGCGGATGTGTCCGCTGGT
>CAYYWP010000031.1:0-29153 GCA_964475125.1 uncultured Binatia bacterium (SeqCode) | reverse complement strand
CGACGCAGGTCGATGGCTTGGTGTTCGACGGCAACGAGGTGGAGTTCACCGAGGAGGCGCAACTCGTCTTCCTCGCCGACGGGCATGTCAACGGCCGCGCCGGAACGATCTCGTTCGAGATCGAGCCGAACTGGGCGGGCGGCGACGATACCAACAATGCGTTGGTGACCATTCGCACCGAGCACCAGTGGGAGAACAACCTGTTGATCGTCAAAAACTACGACTCGCTGCGCTTCATCATCGTCGATCGCCGCGGTATCGAGACCAACGTCAACGCCTCGATCGCGGATTGGGCCCCCCAACAGCCTCGCCAGGTGACCGCGACCTGGGATGGCGACGGCATGGCGCTGTATGTCGACCGCCAGCTGGTCGGCGAAAGCGCCTTGTCGAGCCGGCCGGTGTTCAGCGACACGACGCCGATTCACATCGGCTCCGACTTCCCCGGCAGCTCGTATCGCGGCGCTCAGGCCAAGATCAGCGACCTCAAACTATACGGCCGCGCCCTCGGCGCCGACGAGATCCGCTAGATTCTGCCTGCGGCCACCTCTCGGCGCGGCAGGTGCGATGTGGGCTCGGAGGCGAGAGCACCGAGGAGCAAGTGACGAGTAGGCGGCGCACGGAGGTCGAGGGCGGAATCGCGGTGGCGCGCAGTCACCGCTCAGTGCGCGGCGGCGGATGGAGCTGAACCGCGGGGGAGTCGCCCCGCGCCTACGAGGGCTCGCTGCGCTGGCGGCGCTGGCTTGTGCGGGGCTCGGACAAGCGCTGCTCGAGGGAGCATCATGGGTGCCGGGGATACTGTCGACCGCCGGAAGCGGCCGGCTGCTTCTCGGCGCATCGGTTCTGGCCCTGGCCGCGGCCTGGGGCCGCGCCGAGCACTGGAAAGGAGCCAGGCCCCTGGCGGTTGTCGTGCCGGGTCGCGGCTGGCTGTTGGCGTGCGGGCCGGGCCTCTGCTGCTTGGCCGGGGCGACGGCGCTCGCGAATCCGGACACCGGCCATGAGCTCGTGCTCTTTTGGTGGGCGACCGGTATCGCGTCGCTGGTTGGCGTCGGCGTGCTGCAGGCGCTGCGAGAAGGTCGTGCGGCTCGGCCGGCATCGCCGCCCGATTGGGCGCCGACGCAGCTCGTCCTCAGTTACGGGCTCTTGATCGCTGTCGCGCTGGGCATGCGGCTGGCGTGCGACCTCGAATCGATGCCGCCCTTCGTCGAGAGCGACGAGTCCTACACCCTGCTCGAAGCGCGAACGGTCTTCAGTTCGGATCCGTACGACTGGTTCAGCCTCTGGTGGATTGGGATCCCGAACATGGCGCTCGTCTTCCCGCACATCGCCCAGCAGCTCTTCGGCGAGTCGTTGTGGGGCGGGCGCATGGGCGGGGTGGTGATCGGCACGATCGCGGTGGTCGCGACATTCGCCTTCGCGCGTCGCCTGATCGGTAACCTCCCGGCGCTGACGGCGGCACTGTTGGTGAGCGTCGCGCATGCGCTCGTGCACTGGTCGCGGAACGGGCAGATCTTCATCCAGAGCCCGATGGCCGCCGCGGTGCTGCTCTGGCTGTTCGCCCGCGCCTGGACCGGTGGCACTCTTCTCTCCTGGGTCGGCGCTGGAGTGGCTCTCGGCATCGGCACCCAGACCTATCAGGCGTCGCAAATCTTGCCGCTCCTGATCGGGGCCACGGCCGCCGGTTGGATGGCGATCGGGGGCGTGGTTCGCAAACACGCGTGCCTGGCCACCGCGTTCATCTTGGTCATCGCGGTGCTCGTCATGGGCCCCGTGCTGCGGACGATGCTGGGCACCACCGACCTGATCAGCAGTCGCCCCAGCGTGCTGTTTACGTTCAGCGCTGCGACCCGCGCCCAGCACGGCGATCAGTTCTGGGCCTGGCTGCTGGAGCACGGCCGCCAGACCGCGGTCATGTTCAACACTGGCGAGGACGCGTATCCCGCCTATTGGGCCAAGCGCTCGCTGGTCGATCCCGTGACCGCCGCACTGATCCCACCCGCCGCCGCGCTGGTCGTCATGCGTGTGTGGACGCCGGCGGGCTGGCTCTGCACGGCGTGGTGGAGCGCCTACGTCGCGTTCGCGGTGTTCCTCGCCAACCATCCTCCCTCCTACCAGCGCGTGCCAACGGCACTGCTGTTTTCGTCCCTGGCCGTCGCCTGGTTGCTGGTCTCGCTGCTCGCGGCGATCCGCGACGCGCTACGCCGGTCGAGGTGCGTCGTTCCGGTCGGCTGCGCGCTGTTCGCGTTAGCGGCTGGCGCGGCCAACGCCCACTTCTATTTCGTCGAGTTTCGTACCGTGCGGTCGGTCCAACATACGTTCGGCCTGGCGCAGCTGATGTGTCCGTATCAAGACACGCACACCTTGATCGATGCGACGATCCTCGACGGGGTCGAATACGTGCCGTTCATCAACCCAGCACTGGATATCATGTGCCCGACGGCGACGCGGGTGCGCGTCGAGCACGTCGCCGAGCTGTGGAAGATCGCTGGCCTCACGCAAGCGGCCCGCGCGGTCTTGGTTGTTCCCGCCGAGGTCGTCGCCGCACATCCCGGCGAGCCGGAGGGCTATCGGATCGTGCGCCAGTTCATCGATCGCCGCATTGTCTTTCCAGAGGCGCTGCCGCTGGTGATCTACGAGCTCGAGCGTCAGGACCGCCGGGCGGTGGAGCGCCTCGCCGAGCCGCCCCAGACGGCGGATCGAAGGGCGCTCAAGACGGAGCAGGAGGGGGTGTGGGCGGGAGTGTCCCGGTGACGCGCGCGACCACGTACACCGGGCGCGCTTTGATCTCGTCGAAGATGGTCGCGATGTATTCGCCGATCAGGCCGAGGAACAAGAGCTGGCAGCCGCCGAGGAACGTGGTGACGAGGATGATTGAGGCCCAACCGGCGATCACGGCCCGCGACCAGAAGATGTAGGCCAGAACCGCATACAGGCCATAGGCCAGGCTCAGCCCGCTCACCAGCACCCCGAGCAGGGAGGCGACCTTGAGCGGCAACTTGGAGAACGAAATGACGCCGGTGCGGGCGAAGCGCAGCATGCGCAGCAGGGAGTAGTTGCTCTGCCCGGCGAAACGCGGCGGCGCGTCGAACTCGATGCAGCAGTAGCGAAAGCCGACCCACGAGACGAGGCCGCGGATGAAGCGGTCGCGCTCGCGCAAATCGCGCTGAAACACGTCGAGCACGCGCCGCGACAAGAGGCGAAAGTCGGAGGCCATGGGCTCGATGCGCGTCGGGGACAGCAGGTTGATGAGGACGTAGAACGCGCGCGCCGTGACGCGCTTGAACCAGCTCACCTGGGCGATCTCACGCCGCGCCGCTTGCACGACATCGAACCCCTCTTCCCAGCGCCGCACCAGTTCGGGAATCAGCGAGGGCGGGTGCTGCATGTCGGCGTCGAGGCAAATCATCGCGTCGCCGCTGGCGTGATCCATGCCGGCGGTGAGCGCGGCCTGATGTCCGAAGTTGCGCGACAAGTGGATGACCGACACGCGCTCGGGCCGCGCCGCCTGCAGACGGTCGAGGACCTCGGCGGTGCCGTCGGTGGCACCGTCGTCAACCAGAAGGAAGGACGACGCGTACGACAGCCCGTCGAGCACCGCGTTAACCGCGGCGACGAAGTGCTCGATGCCCTGGACCTCGTTGTAGACCGGAGCGACGACCGTGAGTCGGCGCCTGCTCAATGGGGAATCTTCCACAGCCGTTGTCCCTCGATCTCGAGTAGGTACACACCATCCGCGCCCGAGCGCAGCCGCAGCTCGCCACCGAACGGGTGATGACCGGGATCGCGGTCCGGGTTGTCGGCCATCAAGCGCGTCCCGTCGCCGTCGAACACTTGCACTCTGCCGGCAGCGGGCATGAGGATGCGCTGCGCGCCATCGAAGGCGACGCCCTGCGAGGCGGCCTCGATGGCGAAGTCGCGCACGAAGCTGGGCTGGAATCGATCCGTCGGGGTGTGGAAGCGCACGGCGCGGCCGTTCTCCTGCAGAACGATCAAGTCGCCATCCCGCGTCAAGCTGAAGCCTCGAGGTTGGTAGAGTTCCTGCGGTCCACGCTCGGTGGCGAAGGCCGAGAACTCACTCTGCAGCTCGCCGTGGCGGTCGAAGACAGCAAGCGAATTGCGATGCGGAATCGAGGTCACCACGTGCGGCCCCCACCATGCCAGCTGGCTCTCGAAGCTCAGCCAGACGTTCTCCCACGCGCCGAGATCCTGCCCATCGGGTCCGTAGAGCCTCAGCGTGCGCGCGAACACCGCCGCCACCGTGCCGTCGTCGGCGACCGCGAACGTCGACAAGTTGATGTTCTGAGGGGCGCGCATGTCCCAGTTCGCCAGCACCGCTCCACTCGGAGCGAGACGGTACATCAGCCAGCGTCCGTCGGCGAAGCCGGCCACGAACAAGCTGCCGTCGGGCCCGACTTGGAGATCACCGGGCCTCACCGGCGGCCTTCCCAGCATCGCGGGGGGAGCGTAGCCAGGGTATGCCTGGACGACCGGTGCCACGGCCTCGGCCAGTGCGGCGACCCGCACGCTGGTGATGCGCTCCGGTGGCACCGGCGCGAGGGCGGTGGCCGGAGCGCTCGTCGACAGGATGCGCATGGGGCCGCCACACTGGGTCCAATCGGGCACCCTGACCGTAAAGGGGTGCACGCCGGCGAGCAGCGGCGTCGGCTGGTCGCCGGGCACCTGTCCAGCGACGCGTAACTCGGCGCCTGGGCATGGCGCCTGCAAGCCGAAGCGGTACCAGCCGTCGCTGTCCAGCAGGATTCCCCCGGCGACGACCGCCGACGAGGGACCAGCCGCGTCGGGTTCGGCGATCATCCGCACCGGGACATCGGCGAGCAGGGCCGGCGGCGCATCGGGGGGATCGGCCAAGCGCAGGTCTGGCGTGCGCAGCGCCAGGCTTTCGGCGACATCGACCGTGACGGCCGCGAGGTGGCGGCCGTCGCGCGGGCTCGTGTACTCCGCGTGCGCAGCGTCCGGGTACAACGCGCGCACGAGGCCGAGATCCTTTCGCGTCGCCGGGTCGACGAAGAAGACGAAACTGGCGCGGTGCATCTGGTAGCGCTCCTGCACCGCCCGCCGCTCGGCTTCGGTCAGGATCAGGTTGTAGGCCTCGTCGGCGAACGTGCAGTGCGGCGCCAGCCCGAGTTTGAGCCAATCGATGTGCGTCTCGACGAACTGGAAGCATCCGGGCGAGGTCAGGAAGTGCTCGAGGTGGCCGAGCATGACGAAGCTGCGAAACGCGTGCGGCAGGTTGAAGAACCACGCGTCGCTGCCTTCGAGGAATGGGCGCACGAAACGCAAATGGTCCGTAAAGATCGCCGGCTGCAGCGGCAGGCGAAAATGCGACACCGCGTTGGTGCCGATGACGACGGCAAGCGCCGCGCCCGCAGTGGCCGTGGCAACGGACGCGCCGCGGTGTCCGCCGCTCTGGCGCGCCAGTCGGACCAGCGCGGCGACGAACAGGGCGGCGATGACATGCGCGACCAGAAAGAGCATGCTCATGCGGCGCGGTGCCGCATCGCGACTCATGATGCCCGGCAGCAGCGCGATGCACAGCCACCAGAGCAGGGCGAAGGCGCGCGGATCGCGCAGTTGCCCGGCCAAGTAGCCGACGCCCAAGGCGGCCAGCAGGACCAAGCCGACGTTGAGGGTCGTCGGATGCGGATTGGGCTGCGAGCGCGAGTACCAATGTCCGAAGCGGTTCTGCGCTTGATAGGTCAGGTCGCGCGCCACGTCCTTCAGCTGGCCCGCCATCGACGTGGCCTGCCCGCGCGCCAGCTCGACGAGCGAGACATTGGCGAAGTCGCCCTGCCGGGTCCATGCCGGTCCGCCGTAAATGTCGGCCGGATGGCGGAACCGCCACTGCCAGTCGTTGAGGGCGGCGAGCAGAACGGTGAGGTGAAACCACCAGACCACGAGCCCGACAGCGAGGATCGGCACGACGAACCACAGCTTGCGCCACGCGCCGCGGACGAACAGCGTGGCGTGTGCCATCACCCCGAGGGGAAACAGGAACATCGCCAGACAGGTCGTGTAGAAGTAACGCGACAGCGGCATGCAGACAGCCGCGCTCAGCACCGAGGCGAGCGAGAAGCGCTCCACCATCCACAACCCCACGTTGACGGTCACCAGCGCCAGCATCGGCACCGGCGAGAAGAACCCGTTCTCACTGCGCGACCAGAAGAGCTGATCGGGCGCCGTGGCCATGAACAGTGCTGCGAGCAGTGCCGGTTTGGGGCCGCCGAGCCGGCGCACCACCCAGTACATCATCGGCACCGCAGCGACGCCCCACAGCACGGCCGCCATTCGCAGCGTGAACACCGAGGCACCGAAGAGGCGGTAGATCGCCCACAACGGGAGCATGTGCGCGAAGCCGGGATTGGTGGTCAGGAACGTCTCCCGCGCGTACTCGGCCACTCCGTGCAGCGTGCGGCCCTGCACCATCGAGTCGACCATCTCGAGATCGAGGAAATCGGACAGCTCGGTCAGCGCCCAAGCTCGGCAGGCGAGGGACAGCAACGCAATCCCCAACACGAGCCAGCATTCGGTCGGCCAACTGGGTTGCCACGTGTCCCGTTCACCGGCACCCGCCTCGGCGCCGAAGGCGGGAAACCCCGGCAGGCGGCGCATCGGCTGCCACCAGCCGAGAACGAACGCGGCCCCGACTCCGGCGAGGTAGAGGGCGCGCCCGAGCGCGACATGATCCCAGAGGAGTAGCGACTGCCCCCACACGGCGAGACCCGTCGCCCCGCAGGCGGTCAACAGCGGCCCGGCGCGCCGGCGTCCGGCCCCCCAGCTGCCGGCGAGGGCGAGCAGCGCGAGCAGCAGGGTGACACTCCCCGCCACGACTGCCACGTGCCCTTCCAGCCAATCGGTGGCGCCGGCGCCGGGGCCTCGCAGGGCGAGGAAAAAAGGATCGAAGACACTCAGGATGCGCTCACCGCGGGCTTCCTGGCCGCGGCCGATCAGCACCGCGGCGGCATACGCGGCGCCGGTGCCGGCGACGATCAACAGCGCGCCTGGCCAGCGCCGTGGCGGTGGCACTGGCGCGGCGGATGAGATGGTTCGCATGCCCGGTTGCGCTTCGCGTTACCCGTCGCGGCGCGGCACGGAGAGCAGGCTGAGAAAGAAAGACGAGAAGACGGTCTGCGCGCCCACGATCATCAGCGTCGAGGCTTGTAGCGCCGGCCGCACGGCGTCGAGGGTCTCACGGCCGCTCTGCAACCAGCGCAGGAGAATCGCCGCATCGATGCCGAAACCGGCCAGGAACAGCAGCGTCCCGAAGAGCAGGCCGCGCTCGAGCGTGAAGTAGCGCAGGACGAGTTGGAGCGTGCGATCGGGGGCGTACAAGCGCGCCGCCTGTGAGTAGGCTTTGGCGAACAGCCCGATGGTGGCGATCTGGTAGCCGAGCGTGGTCATCAGGCTGCCGAGGACCATGTAGTGCACGTCGAAGGTGAGGCCGCCGACGTGCAGCGCGCCGCCGCCGAGCGCGATCAGGGGGATGAGCCCGACCGCCATGCAGAGCGCGCCGGGGACGACGAACAGATGCGTGGGTGAGAAGAGCAGCATGAATCGCAAGTGGCGCCAGCCGTCGCGGAAGGACCGCAGGTGGGGTGGCCGCGTGCGGCCGTCGCGGTGCAAGGTGATCGGGATCTCGGTGATGCGCAGCTCGGCGAGCGCGGCTTTGATGACCATCTCGGAGGCGAACTCCATCCCGGTCGTCTGCAGCTGCATGCGGCGATAGGCATCCTTGGTAAACGCCCGCATGCCGCAATGCGCATCGGAGATCCCGGCGTGAAAGAGCAAGTTGAGCAGGCCGGTGAGCAGCGGGTTGCCGACCCAGCGATGATGCCAGGGCATGGCGCCGGACTCGATGGAGCCGTGCAGCCGCGTGCCCATGACGAGATCGTTGCCGGCGCGCAGGGCGGCGAGGAAGCGCTCCAGGTCGGACAGGTCATAGGAATCATCGGCGTCGGCCATGATGATGAACGGCGCGCGCGCCTCGTCGGCACCGCGCAGCAAGGCGCTGCCGTACCCGCGGCGCGGCTCGTGCACCACCCGGGCGCCGCAGCGTCGCGCGATCTCGGCCGACCCGTCGGTCGAGCCGTTGTCGACGACCACCACCTCACCGGCGACGCCGAGCCGCGACAAGGCGACCCGCGCCTTGGACACGCAGGCTTCCATGGTCTCGGCCTCGTTCAGACACGGCAGCACGACCGAGACCTCGAACTCGTCGGTGGTCGCGCGGTCACCCCGAGCGTCGTCGGCGGGCACCGGCTGTGTCATGTCCCGCGCTCCGCCGGCCATTGGCGCGCGAGTCTATCCACGGTGACCCATTCGGGCAAGGCGATCGGCCCGCGCGCCGAGTTCCCGGCGTGCCCTTCGTCGCTCGATCCGCTAATGGCCCACAGGCGATGCGGATCCTCACCATCACGCACTACCAGTTGCCGCACTGGGGTGGGATCGAGATGGCCACGGCCGCCCTGCACGCCCGCTACTCGCGCCTCGGACACGAATCCGTGTGCCTCTCGAGCGACTTGCCGGTCGCGGTTCCCGCCGCCGGGCAGGTGCGGGTGCCGGCCTCGGATCTGCCGTACCGGACCACCGGTGTGGCGTATCCGCTCTGGGGTCGCGCCGCGGCACGAGCGGTGGAGCAATGGGTGGCGTGGTGCGACGTGGTGAACCCGCACGACTGCCTCTACCCCGGCACGCTGCTGGCCCTGGCCGCGGCGCGCCGGCTCGGCAAGCCACTGGTGCTCACCCAGCATGCCGGGCCGTGGCCGTTCTACCGCAATGCGATGCTGCGCGCGGTGCAAATGATCGCCTACCAAACGCTCGGCCTGGCGGTGCACCGGCGGGTGCGGCAGGCGGTGTTCATCTCCCGCACCGTCGAGCAGTGGTTCCAGAGCCGCGTGCGCTACCCGCTGCCGCCGCGCTTCATCGCCAACGGCATCGACGGCGCCATCTTCTTCTACGGCGACGCCGCGGCCCGCCAAGCGGCGCGCGTCCGTCTCGGTCTGCCGGCCGGGCAGCGCGTCGCCCTCTACGTCGGGCGCTTCTTGTTCATGAAGGGGCTGCCGCTCATCGAGGCGGCGGCGGCCCGCCTGCCCGACACCGCGTTCATCTTGATCGGCGCGGGTCCCGTCGACCCGACCGGCTGGAACCTCCCCAACGTCAGCGTGGTGCCGTTCATCGATCAGGCCGCGCTGCGCGACTACTACTGGGCCAGCGACGTGCTGGTGTTGCCGTCCACCGGCGAGGGGTTCCCGCTGGTGGTCATGGAGGCCATGGCGTGCGGCTGCCCGGCAATCGTCTCCCCGGAAACACATGCCGCCTGGGGCGAGGGGCGGCGGCATTTCCTGATCGCCGAGCCGCAGCCAAGTGCCGCGACGCTGCAGGCGCTGCTGTGCACGCCGTCGCCGCTGCAGGCCGAAGATGGCCGCGCCGCCGTCGCGGCATACGCCCGCGCCCAGTGGGACTGGGATCGCGTCGCGCCTGCCTACGTCGATCTGTTCGGCGAGATGATCCGCGCCTCGAGGACCAGGGACCGGGGATCAGGGATCGGGGATCGGGGATCAGGGATCAGGGCCGGCGTGAGCGAGGACAACGCTGATCCCCGAACCCCGACCCCTGATCCCTGATCCCCGCCTTCCATCTACTGCGCGGGCAGGCGCACGAGGCGGTTCTCGAGATCCGTCACCACCAGCTCGCGCGTGCGCGGGTCGTAATCGATCCCCATCGGCCGGTCGAAGGGTGCACCCGGCTGGTTGCCGCCGGCGATCTCCTTCAACAACTTCCCGCTGCGATCGTACGCGCGCACGACGCGCTCCACCGGCACGGTCAGCCAGATCGTGCCCTCCGGCGTGACGGTCAGGTGCGGTTCGGAGAACACCTTCTGCTGCCAGCCGTCGACCTCGAAGGCGTCGAGGTACTTGCCGTCGCGGTCGAAGATCTGCACCCGCGCGTTGCCGTTGTCGGCGACGTAGACGTCGCCCTTGTCGTCGACGGCGACCCCGACCGGCTCGGTGAATTGGCCCGGCTCGGTGCCGAGCCCGCCCCAGTTGAGATCTTCGACCCCATCCGCCTTGAAGCGTCGGATGCGGTGATTGCCGGTGTCGGCCAGGTACGCGGTGCCATCCGGTGCCACCGCGATGCCGCGCGGACCGAAGTACGGACCGGCCCACTCGCGCTGGTAGTCGCCCTCGGGCGAGAAGACCTGCACGCGTTGATTCCACGTATCGGCGACGTACAGCAGGCCGTCGCGTCCGACGGCCAGATCGCCGGGTTGCTTGAACTGCGACGGCAAGTTGCCGTGCGCGCCCCAGGTCTTGAGGAAGGCGCCGTCGGGGCCGAACTTCTGCACCCGGTCGTTGCCGAAGTCGGCGATGTACACGTTGCCCTGGGCGTCGACGGCGACGCCGCGCGGCTGGCTGAGACGCCCGGGCGCTCCCTGCGACGGGGCCTCGCCGGCCGCTTCTTCGGCGACCGGCGGCACTTCTTCGATCGTGGTGACGGGAATGGCGCCGACGTACTGTCCGGCGACCGCGTAGATGGTGACTCCGGCGTTGCTGTAGACCGGCTTGAGCAGGTCGCTCCACTCGGCGAAACGCGTCTGGTTGCCGCCCGCGTATGTGCGCCGTTCCAGCGCCCCGACGTAGACCAGGGCGACGTGGTAGCGTCGCAGGATCTCGGCGGCCACGTCCTTGCTGTCGGTGGTGTAGAGCGTCTTGAGATCTTCCTTGCGCTGGTTGATGTCGGGCCAGCGGTGGGCGCGCTGATGCACGTGGTAATCCCAGCCGAGCACGGTCGGGAGACCGGTGTTCATCGCCACGCGCGCGAACTCCTGGTACGAGGGGCCGTAGGCCTCGGTGATGACCGGGATCCCGGCGACGTTGTCGTTCAACCATTCGAACGCGGCGCGATCGAGCGGCGCATACTGCGGCAGGTAGGCGGTGCCGTCGAGCGTCGGCTCCGGCGTGCGCACGCGATCGAGGTGTACCACCGCCCACACGCCGCTGCCGGCGGTGAAGGCGCTGAGCGCCAGCAGGACGATCAGCCCGGCTTGCCAGGCTCGGCGCAGGAGCGGCCGTGTGATCAGGCCGCCCCACAGCTCCGCCACCGCGGCGGCGCAAGCGGCGGAAAAGAGGAACCAGGCCTCCAAGTAGAACTTGAAGATGGTGTTCATGCGGTCCCAGACGAACACGACGTCGGTCCCGGCCGTGACGGCGAAGGCGAAGGAGAGCATGGCCACGGCGATGCGCTGACTCGAGGTCAGCCGCGACTGCACGGCGATCCAGCCGGCCAAGACGGCGAGGAGGGCGGTGCCGAGGCGCAGCGAGCCCTTGAGGCCGAACGGCAAATACGGCGCCAGCAGCGGCGTCGAGGCGAGCCAGCACACGGCGACGGTGAGCCCGACGATCCACATGGCGAGGCGGCGCGCGCCGCCGAGCGGCTGTTCGGCTGCCGCCAGGGTCCGCCGCCAGAGCGCGAACACGAAGGGCAGGCCGATGAACAAGAAGAGCCCGAAGATGTTGGCGAAGTCCCAGAAGTTGGCGAAGGACTGCTCCTCGAGGCCAAAGTTGCGCGGCGGGGCGCTGAAATCGCGCCAAAACGGCAGGAAGAACGCGTACGCCAGTCCGACGAGCACGGCGGTGAGCACGGTCGGCCCGGGCACCGCGACCAGCGCCATGAGCCCCACCATGGCAAGCGCGGCCGTCGGCAGGAGCTGGCGGGCGGCGCCGTCGCCCAGGTGCGCCACCAACCAGCCCGGCGGCTCGGGGGCGAGGCTGCGCACGGCGAGCAGTCCCACGGCGACGAGCGCCAGCAACAGCAGCAGTGCGAGGCGGGCGCGGCCTAGGGGCGCGTGGGCCAGCGCGCGGCAGGTGAGGAGAAAGGGGAAGATCAGTACGTAGGTCGGCGTACTCCAGCCGTTGGTGACCATGATGGCGCCGAGCCCGAAGGCGAGCAGGGCGAACAGCCACCCGCTGCGCAACGGCGCCGGTGCCTCCGCCCGCCGCACCCACCACACGGCCAGGGCGAGAAAGGTGAGCGAGAACGGCATCACCAGCACGTGGGCGTGCAGATCGGCGAACAGGAAGCTCCACAGCGGATATTCGTTGATGGTGTCCTTGATCACCCGCGAGGTGGCCCAGAAGTAATCGAAATTGACCACCCGTCGCGCCAGGATCTCGCGCAGGCCGGCGAGATTGCCGATCAGCGCGACGAAGACGGCGGCGATCCAGCCGACGCTGCGGCGCCCGCCGACGGCGGCACCGAGGGCGAAAGCCCCCATCGCCGTCAACGCGCCGAACAGCGCGACGCCGAGGTTGAAGGTGAGGCCGGGGTGAATGTGGCACAGCTTGCCGAGCGCGGCGACGACGTAGTGGCCGAAGTAGGTGTAGTGCAGCGTCGAGCCCGAGAACCACGGCTCCGGTGGCGGCAGCGTGGGGCTGCGCATGAGGGCGTTCAGGAAGGCGAAGTCCATCGGCTTCTCGCCCCAGAACACCTCGGGATTGAAGGCGCGCACGGTCAGGAAGAAGAGGAAGGCGCCCCAGAACAACAGCTCGGTGGAGGCGACTTCCCCTTCGACTCCCTCCACTGGCTGCCGCTGCCGCCACGCCGCGGCGCCCCACGCCAGCACGACGACGAACATGCCGGCCAACGTGGCGCGCGTGAAGCTGGCCTGCCCGTAGCTGGTCAGGAGCCACGGAACGTAGGCGAAGAACAGGATGCCCAGCACCTTGGCCAGCGCGTACACACCCGGCACCGGCAACCGTCGGCGCAAGACGGCGAGCGCGCTGAGACCGAGTAGCTCGACCGCGAGCCCGAACCACAGCAGCGCCGGCAGGCTCGCGCGCAGCGGCTGCGCAGGCTCGCTGGCGCCGCGCGTCTCATCGGTGCGCGCCAACAGCAGGTCGGTGCGCGTCAGTTGCCGCGACGGGCGGTCGTGCATGATCCGCTCGTAGATGGCCTCGGCCGACAGGCGCCCGGTGTTCTCGAAGATGAGGACCTTCGGATGGTCGTAGACGGTGATCGACTCGTCGGCGAGCTCGTCGGGGAACTCGAGGCCGAGAAGGCTCGGGCGCGAGGCGTGATCGTAAATCAACGTGTAGCCGAGATCGCCGGCGAAAAGCTGGTAAAAATAGTTGTTCGACAGGGGGTATTTCTGCGGCGCCATGGTGATGGCGCCGTACAGGCGCTTGGTCTGGAAGGCGATGTAATCGCCCGCGGCCAGCTCGGTGGCGATCTGGCGCATCTTCTGCGGTGTGTCGGGCTCGTAGTACGGCAGGTCTTTGACCGTGTAGCGGCCGGGGTTGCCGCCCCGCAACGGCAGCGGAAACCCTTCGTCCCAGTGCTGGGTGAGGATCGTCTTGCCAGCCGGGATGTGCCGATAGGCCCACTCGGACGCCGTCACCACCGTGTGCGGTCGGGTGTAGATCGAGAGGAAGGCGAGGGCCGACAGCCCGGTGGCGATGACCACCGTCCAGAGCGCCAGGCGGCCGAGGCGCGACCGCTCGGCGACCCGCCACATCCAGGCTGCCGCCCACAAGATCATGATCGGGTAGATGGGCAACAGGTAGCGCACGAACTTGACGTCGAACGCCCCGGTGATGAGGAAGAAGGGCACCACCCAAGCCAGCAGCACGAGGTCGACCGCGGCGCGCTCGCGCAGCGCGCCGAGCAGGCGCGACGCCGTCGCCCAGATGGCCACCACACCGAGCGGCGGCGCCATGCCCCAGAGCACGAGTTGGCTCAGGTCGTACACGTACTTGGGGACGCCGATGTACTGGTTCGTGTAGGGCAACAGGCCGGCCTGACGCACCATCCGGCTCTGTTCCTCGAGATCGTGGAAGTAGCTGGGGAAATCGAGCAAGGCGTAGGGTTGGCCGATGGCGAAGGCGACCGCGAGGCAGAGCACGGCGAGCCCGCCGCGCCCGACGACGCGCCAGAATCCGTCCTGCCGGCAGCGCAACAACCCGGCGACGCCGAGGGGCGCGAGCAGCGGCAGCGCGCTGAACTTCGTGGCGGCGGCGAAGCCGATGGCGAGGCCGGCAAACACGTAGTCGCGCGTCCAGCCGCGCTGCACGACCCCGACCATGCAGAAGAGCGCCAACAAGACCAGGAAGGTGAGAAAGACGTCGGTGGTCCCGTAGTGCGAATTCTGAACGTGCAGGACGCAGGCGGCGAGCAGGAAGCCGGCCAACAACCCGACGCCGCGGTTGTACAGCCGGGCGCCGAGCACGACGAGGAGCAGGACGGTCAGGGTGCCGACGACCCCGCTGACCGCCCGTCCCGTCATCATGATGCCGTCGTAGCGGCCGAGGCGCTCGTCGACGAGACTGAGCAGGCTGCTGACGCTGCGCACGACGTAGAACGGGAACGAGCCGTAGGCGAAAAAGTGCGGATTGAGCTGTAACGGGCGGAAGGACAGCTCCTCGATGGCGAAGGCGATGCGACGCTCGTCGGGATGAAAGAAGTGGCGATCGTCGAAATCGAGGCCGACCAGCCGCACGGCGGCGGCGAAGAGCACCAGTGCGACGAGCCACCAGCGCAGGCGCCGGGAGAAGGAAGGCAGATCGCTCATAGCGGCGGAATCAATGGGCTCGCTTATCTGGATCAGCGGGGCGAGGCAATTGCGCCGCACCTGACGGCGCGATGGGGCCGCCGCGGCCGGGTGGCGGCGATGGGAAGCGCCGCGGCGTCTCGCGCTTGACCGCCGAATTCGCCGCGTACTATCGACGCCCTGCGCCCGGGAGTTCCATCAGCGGCGGTCGGTGTACCGGGCGCGGATGCGTGACCGACGGATTGCGACCGGAACCTTCCCCGCCCGCGACGCCAGAAGGGAGGACATGAAGGATGCCGCCGAAACGGGTCGACTTGATCGTCGACGAGGCCAAGTTCGTTCTGACCATGGATCCGCAGCGGCGCCTGCTGGAGCGGGCCTCGATCGCCGTTGCCGACAAGCGCATCGTCGCCCTCGGCGATGCGGCGCAGATCAAACGCGACTACAGCGCCGAGCGCACGATCGATGGCCGCCACTTCTTCGTCACCCCCGGCTTCGTCAACGGCCACGTGCATCTCGAGTCCTGCTACGACAAGGGCATGCTCGACGACGTCCCGGTCGTCCCTTGGTGCGAGCGCTACTTTTCCTTCACCTACGGCGCGCTGACCGAGGAGAACTACTACATCGCCGCGATGACCACGTTGATCGCCTGCCTCAAGTCGGGAACCACCACCGTCTCCGATTGCGGCACCATCCAGACGATGGAGGCCTCGCCGGTGCGCGCCGTCGCGGATCTCGGCATGAAGGCGGTCTTGGCGCGCGACTTGATGGACATCCACTCGTCCACCAAGAGCGATTACGTCTCCTACGACGCCTTCAACGACCTGGTGGACCGCCTGCAGGAGAATACCCAGCAGTGCATCGACCGCAGCGAGGCGTTCATCAAGCAGTACCACGGCTACGCCGGTGGGCGCGTGCGCACGGCGCTCGACCTCCAGCAGGTGTGCAACTGCTCGCCCGAGCTGTGTGCCGGCGTGAAGGCGCTCTCGGAGCGCTACGGGGTCGGCATTCAGACCCATGCCGGGGTCAGCCACGACATGGTGGAGATGACGCGCAAGCGCTTCGGGTTGCGCGACATCGAATACCTCGACCAACAAGGCGTGGTCGGCCCGCGCTTCCTCGGCGCCCACATGGCGTGGCTGAACGGGCGGGAACAGGCCATCATGCGCGATCGCCGCGCCCACGTCGCCCACGTGCCCGGGTCGAGCATGCACGGGGTCTACTCCGCCTGCTCCAGTCGCGGCCGCATCCCCGAGATGGTCAGCATGGGCGTCAACGTCAGTCTCGGCAACGATGAGTCGAGCACCGGGACCTGCCACGATATCGTGCGCGACATGTACCTCGTGGCCGTGGCGCACGCGGAGTCCCGCCATCCGATGGTGTTCCCCGATCGCGAGCTCTTCATGCTCGGCACCGGCGATCAGGACGCGACCGCCCTGCAGATGGCGACGCTGAACGGCGCCAAGGCGCTGGGCTGGGACGACGAGATCGGCTCGCTCGAAGTCGGCAAGCGGGCCGACATGGCGATGTACGACCTGACGCAGTTTCCGTGGATTCCCACCACCAAGGAGAACCTGATCAACAATTTCATCTACAACGGCACCGGCCAGACCTGCGATACGGTCGTCATCGACGGCCAGGTGGTGATGGAAGGGCGGAAGATCTTGACCATCGACGAGCGCGCGATCCTGCAGCAAGCCCAGCAGATCGCGGAGAAGATCATCCCCGGGGCTCCCTGGCTGAAGAAGCCGGAGGTCTGGGAGCTCAAATGGGTGCGTGAATAGCGCGCGGGAGGCGAATCATGGCGGCACCTGGCGACTCCGAGTTCGGCGTCAAGGACTACTGGAACAAGGTGTTCGTCCGCAGCATCGAGCGCAAGCAATGCCAGATCGTCGTCGGCGACACCCTGGCCTTCGTCGGCGACGAGCCCACGGCGCTGAAAGGCGATGGCTATGGGCCCAATCCCTTTGCGCTCGTGCTGGCCGGCCTCGGTTTGTGAACGGTCGTGACGCTACGGGACGTAGCGCACGAACTCGGAGGAATTCCCCTCGAACACGTCGAGGTGACGCTGACGTTCAAGACCAACGTGATGCCGAGCGGCGATCCGAATGCGCTCGACCTCTCACGCCAGCTCCGCATCGCGAGCATCCGTCGCGCCATCAAGCTGATCGGCCCACTCAGCCCCTCGCAGCGCCAGATCCTGATGGCGGAGGCGGCGCACTGTCCCGTGCACAACACCCTGAGCCCAGCGGTGCGGATTCACGATGTCGAGGTACCCAGTTCCAGCTAGGCCGCCGCCGGCCGCTGGGCGGCGACGATGAGGCACTCGCCGAGGACATCGGGGAGAAACGGCCGGCGCAGCGGTAGCGCGAGTTGCAAGCCGGCCGGGGCGCCGAAGAGCACGCGCTGCAGGCCGACCGGCAGCCAGGGGACGTAGGGTGGATCCCAGAGCCCATCCCCGCGCACCCACAAGACGCGCAGACCGGCGCGGCGGGCGAGCGTGAGCCACTCGCCCCGGCTGAGCAGGCTGACATGGGTCGGATCGCGATAGGCGAACCAGCGCTGCCCCTTCAGCCGATGTCCGACACCGCCCGGGTTGGGGACGACGAAGAGCAGCACGCCACCCGGTGCCAGTCGGCGGGCCAGGGATTCGACCACTGGGCGCGGATGCGGGAGGTGCTCCAGCGTGTGCAGGGCCGCAATCGCGTCGAAGTGCGCGCTCGGCAGCGATTCCCATTCCTCGAGGACGACGGCGTCCGGCGCGGCGAGTCGGCAGATGCCGCGCGCCTCCGGCGAGGCGTCGTAGCCGTAGGCCTCGAAGTGATCGCTCAGCCGGCGCAGCAGATGTCCGGTGCCACAGCCGAAATCGAGCAGACGCCCGCCACTGGGGCGCAAGCGGCGCAACAGGCGGGCGTAGAACCACAGCGCGATGCGATCGCCGGCGAGCCCGTAGCGGGCGTAGTACTGCTCGGTGTACGGCGTCTTGCCGGGCACGGGGCCGATCACCTCAGCGGCCGGCGCCACGGCGCCGGGGCGGCACCGGGCATCGGCGGCGGTCTGTCCGTGCCATCGCTCCACACGCCGCCGCTCCTCATCGCACCACCGCCTCGAACAGGGCTTCATACTGCCCCAATGTTCGCTCCAAGTCGAAAGCCGCCAGCAGCGCCGCCCGCGGTCGCTGAAACGAGGCGCGATGACGGATGACGTCGACCAGTGCCGCGGCCAGCGCGGCGGGATCGCGCGGCGGCACGATGCGCCCCATGCCCGTGCGGTGCACGGCCTCGCGCACCCCCGGCAGATCGGTGGCGACGCTCGGCGTCCCGGCCAGCATCGCCTCCAGTTGTACCATCCCGAAGGCTTCGGTGGAGTTGAGGCTGGTGACGACCACGACGTCACAGGCGGCAAAGAAGCTCGCCATCACGTCGACCGGCAGCAAGTCGAGAAACACCAGGCGCGCCCGGTGCCGATCGAGCAGCGGGGCGAGTCGTTGCCAATACGCTTCCTCGCCGACGGTATCCTTGTACGCGCCGCTGAACACGACCCGCGTGGCGGGAAACTCGGCGAGCACGGCCGGGAGTGCCTCGAGCAGGTATTCGACGCCTTTCTCGGCCGCGAAGCGGGCCGCAAAGCCGATCACCGGACCATCCGTCACGCCCCAGCTGGCGCGCAGCGCCGCGCTGGTATCCACATCGGCGGGTGGCAAGTCGACCGGCGGCGCGATGGCGCGAACCTTGGCCATGTGGCGGGCGAGAAACGGCGAGTGGCGAGCGTAGTCGTCGCTGCTGGCGACGATGGCATCGGCAGCCCCGGCGGCCAGGCGATTGAGCGGCCGCAGGCTCCACTCGACCAGGCGATTGAAACCGCCAGGCGGCAGGCGCAGGTCACAGTGGTAGGTCAGGACGATGCCGCGCCGCTGCCAGAGCCCGATCCCGGCCAGCAGCGCTGCTTCGAATTGTGGTAGGTGGACGTTGACGACGTCGGCGGCGCGGATCATCGCCCAGGCCGCGGTCGCGAAGCGCGGCATGACGACGCCCTTGCTGATTTTCAGCCGCACCGGCACCCGCACGATGTCGACGCCGTCCACCGTCTCGCGCGGCGCCAGCCCCGGCGCGAACCGCGAGGTCAATACCGTGACCCGATGTCCGCGCCGCACCAGGCCGCGCGACAGTCGCTCGGCGTAGATCGTCAGGCCGCTGATGTGCGGCCGGTAGTAGGTGAGGGCAATGAGGATCCGCATTGACGCAGGTTGTTAGTTGCTAGGTTGTTCGTTGTTAGGCTCGCGCTCAATCATCGTCTGACCTAACAGCTAACAACCAAACAACTAACCACCCGGCGATTACCGCTGGTAGATCACCGTCTGGCCGCTGCGAAACACCTCCGGGAGCGCGGCGAACTTGTCCAGCCCGCCACCGCGGTGCTCCTCGCGTTCGAGGTCGCCGACGACGATGTAGCGCACCTGGTAGCGGTCGAGCAGCGGTTGAATCTCGAGCAGCGTCGGCGCGTTGTAAATGCGCAGCACGTCCTCGCGCCGTGCCATCACGGTGCGATCATGGCCGCGCCACAGCCCTTCGTGGTTGGCCCAGCCGAGAATGGTCGGTTGACCGGTATTGGCCGCGAAGCGGGCGAAGTACGAGTACGGGTTGCCGGTCGTCTCCGCGATCACGGCGCCGTCCGCGGCGTTCGCCAGCAGCCAGGCCATGGCGGCGTAGTCATCCGGATGATCGCGGCGCAAATACGCCGTGCCGTCGAGGGTCTTCCACGGCGAGTTGAGGCGGTCGAGCGTGACGCCGATCGGGTAGCAGGCCGACATGGCGACCAGCAGCGCGGTGGCGAGGCGAATCACGCCCGGCGCTGGGGCCCACCGCCAAGCCTGGGCGAGCAGCCGCGCGAGCGCCCACGGGGCGGCGATGGCGAGGATCGTCCAGGCTTGGAAATAGAGCTTGAAGACGGTGTTCATGCGGTAGAGCTTCTCGCCGTACGAGTCCTTCAGAAAGGTCACTTCGCAGGCCAGCAGGGCGATGCCGGCCGCGGCGATCAACAAGAAACCCGCCCGCTCGTTCGACGCGTCATCGGCGTAGGCGAGGGCGAGTGCCCCGACGACCAGCAGGGCGAGAAGCGGCAAGACCGCGTTGCCGGCGATCGCGGCCAGCACGATGGCCAACCCGGCGACCGCGTAGGCGAGGTGACGCCCCTCGCCGCGGCTCGGCAGGCGCGGCGCGCAGCGCGCCGCCACCAGGACGGCCGGTGCGAACAGCAGCAGCCCGAAGACGGTGAGAAACTGGGCCAGCGAGGTGGTGGCGATCGCGAAACAGGCCGACCCGATGCAGGGCTCGTTCGGCCCCGGCTGAACCAGCGGCGGGATGAAATGGAGATAGAACGGCAGAAAGAGCAGGTACACCCCCGCCAACATGCCGAGCATGCGAGCCCCCAGATGCAGGCGCGGGCGTGAAAAGAGCGGGCGCAGCGGCACGGCACGGCCGGCCAGCAGCGCCACGGCGACGACTCCCATCGGCAGCTCCCAGTTACTGATCGCCACCATGGTCGCCAGCACGAAAGTGATCGCGAGCCATGGCACCAGGGCACGCCACGGATCCGCCGGCGCATCGGTCTGGCGCGACGGGAACAGCCGTTCGTCGAGCAGCAGCGCGAGCAAGAGGATGCCGACCGGCAGGGCGATGAAGTGCGGATGGAGATCGCCGTGAATGGTGGAGAAGAAGGGAAACTCGTTGATCGTGTCGCCCTTGGCCACGACGCGCGACGAGCGCCAGTAGTCCATGCCGCGCACGGTGCCCTTTTCCAGCACTTGCCAGGCGCCATCGAGGTTGCCGATGAAGGCGGAGAACGCCCCGCCGAGCACGCCGAGCCCCCAGCGGCCAGTCAGCGCCAGGACGACCGCGGCCGTGTGTGCGAAGGCCAGCCCGCCGACCGTGGCGACGCACAAGTTGTAGCTCACCGGTGCCGCCAGCGGTGCCAGGCGGATGAGGTTGGCGAACATCAGATAGCCGAAATAGTAGTAGTTGATCGTTTCGCCGCTCATCCACGGGTCGGACGGGGGCATGGCGTCGCCGCGCACCAGCGCGTTCAGGAAGGCGAAGTCCATGTACTTCTCGGCGCCGAAGATGTCCGGTGCCAGCCAGCGCTGGAAGACGAAGAACGAGAAGCCGACGGTCCACAGCGCATCGGCGCGTACGACTTGGCCCCAGCCGCCGGCCCGCCACCAGGCGGCGAGCGCGCGCCGCTGCACGAGCGCCGCCCCAGCACTCGCGGCAACCAGCCCGACGAGCGCCACGCTGAGTGCGGTGCCGTAGGGCAGGACGAAACCGAGCAGCCAGGCCACGTACGTGATGAGGATCAGACCGACGATCTTGGCGAACGGATAGCCATGCGCGCTGGCGCGGCTGAAGAGCGCGAACGTGAGCGGGAAGGCGATCAGCCCAAGCCCCTCGAGCAGGACCCACCAGATCAGAACCGGCATCGACCGCCAGCCATATCAGGCCGGTGGGCGGCGCGGCCAGTGGCACCCCGTCCCCCGGCATCGCCGCGCCAACTGCTCACGGCGCAGTCATCGACGCCGGCCCGCCACCGGCGGTAAGCGCGGGAGGCATGACGAGGCGCTACGCAGCCGCGCACTTGATCGCGGAGATCCCCCAGGCGATCCAGCAGGTGCGCGGCCAACGCGTGATGCTCGATGCCGACCTGGCTCGGCTGTACGGCGTCGCCACCAAACGGCTCAACGAGCAGGTCCGGCGCAATCGGGCGCGCTTTCCAGCCGACTTCATGTTCCGCTTGGCCCCTGCCGAGGCCGCGGACTTGAGGTCGCAATTTGCGACCTCAAGTGGTTGGGGCGGTCGGCGCCGCACCCCCTATGCCTTCACCGAGCACGGTGCGGTGATGCTGGCGAGCGTTCTACACTCGCCGCGCGCCGTGGAGATGAGCCTGCACGTCGTGCGCGCCTTCGTGCACATGCGACAGCTGCTGGCGATGCAGCCGCTGCTAGTGTCCTGTAGCCGAAATTCGCTGCCCATCTCGGCGGTCCTCAGCGCCCCTGGCGGCGTTGGCCTCCTCGGAATATAGCCAGATATTCCTGCGTCGGCCGCCTGGCCAGGGCCGCCGATGCCTCGCCGAGATAGGCAACGAATTTCGGCTACAGGACACTAGCGCGCAAGATCGATGAGCTCGATCGCCGCGTCGGGCACCACGACCGCGAGATCGCCAATATCGTGCAGGCCATCCGCGCCCTCATGGCGCCACGGCTCGGCGCGCGGCGCCGTATCGGTTTCGGAACCTGACCGCGCACTGGCAACGCCGCAGGCGTTCGGCTAGCTGTGCGGGCCATGCGCATTGCGATCATCGGCGCCGGTGCGACCGGACTGGCGGCGGCCTACGACTTGAGCAAGGCCGGACACGACGTGACGGTCTTCGAGGCCGGCGACCGGGTCGGCGGCTTGGCGGCGGGCTTCAAGGCGCCGCACTGGGATTGGACGCTGGAGAAATATTACCATCACTGGTTTCAGTCGGACCGCGATATCCTCGGCTTGATCGCCGAGCTCGGCGCCAGCGACAAGGTGCTGTTTCGCCGCCCGACGACCGTCGTGTACTACGACGGTACCTTCTATCCCTTCGATTCACCTCGGCGCTGGCTGACCTTTCCCGGCTTTACCTGGCTCGACGTCGTTCGCTTCGCCGCCGTCGGCGCCTATTTCAAGGCCTTGCCCAACGGCGTGCGCCTGGAGCGCCACACCGCCGATCGCTGGCTGCGGCGGCGGCTGGGTGAGCGCGCCTACCAGCTCATTTGGCGCCCGCTCTTGGTCGGCAAGTTCGGTCTCGAGTATTATCGCGAGGTCAACCTGGCGTGGCTGTGGGCGCGCATCAAGTCGCGTACCATGCGCTTGGGCTCGTTCGAGGGCGGGTTTCAGGCCTTCCTCGATCGACTCGCGGAACAGGTCCGCCGGCAGGGGGCGCGCATCGTCCTCGGCGCGCCGATCACCCGGGTGACAGCCGCGGCCGATCGGACCCTCAGCCTGGTCGCTCCGGGCGGCGAGACGACCGTCGATCACTGCATCGCCACGACCGCGCCGCGCCTGCTGGCGCGCATCGCGCCACAACTGCCCGAGGCGTACGCCGCCCAGCTCACCGCGCTGCGCAGCCTGGGCGCGGTGGTGATGGTGCTGGCGCTCAAACGCCGTCTGACCGAGCACTACTGGTTCAACCTCCCCAAGGAAGCCGGCTTCCCCTTCTTGGCGTTGGTCGAGCACACCAACTTTCTGCCGCCCGAGCACTATGGCGGCGATCACCTCATCTACTGTGGCGACTACCTGCCTCCCGAACACGAGTACTTTCGCCTTTCGCCCGACGAGCTCTTGGAGCGCTTTCTGCCGGCCTTGCCCCGCTTCAACCCGTCGTTCCAGCGCGACTGGGTCACGCAGACCTGGCTCTGGCGCACCGAGTACGCGCAACCCATCCCCCTGCTCAACCACTCGCGCCACATCCCCGCGATCCGAACACCGATCGCGGGCCTCTGGTTGGCCAGCATGAGCCAGGTCTATCCCTGGGATCGCGGTACCAACTACGCGGTGCAGATCGGGCGGCGCGTCGCGCGCATGGTGCTGGAGCGCTGAGGGGGCGGCCACCCGCCACCGCTGGCGGGAAATCGGGTGTCTCGGATCAGCGCGCCGCTTGCTGCGGTGCGGCCGCGACGGCGTGTGGCGGGTCGCTGGCGGCGAGCGAAGCCGCCCTGTCGATGGGGACCGAGACGCGAAACAGCGAACCGATCCCCAACTGGCTCGTGGCGGTGACGTGGCCACCGAGCTGCTCCACCAGCCGTCGCACGATGTACAACCCCAGGCCAACTCCGCCGCCAGCGTTACCGGCGGACTGGTGGAACATGTCGAAAATGCGCGGCAGCTCTTCGGCTGCGATCCCGACGCCGGTGTCGCGCACCTCGATGCGGAGATCGCCCGCATCCATCTCGACCGAGACCGTGACCCGACCGCGGGGAGTGAACTTGAGGGCGTTGCCGACCAGATTGCGCACGACGATCTTCAACTTCACCGGGTCGATGCGCACGGTGGCGGGGACGGGCGCGATCTCCCAGCGCAGCGCGACCTCCGGCTGGCGCGGCATCTGTTCGGTTTCCGCTCGCATGCCGTCGAGCAGCAGCGCCATGTTGACGTCGCGGAGCCGCACGTCACTCAGCCCGGCCTCGATGCGGTTGGCCTCGAGGGTGGCGTTGATCAGGTCGAGCAGCACGAGGGCATTGTTGCGCAAGCGCGCGAGCACGGCGGCCTGGTCGTCGGCGACGAAACCGAAGGCCCCTTCCCGCAGCAGATCGGCGTAGCCGATGATCACGCTCAGCGGCGTGCGCAGCTCGTGTGACATGGTCGACAGGAACTCGCTCTTGCGCTCGTTGGCGTGCCGCAGGTCGTTGAGCAGCTGCACGTTGCCGAGCGCGACCGCGACGTGGGGAACGATGGCGCGAAACAGCCGGCGCTCCTGTCCTGACGCGGCCGCGTCGCCGTCCTGCGTGCCGACGAGGAGCAGGCCGATCGCCGCCCCGTGCCGGCCCAGCGCCGCGCCGAACACCGACAGCGTCTGCCAGTGCTGCAGCAACGCGACGTCGTCGCCACCCGCCTCGGCCTCACTCAACACGAGGTCGCCCTCGACGAGCACGCGGTCGATGAGCGCACCGGCGGCACCGGCAGATGCGCCGCCGCCGAGCTCGGCGAGCGCCGCCGGGAGGCGACCGGCGCTGCCGACGACGCGGCGCACGCCGCTCGTCGGCTCGCGCCCGACGATGGCGACCCACGAGGCGTGCAGTGCCTCGCCGATGACCGCGGCGACGCGATCCATCACGTCGCCGGCGTTGAGCGAGTCGTTGATCTCACGCGCCACGGCGACCAGGCTGTGGCTGATCAAAGAGGCCTGCTCGCGCTGGGCGGCAGCGCGAAAGATGGCGAAGCGATAGAGGTCGGAGTAGTAGGCGCCGAACAGCGAAACCAGCGCGCCGGCCAACTCGAGAAACAGCAGGTACGTGGTGCCGACGGCCACGGGTGGCAGATGCCACAGCGACGTTGCCGAGCCGAGCACGGTGACCGCCACTAGCACCGCCTGCCCGCGGATGCCCCACGGCATGAGGAGCGACGCTCCCGTCATGATGCAGGTTCCCACCACCACCAGGAGCTCGCGCGGCATGCTGGTCATCGCGGCGTAGGCGTGGACGAGCAACGCGACCCCAGCCCAGGTCGCCGTGTTGACCCAGTTCAGCCAGCCGCGGCGCTGTAGCTCGCGACGCCGCAGCAGCACGGGCGCGATCAAGGCCACCTCCGCCAGATAGATGCCGAGGAAGGCCCGCCAGTGGTCGGGTCCGCGGGTGATTTCGAACACACTGCCGACACCGACCAGGCCGAGAAACAGCATGGCGGCAAGCGGTAAGCGCTCGGCGATCAACCGCTCGGTGTCTCGGCGGTAGGCACTGCGCACGGTAACGTCGTCCACCACTGGGGTATCTCCAAGCAACCTCGAGGCCAGCCGGTCGCTGCCGTGCCGCCTGGTGTACGGCGCTTGCTACCGATCCCAGGATGGTCTGCCAAGTGCCAATAAACGGCCCTTGACGAAAAGCGGCGATCACTCTGCACCGACCTGTCCGGGGCTCGATCCCGGCCGCCCCGCCTCCCCGGACGCGGGTCAGGCGCCGTTTTCCCGTGCAGCAGCTTCCCGCACAGCATGACGCAGGATCTTTCCGGCGGCGCTGCGCGGAAAGTCGTCGACCGCGCGGAGGTGGCGCGGGGCCTTGAACGCGGCCAACTGCTGGCGCACGAAAGCCGCGAGCGCGGCCATCTCGACCTGCGCGCCGGGATGCAAGCGAACCCAGGCCGCGGGGCTTTCCCCCCACTCGCGGCTGGGCAGGCCAAAGGCGCAGGCCTCCGCCACCGCCGGATGGGACTCCAGGGCGCATTCGATCTCTCGCGGATGGACTTTCTCGCCCCCGGTGATGATCACATCGTCGGCGCGCCCGACGACGGTGAGATACCCGTCTCCATCGAGCGCGCCCAGGTCACTGGTGCGCAGCCATTCGCCGTGTCGCACCAGGCCCTCCGCGGCCAGGTATCCGGGGCTGATGGCTGCGCCGCGCAGCTCGATCTCGCCGATCGCACCGCGCGGCAACTCGACGCCGTCGCGGACGATGCGCAAGTCGATGCCGGGCAACGGCCGGCCGGCGCTGTGCAGGCGCCCCGGTGCTTCGCCCGGCGGTAGCGTGGCCACTTGCGACGCCGCCTCTGTCATCCCGTACGTCGGCGCCACCGGCACGCCGCGCCGCTCGCAGTCCGCCAGCAGGGCGGCCGGCGCCGGCCCGCCGCCGAGCAGCACGGCGCGCAGGGTCGGCGGAAACGGCCGCCCGCCGCGCGCGTCGAGAACGCGCTGCAGCATGTTGGCCACCAGCGGCACCAGCGTCGCACCGTCGGCGTCGATGGCGCGGTTGACTGCCACCGCGTCGAAGCGTTCGTGTACGATGACCGGTGTGCCGTCGAGCGCGCTGCGCAGCAGGATCGCCAGGCCGCCGACGTGGTGAAAGGGCAGGCAGGCGAGCCAGCGATCGCCACCGCGCGTGCCCAGCACGGTGGCCACGGCGCGCGCGCTAGCGAGGTGGTTGCGAGCCGTCAGCACGACGCCCTTGGCGGTGCCGGTGCTGCCGGAGGTGAAGATGATGGTGTGCGGTGCGTCGAGGTCGAGCAGCGCCGCCGCGGTCGTGCCGGGCTTCGCCTCGGCCGCGCCGTCGATGTCGATGCGCCGCGGCGCGCTGGCCGCCGGCAGGGCCTCGACCGTCGGCCGGTGGGCGGCATCGCTGCACAGCAGCGCACAGCGGCAGACCCGCAGCAGGGCCTCGATCTCGGCTGCCGGTAGGCGTGGGCCGAGTGGCACGGCGACCGCGCCGCACCGGCTGACGGCGTGCAACCAGACGGCGAACTCGAGACGGTTACCGAGCAGCAGCGCCACGCGGTCGCCGCGTTCGACCCCGGCGGCGGCGAGCCGCGCCGCGGCGTGCACGGCGGCGTCGCGCAGCCCGGCGAAGGTCAGCACCTGCGCCGCCCCGATCAGCGCCGGGCGCGCGCCGTCGGCGCCGGCCCAGCGCTCGATCCACGGCTGTGCGCAGTCGCGTGGGGCGGAACCTGTCGGGGTGGTGTCAGCGCCTGCCATTGTGCTGCCTGCGGCGCCGGCGGGCAAGAGAGAGACCTTCGCTGCGCAGACGCCGAGGTGCGGAGATGGTCCGGGTGCGCATAGCCGCTGGTCAAATCAAGCCTGGCATGGACCGAGATCCCCTGCTCGCTCGACGGGGATCTCGAAGCTGTCGCCACAGCGCCACCGCTGCAGCACCTCGTCATCCAGCGTGAGACCCAGGCCGGGGCCCGGTGGCAGGGTGAGGGTGCCGTCGGCGATCGCGAGTGGCACCCGCGCCAGATCGCCGGCCAGCCATTCGGCGGTGGCCAGGCCGCAGGCCGGGAGTGGGTCGTCGAGCGTCGCCGCCAGATGGGCCGCCGCGGCGATGCCGATGCTGGTGTCGAGGGCCGAAGTGACGACGACGCCGAGGTCCGCGCGGCGCGCCGCGGCGATGGCGCGCTGGCTCTCGCCGAGGCCGAGGAACCCCGGCTTGATGACGATCACGTCCGCGGCCCCGGCGGCCGCCAGGCGATCCACCGCCGCCGCATCGACCACGGACTCATCGGCGGCCAGCGGCACCGATACGGCGCGCCGCACCGTCGCCATGGCCGCGATCTCGGCGACCGGCTGCTCGATGTACTCGAGGTCGAACGGCGCCAGGGTGGCGATGGCGGCAATGGCGTGGGCCACCGACCAGGCGGCGTTGGCGTCGGCGCGCAGGGCGATCGCGCTGCCGACCGCGGCGCGCACGGCGGCGAGTCGAAGGCGGTCGGCGTCGAGATCGTCCGCTGCCAGCTTGAGCTTGAGACAGCGAAAGCCGCGCGCCACCAACGCCCGCGCCTGCGCCGCGCAACCCGCCGGCGCGTCGTCGCCGAGCAACGCGTTGACGGCGATGCCGGTGCGCCGCGCGCCGCCGAGCTGGGCGGCGAGCGTACATCCGCGCCGTTGCGCCGCCAGGTCGAGCCCGGCGGTTTCCAGTCCCCGGCGCAGATGGTCGGGGCGCCAGCGCGGCGCGGTCGGCGCCGGCGCCGCAACCACCTCGCCCACCCCCAGGCGACCATCGCCGTCGCGCCATTCGATCAGCAGCCCGTGTCGCACGGCGACCGAGGCGCCGCCGATGCGCAACGGGCGGCGGAAGGGGATGGCGAACGGCGTGGCGCGCGCCGCACTCGTCATGCCGACAGCCCGACGGCGAACAGGACGCCGAACAGCAGGTGCAGACGGGCGGTGTCGCGCAACAGCCGGTTGAAGATGATGCCGTCGTGCGCCCGCCACATGGCCGTCACCACGCGCACGCCCAGCGGCAGGCTCAGCCACGTCAGCCAGACCGCGGCTGAGGTCACGCCGCTCATCCCCAGCCCCGCGGCGATGGCATACGCCAGGCCGACCAGCAGGGTGTAGAACGCGCGCATCGCCTGCGCACCGTAGCGCACGGCCAGCGTGTGCTTGCCGGCGCGGCGGTCGTCGTCGATGTCGCGCGTGTTGTTCACCACCAAGATGGCGGTGACCAGGGTGCACACGGGCAGCGCGGCGAGCAGGTCGATGGCGGAGAGCGCCGTGGTCTGCACGTAGGTGGTGCCGAGCACGGCCGCCAAGCCGAAGAAGAGGAAGACGAAGACCTCGCCGAGCCCGTGGTAGCCGAGCGGCCATGGCCCACCGGTGTACGCCCAGCCGGCGGCGATGGCGGCCAGCCCCAGCACCAAGATCGGCCAGCCGGCGAGGGCGATCAGGTAACAGCCGACCAGCGCCGCCAGGCCGAACGACAGCCAGGCGGCGCGGCGCACCTCGCCGGCGCTGAGCAGCCCACTCTGTGTGACGCGCCTCGGGCCGCGCCGCGCCCCGGTGTCGGCCCCGCGTTCGAAGTCGTCGGCGTCGTTGGCCAGGTTGACGCCGATCTGCAGCAGCAGCGCACCGAGCAGGGCCGCCGCCGCCGCACCGAGCCGCGCTCCACCGGCGCGGTACGCCATGGCGGTGCCGACCAGCACCGGCGCGATGGCGGCGGTGAGCGTGGCGGGGCGGATGGCCAGCAGCCAAATCGCCGCGCGGCTGAGCGGCGCAGCGGAGCTCACGGCAAGCGCGGGAACTTGGCGAAGTTGGGCGGGCGCTTTTGCAGGTAGGCGTTGCGACCTTCTTGCCCCTCCTCCGACATGTAGAACAGCAGCGTCGCGTTGCCGGCCAGCTCTTGCAGGCCGGCCAGACCGTCGGTGTCGGCGTTGAAGGCCGCCTTCAGGCAGCGCAGCGCCATCGGGCTGTTGGCCAGCATCTCGCGCCCCCACTGCACGGTCTCGTCTTCGAGGCGGGCCAGCGGCACCACGGCGTTGACCAACCCCATGTCGAGCGCTTGCTGGGCGTTGTACTGGCGGCACAGGTACCAGATCTCACGCGCCTTCTTGTGGCCGACGATGCGCGCCAGGTAGGTGGCGCCGTAGCCGCCGTC
>CAYYWP010000030.1:17211-29295 GCA_964475125.1 uncultured Binatia bacterium (SeqCode) | reverse complement strand
CCTGCGAATCTGGGGATCGAGGTTCTCGAGCTTTTTGCCCCGCAGCTCGGCCTGTTTCGCCAGCACCCTCTCCTTGGTGCCCGCGAGCACACAGTCGAGGCGGCGCAGGACGGTCAGCGGCAGGATGACGTCCTGGTACTTGCCGCGCTTGAAGGTGTCGCGGATGAGGTCCGCGACTCCCCAGAGGAAACTGACGATCTCGCTATGGTTCACTCGGTTCGCTCTCCGTCCTTGCTTGTCATGGCCGCGCCGTCATTGGGGCTGTCTAACGCACGTTCTGCCTCGCGCGGAAGGTCAACTGCGACGAAGTAGTCCGCGGGGTAAAGATAGTCCTCTCCAGATTCATCGATGACTCGGACGTAACCATCCTTGGCAGCACGACGGTCAGGTAGCTGCTCGTATAGCTTGCGGGGCTCTACATCCTCGGAGCCCTCGTTCCGCACGCACAGCAGGTACCGCTTCTTCGTTCGCGTCGTCGCCGCCATCAGTCTATGAACTGCTTGATCTTCATCCGTACGCGGCCGAGGCCGAGCGCTTCGTACCAATGTACCTCGGCGCAGGATGTCGACTGAGAGCAGGCCAGCTCAAGGCGGTCGGCTCGAACGCCTGGGTAGGCGCGCTCACGATGCGAGCGCCTCCGCCACGGCGCGAGGGTTTCGCGCCGCAACTCGCAATAGCGCCCGCGCCGGACCGTCAGGACGACGCCGACCCTGCTCCCAGTTCTGTAGTGTTGCGACGCTGACGCCGATCATCAGCGCGAATTCCTCCTGTGACTTGCCGAGCTTGAGTCGCGTCGCCCGCAGGTCGTCCGGATTGAACTTGGTAACGCGGTTCGGCTTGAGACGACCTCTGCGAATCGCCCCCGCTTGCTTCACGCTCGCCACGAGCCTTTCGAAGTCTTTGGGCTTCATTTGAACTCCTCTGCCACGAGGCGCCTCAGTAACCGCACCTGCCGCGCCGACAGATCAGCCTGATCGCTCTTCCGGTACACACCCCGAACTACGCCAATGGCGGAATGACGACAAGTCTAACTTGATCGGGCAAGGGGAATTCAAACGCAGAGGCGCGGAGGCCGCCGAGCACGCGGAACACGAGGGCCTAGCAGGATGCTGAAAAACCCGCCGCTTCACCCTGAGCCCGTCGAAGGGTGAGGGGCGGGTTTTTCAGCATCCTGCTAGAGAGTGAACCCCAAACCTAATCAACGAATGACGATGAGTCAGGGCTCGAATTCATGCACGCTGCCTCTGCGTACTCTGGGTCTCTGCGTTGAGGTTCTTGTCAGATCGTAGTCAGGTGCCAGAGGGGGGATGCCGATGAGTACAACGGCGCGGACGCCGGCGTGGAGGCGGGTCGTCGCCTGTATCTTCTCGACGCCGGCCGGGACGTGGTTCGGCCTGCACGTCGTTCCACCCATCGATCGGTGTCTCCTGCGTTGGAGTGGTGGGCGCATGAAGGTGGCGCTGGGGCAAAATACCTGCTTGCTGGAGACGGTGGGTGCCAGGTCCGGCGCGGTACGCAGCACACCGCTGCTCTACATCGAGGACGGGGCCCGCCTGGTCGTGATCGCTTCGATGGGCGGCGCGCCGCGGCATCCGGACTGGTACCACAATCTGCGCAAGACGCCGCGTGCCACCATGATTCTCGCGGGCCGGCGCGCCGTCTACGTCGCGCACGAGGCCAAGGGAGCGGAGCGCGCCCGCCTGTGGGCGATGGCCGTCGACTACTATCCCGGCTACGCCGTCTATGCGCAGCGCGCCGGCGCCCGCCGCATCCCCGTGATGGTGCTCAGCCCCGAGCCCGCGCGCTGACCTCGCCTGGCTGCCGCGCGCTGGCCGTGCCAACGCCGCTCCCGCCACGCTTCTTTTCAAGCGCTCGCAGGCGGACGGCTACGGAGGGCGGGCTCAGTCAATGCGCTCGAGCAGTGCCACGGCGTGGCGATGCGCGTCCTCGAACGGATCGAGGTACGCCGGCGCTGGGTGTCGCGGCCGGACGGCGGGGACGAGGAAAAAGAGGCTCTGCACGAGCAGGAATCCCCACAGCCCCAGCGCCGCCGGCGGCCACGCAGAGCCGGCGAGGAAGCGCGCGAAACACAGGCCACCGGTGAGCAGGATGACTTCGACGACCAGTGCGCGCGCCGGCGCGGCGCGGTACAGAAAGCCGCTGCGGGCGACGCCGAGCACGGCCGCCAGTCCGAAAGCGAGCTCGGCGGGGCTGCGGGTCAGCGCGGCGACGGCGGTGCCAGCGAGGCCCGCGAGCAGCGCGAGAGTCAGGCGCGACAACGCCGGCCGGGCGGTCGCGTCGAGCCGCGCCGGCGCCACGGCGCCGCTGTGCAGACTGGCGACGTAGAGGGCCGTGACCAGCACCAGATACGAGGTCTGCGCGGCGCCCCCGCCGACGAGGGGCGCCAGGCACAGCATCCACGGCAGGCTGCAGGCGGCGGCGCCGGCGGCGAACAGAATCGCGCCGGTGAAACGGCCGCTGCGCATCATGGGCGATCCTCCGCCGCGCGGCGGCGGCGTAGCAGCTCGATCTCCACCGCCTCGTCGGCGACCGCCCCGCCGCAAGCCCAAGGCGCGCTGGCCAGCGGATCGCTGGCGCGGGTCAGCTCGACTCGCACGCGCGTCCGCAGGGCCTCGAACTGTTCTTCTTGCGCTGTCAGGCGCGCCGCCAATGCCTGGGCTTCGGTGGCGCGCTGTTCGATCTGCGCGCGCAGGCCGCCGGCCTCGCCGCGGCGCGACAGCAAGCGGCGGACGGCGAAGCGGGCGAGGTCGCCCTTGTCTGCGGCCAGCGCCAGGGTGACGTCCTCGTCGAGGGTGAGCTGCTCGGCCTCGCAGGCCGCCAGCGCGGCGCACAGCCGCTTCTCGTCCTCGCGCACGGCCTCGAGACGAGCGCGCTTGCGATCGAGATCGAGCTCGGCCTCGCGAAGGTACTGCTTGAGCAGCAGCGAGCGCTCCTCGAGCGACTCAACGACGCCGTGCGCGTCGGCCTTCAGGAGCATGGTGATGCGATCGAGTAGGCGTAGAGTCATCGGGTCTCCTTTGCGATGCTGGTGACCAGCGGTCGGTTGCTGGGCGGGTGGGTGCGCGAGCCCGCGGGGACGAGGCGAGACGGCGCACCGTTCGCCGGTCCGCACGCGTGCGCGCGCACCCGCCCCACCCGCCTACTGCTTCGCGCCGGCGCGGCGCGCATCGAGCGCAGCGGCGCTGGCGGCTTTGCTGAACGCGTTCTGGCGCGCTCGTTGGTCGGGGCCGGCGAAAGCGGCGCCGACTCGCTCCTCCAGGCGCGACGCCGCATCGAGCTGGCCGGCGACGGGCGCGGAGGGAAGAACCGACTGGATTCTGCTGGCCTCTTCCTTGAAGCGGCGCACGCGCTCCAGCGCTTCATCGCGCCGCCCGTTCTGCACTTCGCGCGCCACTAAGGTCTGCATCTGATTGTACGCGTCGACGACCAGCCCGCGACCCCAGGTGTCGACGTCGACGCCGGCATAGAACTCGGCGTCGCCGCGTACGCAGGCGATGCGCGGCGTCTCGGCGAACTGCAGTTCGGTGCGGTGCGCGGCGTCGCCGTACGCGAGGGCGAAGCGGCCGATGTCGTACTCGCCCACCGCATGCTGCGGCACCGCCAGCGTCAGCCAGATCCGTCGCTCCTGGCCGGCGAACAGCGCGCCGGGGCGGAAGACCACGGCGCCATCGCTGGATTCGAGCGGATACCCAGCGGCGTCGATCACGCGCACGCCGCTGGCCGGCTCGATGCGCACCGTCAGGCCCGAGGCGATCGTTCGGCGCGCGGCATCGAACTCGCGCCCGAACACGTTGCCGAGTTCGCGGGCATCGGCGACGTAGTAATAGTTGCCGGTGCCGGCGTCGGCGATCGCGGTCAGGAGCTGTTCGTTGAAGTCGCTGCCGACACCGACGGTGGACAGCATGTACTCACCCCGCGCGGCGCGCTGCGCGCGCCGTGTGAGCCCGTCGAACGAGGGGTCGCCCTGATTCGCGAGTCCGTCGGAGATCACGATCAGGCGCGGCACGCGGGCCGGCTGCCGGTGCTGTTCGATGAGCTGCAAGCCGGCGTCGATGCCGCCCGACATGTTGGTGCCGCCGGCAGGTGCGATCTGGGCCACCAGCGCGCGCCAGCGCGTCCGATTCGCCTCGCTGGCCGGCGACAGGGCGACCTCGGTGGCGGGCCAGTCGGCATACGTCACCAGGCCGAAGCGGTCCTGAGGGCCGAGGTGGTCGAGAAGCTCGCCCACGGCGGCGCGCGCTTGTGCGATCTTGTCGCCGTCCATCGAGCCGGAGCGGTCGAGGACGATGACCAGGTCGGTCGGGTGCTGGAGGGGGCGGGCGCCGGTGTCCGGCGCCCCGGCGATGACCAGCTCCATGCGCGCGATGCCGTCCTGGCCGAGCTGCACGGCCCGGCGGTCGAGCGTGCCGGAGAAGGTCACCGGTCCGGCCGCTGCGGCGGAAAAGGTGGTGCGGGCCGCGCCCGGCGCCTCGGGCGGCAGCCGCATGCTGCGGGCGAAGCCGCGGGCGGCGGCCCCGCCGAGCGCGGTGACGGTCAGCAGCGCGGCGGCGGTGATGAGGTGGGAACGCGATGGGGTCATGCAATCGTCTCCTTTCGTTGCCGGGTAGTGTGCGTTCTCAGACGCGCGCGGGCCAGCCGTGATCGGTAAAAGGAATGTAAAACGCGACGCCGGCCGTTGACGCGCGGTTTACTCCCGCGCCGCAACGCCTAGACTGCGGGCAAGGTCGATGACTGCGAAGCTCGCGATCCTGGTGGTGGAGGATGAGGCCGCGATCCGCAGCGGGTTATGCGATGTCCTGGCGTTCCGCGGCCACGCACCGCACGGGGTGGAGTCGGGAGAGGAGGGGCTGCGCCGCGCGCTCGCCGAGCCCTACGCGCTGGTGGTGCTCGATGTGATGCTGCCCGGCATGAGCGGCTTCGAGGTCTGTCGCGCGCTGCGCACCGCGCGCCACGAACAGGCGATCCTCCTGCTGACTGCGCGCGGCGCCGAGGCGGACGTGCTGGAGGGGTTTCGCGCCGGGGCCGACGACTATGTCACCAAGCCGTTCTCGGTGGCCGAGCTGATGGCGCGGGTCGATGCGCTCCTGCGCCGCAGCGGCGCGCCCGCCGAGCCGGCGCCAGCGCCGTTTCCCTTCGGCGCCTGGCAGATTGATCCCGCCGCGCGCTGCGCCGCCTGCGACGGATTGACGATCGCGCTCAGCCAGCGCGAGCTGGTGCTGCTGGCGCTCCTCGCCCGCGAGCGTGGGCGCATCGTCAGCCGACGCCAACTGCTGCGCGAGGTCTGGGGCATGCGGCATGTCGAACGCATCCACACCCGCACGGTTGACATGCACATCGCCAAGCTGCGCAAGAAGATCGAGGCTGGCCGGCGCGCCGCCATCGAAACCGTACGCGGCGAAGGCTACCGCTTTCTCGGTTGAGCCATGCGCCGCGTCCGCGTGCTCTTCATCGTCTGTGCGCTGGCGCTCACGGCACCGGTGCTGTTGCTGGTGCGCCGCGCGCTCGACGGCGTCGCGCTCGAAGCCCAACTGCGCCAGCAAGCGGTGGCCGAACGCGTCTTCGACGAGCTGGAGCGCAGTCTGTCGCGGGTGCTCGAACGCGAGGAGGCGCGACCCTTCGAGAATTACGGGGCCACGCGCCCGGCCGAGGCCTCGTTTCTCGTCGGCGCGTTTCAGGTCGAACCCGGCGGCGGCATCGCCATCTGGCCGGTGTCCGACGCACCGGTCGCCACCGCGCCGGCCGAGCTCGAGCGTCTGCTCGGGCGCTACTGGCGCGGCGCGCCGGCGGAATCGGACCGGCTAGCGGGTGTCACCGCCACCGGCCGCGCGCAGAGCCCAGGCACGACGGTCGCGCTGGAAGAGCATGCCGGGGCGGGCGGCCTCGTCCCCCAGACCGCGTCGAGCGACGCCTATGACGCGCTGCGCTCACTCAACAAGGCGGTGGCCGAGCGCGCCGAGCGCCCCGTCGCGTCGCTGGCGCCGCAGCAAGCACGCCCGCAGTCGCGCGCCGGGGAACCCGAACGGGCCGATGAGCGCGGCGACGAGACACGCCAGCGCTCCGCGGACGGGCGTGGCGATCTGGCGCTCGCAGACGCATCGACGGGGCGCGCCAAACGGGACGCCGCCGCAACCGACCTCCCGCCGCTCAGCGGCCGGCTCATCGATGCGCGGCACCTCATGCTCTATCGGACGGTGGTGCGCGGGCGCGAGGCGTACCGGCAGGGCGTCCTGCTCGACGTGCCCGCACTGGGCGAGTGGTTGCGCGCCCAGGCGCTCGGCGACGAGGGACTGGCGCGGAACGCCGAGCTGGCGTTCTGGACGCCACCTGGCGCCGCGCCGGCGCTCAGCGCCGCGGCGTCCTTCGTCTATCAACATCGCTTCGCCGAGCCCTTCGACGACCTCAGCGCGCGCTTGGGGTTGCGCCCGCTGCCCGGAGCCGGCAGCGCCGGCGACGTCTATACCCTGTCGGCGCTGCTGCTCGCCGTCGGCGCACTCGGCTTGTTGGCCTTGTACCGTATGGTGTCGGTCACCGTACGCTCCGCCGACCAGCGCACCCACTTCGTCGCCGCCGTCTCGCACGAGCTGAAGACGCCGCTCACCGCGATTCGCATGTACGCCGAGATGCTGCGCGACGGCATGGTGCCCTCGGAGTCCAAGCGCGCCGAGTACCACCGCCACATCACCGTCGAATCGGAACGGCTGAGCCGCCTGATCGACAACGTGCTCGAGCTCGGGCGTCTGGAAAAAGGCGGACGCGACGTCGTATTCGTCAGCGGTTCGCTGGGGCCGGTGCTGACCGACGTCGCCGAGCTGCTCGGCCCGCACGTCCAGCGCGCCGGCTTCGAACTCGCGGTCGAGACCGAGCCGGACCTCCCCGCGGTGCGCTTCGATCGCGACGCGCTCGTCCAGGTGCTCTGCAATCTGGTCGACAACGCCGTCAAGTACGCCCGCGACGCGGCGCTGCGGCGCATCGAGCTGCGCGCCTGGCGGGACGGCGCGGACGTCTGTCTCGCCGTGCGCGACCACGGCCCCGGCGTCGCGCCGCGTCATCTCGGCCGGATCTTCGAGCCGTTCTACCGCGGCGAGTCCGCGCTGACCCGCCGGCACCCGGGCAGCGGTATCGGCCTCGCCCTGGTGCGCGGCCTGATCGGGCGCATGGGCGCGCGGGTGAGCGCGCGCAACCCACCGGGCGGCGGCTTCGAGGTGGAGCTGCGCTTCGCCGTGTAGGCGGGGGTAATCCAGTGGACGGACTACCGTCCCGGGCGGGCGTTGCTCGAAGACCTCCGGATGCAAATCACGCCGTGGTGCCTCACCTGGGGATGGGCATTCAACGAGCCGTCACCCCCTGGCGGCGGGCTCGATGCGGCAGCGCACGTAGCGGTGGTGCGGGATGCCGGTGAAGGGGTCGCGCTCGGTCGTGTCGGTGAGCTCGTTCTGGTTGGCGCCGTCCACCATGCCGTCGGCCGACACCATGCCGAAGCCGTTCGGCATCCAGACATGGCCAGGCAGCAGCTTGCGGTCGATCTGCGCCGGCAGCGTGAGGTTGCCGCGCCGCGTCGCCACGCGCACGGCGTCGCCGTCGCCGACGCCGAGCGCCGCCGCATCGGTGGGCGAGAGGTTGAGCGCGCAGTGCGGGCCCTTGCCCTTGCGCCACGCCGGGTCGCGCTGGATCGTGTTCGCCGTCCAGTGCGTGCGTAACCCCGCCGCCATGACGAAGGGGAAGGCGGGATCGACGGGCGGCGCACTGGCGAGGGCGCGCCGGATCTCCGCCAGCATGGGCGCGGGCGCGAGCCGGATCTTGCGGTCGGGGAAGCCGAGGTGGTCCTCGAGATTGGTCTCCAGCCGCTGGCGGGCGATCTCGACGCCTTCCGGATGGGCGAGGATGCGCCGGAAGAGCTCGCTGCCGATCTCGAACGGCAGCTTGTCGTCCCACTCCGGCCCGAGGGTGCGCAGTACGCTCTCGGGGCGCAGCATCGCGTTCATGTGGGCGATGAAGAACATCGAGGTCAGCGCCGGCGCCGGCAGGTGCGGACCGAGCGTCCGATAGGCCCACACCAGCATCTCGTGTTGGCCGCGCCGGGCCGCGCCCTGCGCCGCGGCGAGGAACGCCATGGCGCCGTCGGGGGTGAGCGCCGCCGCGCCGAGCGCCGCCAGCTCGGGCGGCGGCGGCTGGTAGAGTTGCATGGCCTCGCAGAGCCGTACGTAGATCTCCGGTTCCGGCAGCGCCTCGGGCGGCGGCGCGACGACCGGCGGCCGCACCTGCATGTAGACTTCCGGAATGCCGCGCGGGAAGACCGCGGTCTCCCATTTTTCGTAGCCGACGGGCGTGGGCAGCACGTAATCCGCCAGGCGCGCGGTCTGGGTCAGGGCGGGATCGATCACCACCAGGATATCGAGGTGCTGGCGCGCCTCGCGCCAGCACGACGCGTCGGAATAGGACAGGATCGGATTGGCCCCCTCCACGATGAGGGCGCGGATCCGTTCGGGATGGTCGAGCAAGATCTCTTCGGGCACCAGCGTCGGCGAGAACATGCCCTCGTTGCCGAGGGCGCGAATGGCGGCGATGCCGGAGGCGAGTGCGCGCTCGGGCTCCTTCACCAGGCTCGGGTCCTGCGCCGGCGGCAGGAACGTCTCGAGGAAGACGCAGCCGCCGGGCCGGCCGAGGTTGTCGGTGAGCACGAGCAGGGCGCGGATGAGGTACGAGATCACGGTGGAGAAGGGCGTCTGCTCGACGCCGAGGTCGAAGAAGATCGCCGCCGAGTCGGCGGCGGCGAAGCCGCGCGCGGTGTCGATGATCGCCTCGACGGCGACGCCGCAGCGCGCCGCCATGGCGGCGACGTCCACGGCCGCCAGCTCGGTCCGCAGGAGATCGAACCCGATGGTCCCGTGGTCGAGAAAACGGTGCGCCACCAAGTCCTCGCGCACGACCACCGCCGCGAGCGCCAGCAGGAGGTAGACGTCGGTCCCCGGCTGCAGGCGCAGATGGCGCGTGGCGGTGCGCGCCGTATCGGTCTCGCGCGGGTCGACGACGACGACCGTGCGCGCGCGGTCGTTGGCCAGGCGCTTGAAGGTCTCGGTGGCGTTGTGGCCGCGGTTGGAGATCTTGGGATTGGTGCCGAGCACCAGGAGGAAGCGGGCGCGCTCGGTATCGGCGTGCAGAAAGGTGGCGGGCGAGGCATCGAACATCCACTGGTCGATCAGGCAGTGTTGCGTCTTCTCCTGCGCGAAGGCGTTGAACCAGCGCCGCGAGCCGGTGCCGCGCAAGAAGGCCATCGCATACGGCGCGTCCATGTGGTTGCCCTGTCCGCCGATGCCGACCAGCGCGATGGCGCGCGGCGAATGGCGGGCGCGGATGTCGTTCAGCCGCGCCGCGATCTCGCCGATCGCCGTCGCCCAGTCGATGGGCTCGAAGCGGCCGTCGGGCTGGCGGCGCATCGGCTGGCGCAGGCGGTCGCCGTGCTCGACGTAGTGAGCGATGGCGAAGGCCTTGTTGCAGAGGTAGCCGCGCGTGATCGGGTTCGTCTCGTCGCCGCGCACGGCGGCGATGCGGCCGTCGCGGACGTCGACCCGCAGGCCGCAGTTGTGACTGCAGAGCACGCACACGGTTGGCAGGTTGGTGCCGTCGCCGCTCATCTCGATGCCTCCGCTCTGGCCCGCGGTCGCCGCGCCCGCATCGTCGCCTGCGCCGCCGGCGGTACTGCCGTACTCGCCCCTGATCCGCAGCAACCCATCGCCGCATAGTGCCAAACGGGGACCGACACTAGACGAAAATCAGGCGTGTTTCAGTTCATGCCATCAAACCGAGGCACGACCCGAAGATCTTCCGGCCCAGATCACGACATCGACCCATGCCGGCGATCTTCCTCTGCCGCCCGCGATCGACTAGTTGGGCGGAATCCGTACCGATCACAGACGAGAGGAGCAGAGAGGAGCGGCTGATGAGTGCCAACCCGCGTCAGTTCTTGCTGTTTCGCAACGCCCCCAACGCCGTGTCGTACGCCCCGCAGAGCACGATCTTTCGCCAGGGCGAGGCGGGCGAGCTCATGTACGCCATCCGGCGCGGCAAGGTCGCGGTGCAGGTCCGAGGGCAGACGGTCGACACCCTCGGCGAGGGCGAGATCTTCGGCGAGATGGCACTCCTCGACCAGGCGACGCGCACGGCAACCGTGGTGACACTCGAGGAAACCGAGCTCGTCCCGATCGACAAGGCGCAGTTCTACTTGCTGGTCCGCCAGAATCCCCATTTCGCGTTACAACTCATGCAGCTCCTCTCCGAGCGCTTGCGCCAGACCCACGCGCTGTACGAGTCGTAGGACGGCAGCCGGTTCGCCGAACGGGGCGGACGGGTCGTCGTGCGCCGGCCGCCGCCTCGCGCCAGCCAGGGTCTCCCGGCGGCATGTCGCGGCTCCGGGGACGGCGAGCCTGTCAGTACCGTTCGATGGCCGCTTTCGATTCCTCCACGTCGACGCGGGCGCTCTTGGCTTTCAGCTCGGCGTTCTCGTGCGCGATCTGCCAGACGTGCCAGAGGACCCAGAAGGCCACCCCGGCGATCACCATGAGGACCTCCCCGCCCTGGAATGGATAGATCGCGCCGATGTGCTTGAGATCCGTGGCCCAACTCGTGATGCCGATGGTCGACATGGCTCCCCCTTTCACTCAGCGCGCGGGCAACGCCGCCAGCGCGGCCTGCTCCGCCGCTTTGACCTCGGCGATCGCGCCTTCGTACGCTTCCTGGCCGACCACATCGAGGCCGACGATCTCCACTTCGCGCGGCACGCGCAGCAGTCCGCAGCTCTTCAAGATCAACGCCAGCACCAGACCCGGGATGAAGCCGAGGACGAAGAACATGATCACGGCGCCCAGCAGATTGCCCCACGGCGAGATGGTCGCGAAGCCTTCGTACGGCGAGCTCGGCGCGCCCCACAGCAAGAAGCCCGCGACGACGACGCCCAGGAAGCCGCAGTAGCCGTGCACGGCCACGGCGCCGACGGCGTCGTCGATCTTGAAGGTGCGCTCCACCCAGTAATGCAGCTTGTAGGCGAGCATCGGGACGATGGCGCCGACGAACATCGCCTGGATCGGATGATAGAGATCGTTGCCGGCCGACGCCGAGATGATGCCCGCCAGACCGCATGAGTAGGTCCAGAAGGCGTCCCCCTTCGAGATGAAGTAGCCGGCCATCATGCCGCCGGACAGCGACATGAGGAAGTTGAAGGTGATGGCGCTGAGCGTCGTGGGGGCGAGATAGATGTTGGTGGTCGTCCAGGTGTCGCCGGTGATCTGTCCGGCGATGGTGGCCGGGCTGATGATCGGGATGTTGCAGGCGGCGTAGAAGCCCCAGAACCCCGTATAGATCAGGAACAAACCGATCGTCACCAGCCACGGGTTGTGCGGCGGGATCTCGCGCGGCGTTCCATCCGGCCGGAACTTGCCGAGCCGGGGGCCGAGCACGATCAGCACCGCCAAGGCGGTGCCGCCGGCGATGGCGTGCACGACGCCCGAGGCGTAGGCGTCGTGATAGCCGAGCACCTTGACCATCCACCCGCCGGCACTCCAGCCCCAGGCCGCATCGAGGATCCAGGTCACCGAGCCGACCATGACCGCGATCAGCCAGAACGCGCCGGAACGGACGCGTTCGATGATCGCGCCGGAGATGACGGACGCGGTGGTGATCGAGAACAGCAGGAAGGCGGCCCAGAACACGCCGTTGAGGCGATGCCACGTGGCGGCGCCGGAGGCCCCGTCCGCGGTGATGCCAAAGGCGGCGTCCGTGGCGTTCGCACCCGACAGGTGCGTCGCCATCAACGGGCTCCAGGGCGCCGCGACTTTCAGTGGATCATAGGCGAGCGGCGTGTCGGCGAAATTGATGATGCCGAGGCCGTTCGGGAAGGCGAAGTAGATCCACCAGCCGAAGAAGAAGAACGTCACCGTGACCAACGGGATAGCCATGGTGTTCTTCATCAGCGTGTGGAGGTGATTGCGTCGCCGACTGACTCCCACCTCATAGACGCAGAACCCGACGTGGATCAGGAACATGATGACGACGGTCACCCAGTAGTAGAAC
>CAYYWP010000030.1:1330-17201 GCA_964475125.1 uncultured Binatia bacterium (SeqCode) | reverse complement strand
ACTCGGTGAAGATCACGGTCAGTGCGTTGAGTTGGCCTTCCATCGCTCCCCCCCGTGTGCCGACGAGATTGCCGCGGAGCTGTACTCCGCTCGAGCGAGCTGCCTGACGCACCGCTTGACCGCGCCGGGCGGCCAAGGGCCCCTTGACGCCGGGTCGATAGTCCAACGGCGACGAGCCGGTCAAGCCCGCGCGGCTGGCGAATCCGGCCTCGCCTCGATCGGGATGGGAGGTGCCGGCGACTGATCGGCGCGCCACTGCCAGAACAACCGCATCAGCGCGAGACTCGAGTCGGCGCGAGTTCGGCGCGCGACCCGGCCGCGAGCCGTGCCAGACGGCGCAGCGCCGTTGCGCGCTCGCACAGCATGACGCCGTTGCAGCAGACCGCCGCTGCCGCAAGGCAGAAATGGCCTTGACGGCCAGCGCAAACCGTGGGAGCCGTCGGCCACCGATCGAACACGTCAGGAGGGCCACCCATGCAACTGTGGATGCGGAGGCTCGGCGCACTGCGCCCGGTGGTTCTCGGAGCGGCGGTCATTCACTGGGCCGCAGCGGAGGCGGGGGCGGACTGCGTCCAACCCGGCGCACCGCCCCTCTGCACGGCGACCTTCGGCGACGCGGGCGGGCAAGACGCGACCTTCGACCTGGCCACCAACTCGGCGCTGAGCAACGCCGATGGCGGTGCGGCGCAGGAGAACTCATCGCACGCCGAGGTGGGCCTCACGTTCACACCGGCGGTGTCCTTCTCGGCCAGCGTCGCGATGTCGGTGAACTACGGCGGGCTCCTGGTTGGATCGCTCGATATCAACACCATCTTCGGCGAGGTCGAGATCCGCGTCACGCTGCGCGATCTCACCGACGGCGTCGATGTCGCCTCCGAGGTCCTGCTCGACCAGCGAGAGGACGGTGAGCCCTTCCAGACGATTTTCGCGGTCGTCTCGGACATCACCGGCGCGACCTTCGACGACGTCGACCTCGTCGCCCTCCACGACTACCGCATCAGCGTGCGCGTCGAGACGACGGCGAAGGGGTTGCAAGGGCGCTCGGACTTCAAGAACGACGGGCGCTTCGTCCGCTTCAGTTGCGTGACCATCACGCCGCAACTTCCCGACGCGGACGGCGACGGGCTGTACGACACCTGGGAGCAGAACGGCATCGACACCGACTGCGATGGCGCCGCCGACATCGACCTGCCGGGCTTCGGTGCGCAACCCGACCACAAGGACCTGTTCGTCGAGATGGACTGGCGCCCCGGACAGCAGCCGAAACGCGCCGAGATCCAGGCGCTGAAGGACACCTTCGCCCTGGCGCCCGCCGACGCCGGCGGCACCGTCAACCCGGACGGCCAACCGGGGATCAACCTCTGGGTCGACACCGGCGGACTGATGGAGAACGGCCAGCCCGTCGGCGACGACCTCGGCGGCGGCGGCGACGTGCTACCGGACCCGGTGATCTGCCTGGACGATTCGTTCTACGCGGCGAAGGCGGAGTTCTTCGATCCGATGCGGGCGCTCGTCTTCCGGTACCTCATCAGCGGTACGCCCATCGCCGCCGAGAACACCTGCGCGAACGGAGAGCAGGTAGCAGGCAGGGGCGAGGTCGGCGGCAATGACTTCGTCGTCTACGGCACCGACCCCGGATACATCTTCCACGAACTCGGGCACACGCTGAACCTCCGCCACGGCGGCTTCGAGAACCTGAACAACAAGCCGAACTACGTCAGCATGATGAACTACAACTACGGTCTGAACATCCCGCAGGTGAGCGGCGGCGGCCTGCTCGACTACGCACCGCCCGTATGTGCGACCTGTCCCGGCGGCCGTGGGGCGATCCCGGCACCGCTCGACGAGAGCCAGCTCGACGAGACGGCGGTGCTCGACCCGAACGACGGCGAGAACATGTGCCAGTTTCGCGATCTGCTCGCCAAGACGACCGGCTGGCCGATGAGCGGCCAGGACACCGACGGCGACGACGCCAACGATACCGATTGGAGCGGCGACGGCGTCATCGCCAACGGCCCCGTCGTCGTGGACATCAACGAGGACGGCAAGTGCGTCTCGCCCGGCGCGGACGGAACACTCGACACCTCCCCGCAAGGCGATGATGTGGCGTTGAGCGACCAGATCATCCACGATGGCCTGAATCGCCAGTGCGACACCGCGAAGCAGGCCGGTTCGGACGATGGGCAGACCCGAGCCGTCGGTGCGAGCCAGCCCGATATCCTGGCGGCCTACGACGACTGGAGCAACATCGTGCTCAACCCGCGCGCCTTCGGCGACGACGCCGACCAGGCGCTGAATCCGGCTCAGGCGGAGCGCTCGCTCGACGAGTGGCGGGCGGCGGACGAGGCGATCAACACCACCGACCTGCAGATCAGCAAGACCGACCTGCCCGATCCGGTCAACGCCGGCGCGCAGCTGGTCTACACGCTCACCGTCGCCAATCACGGCCCCCAACCGGCCAGGGGCGTCCGCGTCGTCGACACGCTACCCGCCGAAGCGACCTACGTCTCCGACACCGGCGGTTGTACCGAGGCGCCGGCGGGCACGCTCACCTGCGCGCTGCCCACCATCCTGTCGGGGGCGTCGCGCTCGTTCGATGTCACCGTCACCGTCGCGGCCGAGGCGGTGGCAGACCTGCCGGCGCCGGCCGTGGTCGAGAACGTGGCGATGGTCGACAACAAGGTGCCGTACGGCCTGGATGGCAGCCTGGGAGAGGTCGGCGGCGATCCGGATCCGTCGAACAACGCCGACAGCGAACAGACGGTCATCAACCGGCCGCCCGTGTCCGATCCCAACGGCCCCTACGTCGAGGAATGCCAGGGTCCGACCACCGCGGTGGCGCTCGACGGCTCCGCCTCTTTCGACCCCGACGGCGATCCGATCACCTTCGAGTGGACCACCGACTGCCCCGGTGGGGTGTTGAGCGACGCCAGCAACGCAACGCCGACCCTGACCGTAAACAGCCCGCCTCCATGCCCGGTGGTCTGTAGCGCCGAGCTGACCGTAACCGATCCGATGGCGCTGAGCGATACCAAGGCTACCGGGGTGACGATCCAAGACACCACACCACCGACCATCAGCGTTCACCTGACGCCGAATACGCTGTCGCCGCCCAACCACAAGTTGGTCGACATCACCGCCACCGTCGCCGCCAGCGACATCTGTGATCCCGCGCCGACGGTCGTGCTGACCTCGATCGTCAGCGACGAGCCCGACGACGCCCCCGGCGGCGGCGACGGCCACACGGTGGGCGACATCCAAGGCGCCGCGCTCGGCACCGCCGACTTCCAGTTCACGCTGCGCGCCGAACGCGCCGGCAGCGGCGACGGCCGCACCTACACCGTGACCTACACGGCCACCGATGCCTGTGGCTTGAGCACCGCGTCGGTCGCGGTCGTGACCGTGCCGCACAACCGCTAGTGGCCTGTACCACTCGCATCGGTCGTGCCGGCGTCGTGGAGCGCGCCGCTCCGCACCGCCATACGCCGCGGAGCAGCGCGCTCCACTGCCCAACCAGTCACTCCCGATGCAACTGATACAGGAACGCGGGCGCGTCGCGACGGACTGACCGGGTTGGCGACGTCGACCGGTGCGTGCGTCAGGCCCATGGCTTCCGGTAGCATGAGCGCGCCGTTCCAATTGCAGCAGGAGGAGCTGATGGCGTTCAGGCTGGAAGAGACGACCATCGCCGATATCCACGCCGCCTATCGATCGGGTGCGCTGACGGCCGTCGAGCTGGTGTCGCGGTATCTGGCGAGGATCGCGGCCTTCGATCGCAGCGGTCCGCGGCTGAACTCGATCGTCACCGTCAACCCGCGCGCCGAGGAGGAGGCGGCCAGGCTCGATGCCGCGTTCGTGCGGTCGCGCGAGCGGAGCGGGCCACTCCATGGCGTACCGATCGTCGTCAAGGACCAGGTCGAGACGGCCGGCGTTACGACGACCTTCGGGTCGATCGCGGCCGAGGGGTACGTGCCCGACAAGGATGCGACCGTCGTCAGGCGCCTGCGCGAGGCCGGCGCGATCATTCTCGCCAAGACCGCGATGCCGGACTTCGCCACGTCGTGGTTCGGATACTGCTCAATGGTCGGCGAAACCAAGAACCCCTACGATCTCGGGCGGGATCCCGGCGGCTCGAGCGGCGGCACGGGGTGCGCCGTGGCCGCCAATCTCGGCGCCGTCGGGCTGGGCGAAGACACCGGCGGTTCCATCCGGCTGCCGGCATCCTTCGACAACTTGTTCGGGCTGAAGGTGACGCCGGGGCTGATCAGCCGCACCGGCATGTCGCCGCTGGTGGAGTTCCAGGATTCAGCCGGACCCATGTGTCGGACCATGACCGACTTGGCGACCCTGCTCCAGGTGCTGGTCGGCTATGACCCGGAGGACCCCTATACGGCGGCCGCCGTCATCGCCGGATCCACGGACTACGTCGCCCGCCTGGATGCCCACGCGCTGGAGGGCAAGCGGCTCGGTGTCGTGCGCGGCGCCTTCGGCGCCGCGGGCGATCCGGAGGCGGCATGCGTCAACGCGGTCATCGAGGCGGCGCTCGAAGCGATGACAGCGGCGGGAGCGGTGCTGGTCGACGTCGAGATTCCGGATCTGCTGCACCACATCGTCTACTCATCGCTCTATATCCATCACTCGCGCAGCGCCCTGGACGCGTTCCTGGCCTCGCGTCCCCTGCGCTACCGGACGATCAAGGAGATCTACGAAGCCAAGCAATATCATCCGATGCTGGATCTCCTCGAAGCGATCGCGCAGGGGCCGGACGATCCGCACGCCGATCCCGAGTACTACGCGCGCTATGTCGCCAGCGAGCAGTTCCGCCGCATCGTCATCAACGCGATGGCCAAGGTAGGGGCCTCGGCGCTCGTCTATCCGACCACCCAGGTGCAGGCGCCGACCCGCGCGGAGCTGAACGCCGGGCGCTGGAAGACGCTCGAGTTTCCGACCAACACGCTCATCGGCGCCCAGACCTGGATGCCGGCGATCAGCGTTCCCGCCGGCTTCACCGCCGGCGGCGTGCCGGTGGGGATGGAAATCCTCGGTCTGCCGTACCGCGAAGGCGACTTGATCGCGCTCGCCTACGCCTTCGAGCAGGCGACGCGTCATCGGCGCGCCCCGGCGCTGCCGGGATAAGTGGCCTGCCGCGCAGACTCGCCGCCCTGCCGGCGGGGACGGCGCGCGCCAATCCAGTCGGCGCGCCCGGGCGTAGGTTGTCCGTGCTCCAACCGCGGGGAGCCGACACTACATCGCCAAGGAGAACAGCAATGGCACCACGAATGTTTGCAACGCTGCTGGCGTTTCTGACGCTCGGCGCCGGGGTGGCGGACGCCACCGGGGTCGGCAACCGTTTCGGCCCAGGCCGCTGCGGCGACGGCTCGGGCTGGGCGCTGGGCCGCTTCCGCTTCGGTGGCTTGGAAGTGGTTGGACTCACCGCCGGCCAGCGCCTGGTCTGTTTCGACGAGGACGTGCCCTCTTCCGCGCGCGCGATTGGGCCGGTCACCAACCTGAGCGGTGACTCGCGCATCGTCGGCATCGACTTCCGCCCCGCCACCGGCGAGCTCTACGGGCTCGGCAACGCCGGCGGCATCTACACCATCAGCCTCGAAGACGGCGAGGCGACGTTCGAAGCGCAGCTCGGCGTCGCGCTCGACGGCGATCACTTCGACGTCGACTTCAACCCGACCGTCGACCGGTTGCGCATCATCAGCGACCGCGGCCAGAACCTGCGCGCCAACGTCGAGACCGGCGCGACCACGGAAGACCTCGATCTCGTCTACCCCGCCGCCACACCGACCCCCGGCGTGAACGTCACCGGCGCGGCGTATACCAACAACGACCTCGACTCGACCACGATGACGACGTTGTTCGACATCGATGCGATGATGGATCAGGTGGTGATCCAGTCGCCGCCCAACAACGGCTCGCTGGCCGGCACCGGTAAACTCGGTGTCGATGCCAACGGCGATGTCGGGTTCGACATCTACAGCATCGTGCGCGGCGGGAAGACCAACGAAGTGCGCGCCTATGCCGCCGTCAGCACCGACCGGGCGCGCTTCTACCGCGTCAACCTGTTCACCGGCCGCCTCAGCCTGCGCGGCACGTTCAGACAAGCGGAGCAGGTGACCGACATCGCCATCCCGCTCAACCAGTTTTGATCGGCAGCCCGTCCTCCCTCCCCGCGCCGGTGATGCGGCGGCGCGGGGAGGGATGTGCCAGCTGTGCAGGTTCGGCGTTCAGGGGGCGGTGCGGTGACTCTCGGCCTCGAGGCGGGACAGCAGGGCGCGCGCCTGCGGATCGCCGGTGAGTGCGACGAGCTTGCGCGCCCAACCGATGGCAGCGGGGAAATCGCCCCCTTCGGCTTCGTAGTCGATCAGTGCCGCGATGAGGTCGCGCGCGGCGGGGCGGCGCTCGTGGGCGGCCGTGAGCGCAGCGATGGCGGCGGTGGGATCGCCGGTGTCGTGCAGCGCGACGGCATACACGTACGCGTACTGCGGCACATCGGGCTGCAGGTTGGCGGCGCGGCGCAGTTCCGCGAGGGCCTCGGCGTAACGGCGCTGCCGCACCAGGGATAGGCCGAGGGCGTGGCGGGCGGCGGCGGCATTCGCGTCGACAGCGAGGGCGCGGCGCAGCGTGGCTTCGGCGTTGGCTTCGGCGCCCGCGCGCAGTTGCAGGTCGGCGAGCGCCAAGTAGGCGGGGATGAACCGCGGCTGCAGGCGCAGCGCGGCCGCGAACGCGGCGCGCGCCGCGGCGGCGTTACCGAGACGGCTTTCGAGCATGCCGAGGTTGACCTGGGCCTCGGCGCGGTCGGCGTTGAAGGCCTGCACCTGACGGTACTCGGCGATCGCCCGATCGAGGGCCTCGCGCTGCGCCGGAGAGAAGGCGGCGCGCGGGATGTCGAGCAGCGCCGCCAGCGCCTCGAGTCGCACGGTGCGGACCGGATCGCGCAGCAGCGGCAAGCCGAGGGCCTGTCGCTCCGCTGCCGGTAGCGCCGCCAGCGCCTCGGCGGCGCCGCGTCGCACCAGCGGGTCTGGGTCGGCGAGGGCGCGGCGCAGCGACGGCAACGAGCGCGGACCGAGATACGATGCCAACAGCGCCGCCGCGCTGGCGCGGGCGATCGCCGGCACACTCGCGTCGTCGACGGCGCGCATCAGCTGTTGCTCGGCGTCGGCGCGGCCCGTGCGTCCGGCGTGCAGGGCCTCGCCGTAGTGCCAGCGCGGCGCGCGCGCCGCTCCATACCAGGTGGCGACGGCGGCCGCAGCCCAGTCGGCGTTGCGCTCCGTGTGACAATCGGTGCACGCGTTCGGCGTACCGAGCGCCTGTGAGAGGTCGGGGCGGGGGATGCGGAAGCTGTGGTCGTGGCGCAGGTCGACGGCCATGTAACGGCGCTCGATCATGTGACAGGAGACGCACTCGGTACCGGCGCGACGCGCGTCCAGTCCCCGCCGGCGTTGGTGGTGATGGTGCTGCGGGCCGTCGTAGTGGTCTGCGGCGTGGCACTGGGTGCAGACGGCATTGCCCTCGCCGCGCAGGCGCAGGCTGTGCGGGTCGTGGCAGTCGGAGCAGGTGACGCCGGCTTGATTCATGCGGCTCTGCCGGAAGGAGCCGTACTCGTAGACCTCGTCGCGAATTTGGCCGTCCGCTTCGTAGAGATCCTCGTCCAGGAGCGCGAGCCGATGCGCCTGCGTCAGCGGCTCGCCGGGCCCGCTATCCTCGGCGATCTGGGCGCGGCGGGCGTGGCAGCGCCCGCAGGTTTCGAGCTCGATGGACGAGGCGCGCGGCGCCGTGCGCTGCGCGATCGGCGTGCCGGGAACGAACCGCCACGTGCCGGGATCACGGAGGGCGACGGTCAGGCCGCGCTGCGGGTCGGGCCCGGCGCGTCCCGCCCGGTCGGCGGCGGCCCACTCGAGGTGGCGCGCCCCGGGTCCGTGACAGGCTTCGCAGCCGACGTTGAGGTCGGACCAGGTCGTCGCGAAGCGGTGGGCGTCGGCCTGGTAGCCCTTCTGCAGGTTGGTCGAGTGACACTCGGCGCACATGAAGTTCCAGTTCTGCGCCGGGCCGGCCCAGTGCAGCACGTCCTGGTGATCGACGCGCTCGGTCGGGTAGAGGTGGAACCAGCGCTGTCCGCCCTCGGCGGCTGGCCGCGCATCCCAGGCGATGCCGAGCGCCTGCAGCCGTCCGTCGCCGAGGTCGATCAGATATTGTTGCAGCGGATCGACGCCGAAGGTGTAGCCGATGCGGTAGTCGTGCAGTTGGCCATCGGGTCCGTCGGTGCGCACGACAAACTGTCCGTCGCGGGTGAAGAAGGTCGACCTCACGCCATCCTTCTCGAACCTGGCCCGGTCGAATTTCCCCAGCACCGTCGCGCTGGTCGCCGGCTGCATGGCGCGGTCGTGGTACGAGCCCTTCCACAGCGCGGCCTCCTGCGCGTGGCAGCCACCGCACGCCGCGCTGCCCACGTAACCGACCTCCGCCGCCTCGGCCGAGGATGCGAAGAGCCAGCCGAGCAGCAGGAGGGGCCCAAGCGTCACGGCGACGGCCGACGGCGCCGTGCGGTGCGCCGGATCGAGTCGGGGCGCACGGCGTACGCCCCTACTCCAGGCCGCCGGGGTGGCAATCGAGCCCCAGATGGTCCTCGATGATCGCCGCATCGGCCGCATTGGTCAGGCCGTCGAAGTTGAGGTCGTAGACGCTGGAGAGCCCCCACGTCTGTTCATAGAAGCGCCAGTCGTTGAGGTCCTCGCCGTTGACGACGAGGTCGATGTTGCCATCGCCGGGGCAAGGCCGTGCCGAGGCGAGCAGGGCCTGCAACTGCGCCGACAGCGTGTCGAAGTTCTCTTGCTGCTCGGGCGTGAGGTCGTCGAGCGGCAGTTCCGTGTCCTCGCGGTCGAGCAGGGGCAGCGGGACATCTTCATTGATCTGGTAGAATTCGGGCACCGTCATGTTCACGCAGGGTTGTTCGCGAGAGATATACAGGTACGTGGTGTTCTCGACCAGCTTGTAGTCGTCGTTGCGGATGGCCAGCGCGTAGTCGGGCGCGATGGCGTACGGCTCTTGCGGCGGATCCTGCGCCGCCAGATAGGCGTTCACCTCGCAGCAGCGCTTGAAGCCTTCCTCGGGCAGGTTGGGATCGTCGGGTTGGTCGCCCCACCAGGTGCCGTTGTTGTCGTGGCAGACGCTCTTCGTGACGGGGATCTGGGTGCATGTGCCGCCGATGGTGCACGGGCCATTGACCGCGCCGTCGGCCTGGATGTTCGGTCCGACCTGGGTGAAGTTCCAGGCCCGGATGCTCGTCTGGTTCGGGTTGGTCAGATACGGCAGCATCGGTGCCGAATCGATCGGCCGCGGCACTACGGCATGCGCGTCCAAGCCGGCGATCTCGCCGAACAGCGCGAAGAGGTCGGCGATGTTGACCATGTGCGAGACGACCCGATCGGGACGCTTCACCAGCGGGCCCGCCACCAGCAGCGGCACCCAGACGCCGGTCTGATACGCCGTGCCCTTGGCGCGCGACACCTGGAAGGGTTCCTTGACCGTGCTGCCGAGCGAGCCGTTGTCGCCGACGAGGATCACCATCGTGTCGGTCCGCCCCGGTCGATAGATCAGCCTTCCATCGCGCCCGCGCCGAGCGAGCCCGGTCTCCACCAGCAGGCGACCCACCTCGAAGTCGATCGACTCGATCATGAGGTTGGCCAACACGCGTTGGTCGGCGACGTCCGCGCAGTCGAGCGCACTGGTATTCGGCGGCTCGGATGGCAACGAGTTCACCGGCGGCTGCATGAGCGGCGTGTGTGCCGAAGCGAAGCTGACGCTGGCTATCCAGGGCCGATCGGCGGGGCGCCCGTTGATCCACTCGATCGCCGCATCGACCGCGAAGGTGGCGCGGAACTGCCGCGCGCGCGGATCGGTCGGCATGACTCGGTCAACGCCGCCATCTTCGTAGTTGTAGACCAGCGGCGATACGAAGTGGCCGCTCAGCATCTGGAAGTCGAGGTAATCGGGTGGCGGTGTCTGGCACGCCTTGCCCGGATCGAAGATCCCGCCCTCATCGCGACAGATGCGCCCGGGCGGAATGGACCCGGAGCGCGAGCGCTCGCTGCACCGGCCGTCGGCCATGTAGCAGGCGCCCGAATCCGCCCCGCCCCGCTCGGCGCCCGGCACGAATCCGCACGGCCAGGTGCCGGTCCCCGCCACGCCGCCGGCCGTGGTGTCGATCGACGACGGGTCGCCGGTGTAGTCCAACCAGCCGGCGAAGTAGTTCCACCCCAGCGCCTGCGGCATCGTGTACTCGGCCGGGTTGTTCTCCTGCAGCCCGAGGTGGAACTTGCCGAACAGGGCGCTGTCGTAGCCGCGGTGCGCCAGCAACTTGGGCGCCGTCACCTCATAGGGCGAGACCTGTGAGTTGGCGAGATCGGCGGGGCCCAGCGCGCCGTAGACGTTGGTGCGAAAAGGAAAGCGGCCGTCGAAGAACACCCCGCGGCTGGTCGTACAGGCCGGCATCGACCACGCATTGTGGAACATGACCCCGGCGCGCGCGATGCGCTCGATGTTCGGCGTGCTCGGCGGCGTCTCCCCGCCGTAGCCGAAGACCTCCATCTGGTCGATGCCGACATCGTCCATGATCACGAACAAGATGTTCGGCCGGGCAGCGCCCGTGTGGCCCCCGTCGCCGCCGCAGGTGGCCAGCGCCAGCGCCAACAGGCCGAGCGCGAAGCCCGAAGCGCGGCGACGGACCAACGATTCTCGCTGCGCGATCGCATCCGGCATCCTTCTTCGCTACCCACTCCATTGCGGAGGGTCAATCGGCAGGGTCGGCACCCTTTTTCTTGGAGCGCCACGGTGGATCGCAGGGGCGCGATTCTTCGCTGTACAGAACAGAGCGATCTATTCTAGAAAGTTCTGGTAATGCCCAAGGCGTCGCGCGGAAAGGCCATGACCTGGGTCTGCGTCGCTGCATTGCGACTGCTCCAGCCCACACTGGCGCACGCCGACCTGGTCTTTCAGCAGGCGGTGGTCGACGGCGATGGGTCGGTCAAGGGAGTTAGTTTCGCGCACGCGGTCGCCTTAAGCCCGGACGGCCGTCACGTGTACGTAACGGGCGACGGCATTGCGGCTTTTGCGCGCAACCCGGCCGACCAGAGCGTCACGTACCTCGACGCGGTGTTGGAACCGCTCAACGGCGAGGCTTGGAGCGTCGCGGTCAGTCCGGATGGTCAGCACGTGTACGTCGGCACGGAGTTCAAGGTCGTCGCACTGCGCCGCGACGCAACGACGGGGAAACTCGCGCAATTTGCCACGTACAACTTGATGAACCTGGTCTCTCCATCCGCCATGGCGATCAGTGGCGATGGTCGCCACGTGTACGTCGCCACCTGTTGGAATCCGCAGGCGGTCCGCGTCTTCAGTCGCGACCCTACGACCGGGGAGCTGACGTCAATTGGCGGATCGGAGGATGCGGGCAATCCTTCGCACTCTCCGCGCACGGCTGCGGCCGCTCTCAGCCCTGACGACCAGCATCTGTACGTCGCTTGCGACAATTTTGCGTTCGGCGTGACGGTCTTCCGCCGCGACGCCACCAGCGGTGGGCTGACGGTGATCGGACCGGTGAGCGACAGTAACAGCGGTGCTCTGGGAGTAGCGGTCAGCCCCGATGGTCGCCACGCGTACATCACCGACCGTCAGAGCAACAAAGTGAAGCTGTTCGGCCGCGACCCCGCCAGTGGGGCACTCACGCTCATCGATACGTATGTGGTGCCGCCCTTTGGGGAACCCATGGCCGTGGCCGTGAGTCCCGACGGGCGGAGCGTGTTCGTCGCGAACGATTCCGGAGGCGTCCTCGCAGCGTTCCGCCGCGATCTGGTCACTGGCGGCTTGACATATGTGGACGGACACCGGGACCTGATTGTGCGGGCCATCGCAGTCGCGCCGGACAGTTCCAGCGCATATGTCGCCACGCATAGTGGCGTCGGTGCCTTGCGGCGTCACGACGAAACAGGGGCCCTGGTCCTGGTCAACACGTTGCAGGAGGGGGACGGAGGCGTGCACCTGCGCGACGCGACGTCGGTTGCCGTCAGCCCGGACGGCGCCTTCGTGTACCTGGCTGGGGGAGAGATCGTCGCCTTCCGCCGCGATCTCGTCACCGGTCGTCTTACCTCGATGGAGGTGGTCGAGCCCGGCTATCGGGCGTCGACGATTGCTCTCAGCCCGGATGGCCATAACGCCTACGTGGCCAGTAGTTCAACGGTTATGGTCTATGAACGCGATGCTACCTCGGGTGGCCTCAGGCTCGTAGAGACCAAGGCAGATGATCAGGACGGTGTGGATGGGCTTCATGGGGCCGTGATCGGTGCTGTGAGCCCCGACGGGCGTAACGTCTACGTACTCGGTCAATATGAAGCGAAAATAGCGGTGTTCCAGCGCGACCCCGACCATGGCTCGTTGACGTTCTTACACACGCTCGTCGACGGCGCCCGCGGCGTGAACGGTCTCATGGGACCGTCGGCGCTGGTCGTGAGCGCTGATGGCCGGTACGTTTACGCGGCGGGCCGGGTCAGTAACCGACTGCTCGTGTTCGAGCGCGAGCCAACCAGAGGCGGTCTCACCATCCTGCAGTTGGTATCCGACCAGGACACGCCGGGCTTCGACGTACTGTGGGAACCAACCGGATTGGCGCTCAGCCCGGACGGCGCACACCTGTACGTGTTAGCCGGAATCAGCCACGGCATTGGCGTCTTCCGGAGGGATGCCGACACGGGCCGATTGACGTTCGCATCGCGGTATCGGGACGACAACATCTACTTCAACGACCGTGGCATCGATGTCGCCGTGAGCCCGGACGGTCGCCGAGTCTTCGCCATCGGTTTCGGTGGCTCATTGCTGAGCTTCAATCGGGACCCGGTCGCAGGCGCTCTGGTGCTAGAGCAGAAAATCACGCCAGAGTCCCCCGGGGTTGAGGGCCTGCTCGCGCCAGCGGATGTGCACGTCAGCCCGGACGGCGCTAATGTATACGTTGCGGCTGCCCGCGGCCCCGCGCTGGTGGCGTTCCGAATCCGGGACGAGGGCGGCCGACCGTGTCTGGACGGCGGCGGCTGTGAATCGAGTAGTTGCGTCGACGGGTTGTGTTGTACTTTGCCGTGTCGTGGTCCGGGCGAGAGCTGTGTGCTGCCGGACCACTACGGCATCTGCGTCGCCGGCTGTGTCGGCGATTGCTCCGGCAACCGGGTGTGCTCGATTGACGAGCTCGTGACAGCCGTGCGGATCGGCCTCGGCACGTCGCCCATGCAGGAGTGTCCCATCGCTGACGCCAACGGCGACGGTCACGTACACATCAGCGAGCTCATCGTCGCCGTGGGCAACGCCCTGGCTGGGTGTCACTTCAACGCCTCCGGTGTGTGGCAGCAGGAGGACGTCGCCCTGGGGGACTCCACCTGCAACCCGGCGCTGACGACCGAGATCATGCGACTGATCAATACGGGGGTGTTCGAATGCCGGTACGAGGTCACGCATACGGGCAACGACATCTCCGCCACGGAGACCTGTGGGACCAACACGTCGACGTACGACGGATCGCTCAAGCCGAACTGGGAGCTGACCCTGCACCAGAGTGGGCGCCAAAGCGCCGACGGATGCACGGTGACGGCCACGGCCACGATCGCCCTGCAGCCGAATGTTAGTCAGACATCGGCAGTGCATACGATCTTGCTGCGTTTCTCGGACCGCTGCGGGCTGCGGAACTGCCGGCTGAAGATCGACACGCGCTGGACGCGCCAGCCGCCCACAGCAGGCGAGCCGGCCGAGTGAGTACCCGACTGGGCGCGCGCCGGGTTGCACTGGCGCGCCGCGCCGGGTAGCGACAGGCGGAGACAAGGAGGACCGTCAATGCGTCGCTACGCGACTTCCGCGGCTCTCGTCGCCGCGTGTGCCCTGTTGCTCGCTGTCCGCGCCTCTGCCGGCGGCGACTGGAACGATGCGCAGATCCAGTGGCAGCCGTACAAGGAAGGGCTGGAGGTGGCGAAGAAGAACAAGAAACCGGTGTGCTTGATCTTCTACACCGAGTGGTGCCCGCACTGCACCAACTACAGCAAGGTGTTCTACGACTCGAAGGTGGTGGCGAAGGCGAAGGACTTCGTCATGATCCGCCTCGATGCGGACCAGAACAAGGAGCTCGGCGCCAAGTACGCCGTCGACGGCAGCTACATCCCGCGCACGTACTTCCTTGCTCCGGACGGCGCCCTCGACGCCGACCTGCACGCGCCGCGCGAGCAGTTCAAGTACTTCTACGACGAGCGCAGTCCGGACTCGATCCTGGCCGGCATGGAGGCCGCGCTCAAGAAGACCGGGACGAGTGCCACGCAGTGAGCGGACCGGGCGCTGCGCGCGCTTTCCACGCCTCGCTCATCGCTGTGCGCTCATCACGTAGATCGGCGATGACCAGGCGCGCTCCTCGTTCTCGCTCAGGCAGTCGTCCTCATACGGCGTGCGGTAGTCGCCGAAGCAGGGACGGACGCGGGTGCAGTTGCCCGCCGTGTCGCGCTCGCAGCGCAGGCCGCCGGCGTTGACGGCGGGCGTGGCTTCCTGGATGGCACGCACGTAGTAGGCCACGTCGCGTCCGGCGGCGACGAAGCCGGGGTCGTCGAACTCGAGCGCGCAGCCGGCCGGGTTGCCCGGACAGTCGAAGCGGCGCCAGGGATCCTCGATGAGGGTGGCGATCGGCTCGCCGGCGCGCTGCTGCGGGCGGATGCGCACGACCTCGATGCGGGTGATGCGCCGGCGCTCATCACTCGGGTGGTAGCATTGCCCGCGGCACAGGCGCTCGAGCCGTTCCGGGCTGAGGGCGCTGAGCGATGTCTGCGGGCAGCCGCGCAGCTGGACGAAGGCGCCGACGGCGCGGACGCGAAAGCGCGGCGTCGTGTCGAGGCGCGTCTCGGCACCCATCGGCACCAGGCCGTCGGGGCCGTTGAGGAGATCGAACCACAGCAGGATGCGCTCGCCGCTGGTGCCGTAGACCTCGCGGCGCTTGAGCGCCTCCCAGACCGCGGCGCGGTGGCGGCCGGCGCTGTGCACGGCGACGAGGCCACCGGTCATGAAGAAGGACGCTTGGCGCTCGAAGTCGCCGGCTTGGAAGGCGTTGAGTCCGCGCGCGGTGCTGGGGTCGTAGGCGACCGACTCGGGCCCCGGCGGCGCCGGCGCGCCGAGGAGGCGTCGCTCCCAGACGGCGTCGCGCGGGCCGGCGGCCTCGGTCATCATGCGACGGGCGTACTCCTTGTATCCGGTGCCCGGGCGGGCGCTGTGGTTGTCGCTCGACGCGATGAAACCGAAGCGGAAGCGGCGCGGCGCCGTCTCCGGGTCGTCGAAGTTGCCGAGCGCGGTGATGTACTGCACCGAGCTGCCCGGTCGAGGACTGAAGGCGGCGTTGAAGCAGTCGCGGCACTGGCCGCAATCCAGCCAGTCTTCCGCGCTGCTGCCGGGGACGGTCTGTCGGCCGGCGACGCCGGCGGCGAGATAGTTGGCGCGCGCGGCGCGCACCCGCGCCTCGCATTCCGCGGCTGGGGCATCGGCGCAGCGGCGGCGGATGATCTCGCCGGCTTGCCAGCAACACGGCAGGTAGTCTGGACGCGGCTCCGGGCAGGTGGGGCGGCCATCGGCGTCGAACACCACCTCGCGCCAGGTCCGATACTCCTCCGAGTTGCCGTGGCCGGAGTACACCTCGATCAGGGTCTGCTTTTCGGGGTCGTGTTGCGCCCCGGCGAGCTGTTTGTCCCACGTGCTGCCCGGCGGGGTGTAGAGGCCCCAGGTCGTGCCATGCGGGATGACGATGGTGTCGAAGCCCCACTGCGACAGCTTCTCGTACAACTCCGCCGGGGTCTGCGCG
>CAYYWP010000030.1:0-1320 GCA_964475125.1 uncultured Binatia bacterium (SeqCode) | reverse complement strand
ATTCATGGCAATCGGCCGGCAACTGCCGCGTGTCGACGCCGCTCGGGCACAGCGGCACGGCGCGCAGCTCGGCCTGGTAGTGCTCGAAGTCGAAATAGCGCTGGCGGTGCGGCCAATCGAACAGCGGCAGCTGCGCGCGCTGCCTCCACGGCGCCGGCTCGCGCAGCGCGCCGACCAGCCGCGGCGCCAGGGCACTGATCGGGCGGCGCGGGACCTGGTCGTCGTCCAGGTCCTCGAAGATGACGTTCTTGTGCCCGTAGTGATCCGCCGGCGTCGCGCCCACCTGCGTCCACTCCCAGCCGAGGACGGCGACGAGATCGGGATTGGCCGGGTCGCCGGCCCGCGCATTGCACTGGCGCAGCGACTGCTTGGTCTCCTCCCAATGCTGCGGTGAGATGCCCTCGGCGTGGTCGTTGATGCTCCAGAAATCCAGGCCGGAACAGAAGCGGGCGAAGTCACACGCGTCGGCCGGCGGGTGGACGCCTTCGCCCTGCAGCATCGGCAGGCTGCGCAAGAAGGCGTCGGGCGAGAAGGTCGTGTGCACGTGCAAGTCGCCGAAAAGGATCTGTTTGGCTTCGGCGCTGCCCGGCGCCAGCGCGGCGAGCGCCTGCTGTTGGCGCCCCGCGCGCTCCGCCACCACGGGCGCCGGCACCGCCGGTGCGGTGATCTCGCCCGGCCCCTGATGCTCGCCGCGACAGCCGGCCAGCGCACTGACCATCGTCCAGACACCACAGATGAACACCGAGGACCAGCGATGAACACGGAGCCCGGCCCCGCCCCGGAAGGGGTGGCGATGGAACGGCTCAGTGTTCATCCGAGGTCTGCTCCTCCAGCGGCTCGATCACCAGCGCGGGCGGCTCGTGCTCGACCAGGTATTCGAACTGGGCACGGAATGCCTCGAGCGACACCCCGGCGGTGGCGGCGAACTTGGCCAGCTCGTGCGGATCGGCGAAGTCGTCGCGGCGCAGGCGGATCATGTAGCGGCGCGCGATGGCGTAGCGCGCCGAGGTGATGTCGACCAGGCGCACGCGCGGCCCGCCGGTGGCGGGATCGAGCAGATGGGCGAACGGGATGGGCACGAACTGCCCGCCCTGCATCGACACCATGGCCGCATGCCCTCCGGCGATCAGGTACTTGGCGGCGCAATACCCGAGGTCGCGCGCGTACTCCATGTCGTAGGGAATGGGGTCGGCGCAGCGCTACTCGTAGCCGATGTTCTTGGCGACGATCGTCGTCTTGAGCTTGAAGTCCTGCAGGCGCTGCTGCACGGCGCGCTTGAGGATCTCGCCGATGTCGACCTCGGCGATGCGCAGGTTACCG
>CAYYWP010000029.1:0-29649 GCA_964475125.1 uncultured Binatia bacterium (SeqCode) | reverse complement strand
CACCGGGCAGCGCGCTGCGCTGCCGGCGGGCACAGGTCCCGCGGCTACGGCTCGTGATCATTCGCTCATCGGCCCTTTGCGCCAGCCCAGCAGATCTAGGATCCGTTCTCGCGCCTGCGAAACCCGCTCCTGATCAGAGCAAATGCGGTCTTCGATTGCGGAGCGACGAGGCCAACCGGCGGCGCGGCATGTCGGTTGCTCTGCATCAGAGAGGCTTTGGAGAAGCGCATGAACGATTCTCGGCTCGAGGCATCATTTATCCGCTGGTTCGCAGACGTCGGCATCGACGACCTTCCCACCGTCGGCGGCAAGAACGCCTCGCTGGGGGAAATGTATCGCGAGCTGGTCGACAAGGGCGTGCGGGTGCCCAACGGCTTTGCCATCACCGCCTCGGCGTACCGGCACTTGCTCGAGACCACCGGTCTGGATGAGCGTATCCGTACCCTCGTCGCCGGATTGGACCCGCGCGATCTCGCTACCTTGCGCGAGCGCGGCCGCCAGCTGCGCTTTGCGCTCACATCCGCCGCGTTTTCCGCCGCGCTGGAAAAGGCGATCGTCGATGCGTACGACCGGCTCAGCGGCCCAAGCGGACCGGTTGACGTGGCGGTCCGCACCAGTGCCACGGCCGAGGACCTGCCGGATGCCAGCTTCGCCGGCCAGCACGAAACCTACTTGAACGTGCAGGGCCACGCCGCCCTGCTCGAGGCCTGCAAGCGCAGCTTCGCCTCGCTGTTCACCGACCGCGCCATCTCCTACCGCGCCGAAAAGGGTTTCGACCACACCTCGGTGGCGCTCTCGATCGGGGTCCAACGCATGGTGCGGGCCGATCTGGGCGCCTCGGGCGTGATGTTCTCGATCGATACCGAGACCGGCTTTCGCGATGCGGTCTTGATCAATGCCGCCTACGGGCTCGGCGAGAACATCGTGCAGGGCTCGGTGACGCCCGACGAATACTACGTCTTCAAGCCGACGTTACCGCTCGGCTTTCGCCCCATCTTGCACAAGGTGCTGGGCAGCAAGGAGCTCAAGCTCGTCTACGACGTCGGCGGCAGTAAGACGGTCAAAAACATCCCGACCCCCGCCGAGGAGCGGGCGCGATTCGCCATGAGCGACGATGAGATCCTGCTCCTCGCCAAGTGGGCCTGCGTCATCGAGGAGCACTACAGCGCCAAGCGCGGCCGCTTCACGCCGATGGACATGGAGTGGGCTAAAGATGGGCATACCGGCGAGCTGTTCATCTTGCAGGCGCGTCCCGAGACCGTGCAATCACAGGTGTCGCGCGACGTGCTCGAGACCTATCGGCTAAGCGGCGAGCGGCGGGTGCTGATCAGCGGCCGCAGCGTCGGGGCAAAGATCGCCAGTGGCCGCGTCCGCGTCATCACCAGCCCACAGCATCTGCAGCAGCTGCAGAGCGGCGAGATCCTGGTCACCGACAAGACCGATCCCGACTGGGAGCCGATCATGAAGAAAGCGGCCGCGATCGTCACCAACCGCGGCGGTCGCACCTGTCACGCCGCGATCGTCAGCCGGGAGCTGGGTGTCCCCGCCGTCGTCGGCACGGAAAAAGGCACGGAGATACTCAGCGATGGGCGGGCGGTGACCGTGTCGTGCGCCGAAGGCGAGGTCGGATTCGTCTACGACGGCGCGCTGCCCTTTGCCGTCGACCGCATCGCGGTCAAAGACCTCGCTCGACCCGCCACCAAAGTCATGATGAACGTCGGCAACCCCGAGCAAGCGTTCGCCCTCTCGTTCATCCCGAACGACGGCGTCGGCTTGGCCCGCATCGAGTTCATCATCAGCACCTACATCAAGATCCACCCCCTCGCCCTGCTCCACTACGACCGCCTGGGCGATGCGCGCCTGGTAGCGGAGATCGAGCGCCTCACCGCCGGCTACGGCGACAAGCCGGCCTTCTTCGTCGACAAGCTCGCTCAGGGCGTCGCCATGATCGCCGCCGCCTTCTATCCGAAGGACGTCATCGTCCGCATGAGCGACTTCAAGACCAACGAGTACGCCAACCTGCTGGGCGGCGCGGCGTTCGAGCCGCACGAGGAGAACCCGATGCTCGGCTTTCGCGGTGCCTCGCGTTACTACGACGAGCGCTACCGCGACGGCTTCGCCCTCGAATGCCGCGCCATGAAGGCCGTGCGCGACGAGATGGGGCTGACGAACGTCAAGCTCATGATCCCGTTCTGTCGTACCGTGGAGGAAGCGCGGCGGGTGTTGGCCGAGATGGAAGCACACGGCCTGCGCCGCGGCGAGCGCGGGCTCGAGGTGTACGTCATGTGCGAGATCCCCAGCAACGTCATCTGCGCCGGCACCTTCGCCGAGGTGTTCGACGGCTTCTCGATCGGCTCCAACGACCTCACCCAGCTCGTGCTGGGCGTCGATCGAGACTCGCAGATCGTGGCCCACATTTTCGACGAGCGCGATCCGGCGGTGCGGGCGATGATCGCGACGGTCATTCGGGCCGCCAAACAGAGCGGTCGCAAGATCGGCATCTGCGGACAGGCGCCGAGCGACTATCCGGAATTTGCCGAAATGCTGGTCGAGCAGAAGATCGACAGCATTTCCCTCAATCCCGACGCCGTCCTCCCCACCACGCTCCGTATCCTCGCAACCGAGCGACGCCTGGCAGGCGGAGCGGGCTGAAACCTGCGACGACCCGTAGGCTCGCGAACACTCGTGGCTCGGCTGCTGCGAGTTACTTCTCCTGGATCGATCTCACATACTCGGTGAGCAGCAGCACTCTGCCGGCCACGACCTCAGCGCCTTGCGAGCGCCGGGCGCCGGTCTTGCTGAACTGCTCGCCCCAGACGGGCATTTCACTCGTCCCGTGGGCACGGCTGAGCATCTGGCGGCCGTCGATCACCTCCATCACCCTGATGAAGGGAAAATCTCCTTTGTTGTTCTTCGCCAGTTGGGTCAGATCCGGCGGCGGGGTCGTGAGAAACGCCGCCACCGGGGCGGCTTCGGCGGCGCCGCCCTTGCCAGCCAGTCCGTGGCAGGGAGCGCAACTCTGAACGTAGAGGTCCTTTCCCGGATCATCTCCCTCCGCCGCGCTCGGTCGGCTGGCATGAGCGACGATCGCCAACGACAGCGCCATCAAGGCCAGACGCCACGGGTATCGTCTCTGCAGCGCTACAGTATGGTCTCGAGGCATTCGATTTCGATGGCACATGGTTCCATCCTCCTTGGGCTCGTCTCACAAACTGCAACCATGATGCCACGCCAAGGCACCGGGATTGCCAAATTGCGATCACACCGATGACCGAGAAGCGTCCCGAACCTGGGAAGATCTTCGTCAGAATCAACAATGTCCTCGAGGCAGAGACTTTCGCGCCGGCTGAGACGGTTTGTCTTCGCGAACGCTGGCTCAGTCTCAGACTTGAGAACGTTCGCGCGTTCGTGCGTTCGATCGTGGCGCGACACGTATTGGCCCGGCCTTTGCGGAACGAACGTTTCCCATGTCGTGCCAAGAGCAGCGGCGAAGCAAGACTGGGCGCGCGGTACATTCCTACCGGAACGCCGCCCCCAGCGTCGCAGCAGGGCGGCGCGCCGCGAGGAGAGCCCTGACTGCCCTTCTGGGCGCGTTGCTGAGCGGGCTCATGGCTCACCCCGCAGCGGGCGTCGACGGTCGGCGGGCCTACCTCAGAGAGTGCGCGCCGTGCCATGGCGCCGACGGCCGCGGCGATGGGCCCAATGCAGCGCTCTTCAGCATCCGACCGCGCGACCTGCGCGAAGGCTTCCTGGGCAAGTACTCGACCGACGACCTGACCCGGCGGGTGCTCGATGGACGCTCCCTCACGCTGGCGGTCGACCTGCCCGCGTTGCGCCGCCGGGCGGCGGAAGTCGAAGCCGTCGCCCTGCACCTGCGGCGGCTCTCCGGGGCGGACTGGGATCGCATCGACGCGGGGTGGGGCATCTACCTCGACCGCTGCGCCGGGTGTCATGGACCGTTCGGGACACCGCTCGGCGAGCCGCCAGCGGGCGTGCGCAACCCCAGGTCACTCAATGACGCGGCGTTTCAGGCCGGCATCAGCGATCGGGCGCTGATCGAAGCCGTACGCCACGGCCGGCACGGCATGCCGGCGCTCACGCCGCGGCTCGACGAGCGCGAAGCGGTCGACGTCGCCGCCTTCGTTCGCTTTCTCTCCCCGGGGTTCGAGACCTACACGCAGTACTGCGCCGCCTGTCACGGCGACCGCGGCATCGGCGCGGGAAGCTTCGCCGAAGCCATCCCGGCGCCGACGGTGATCTTCGATCAAGCCTATTTCCGCCGCCGCGACCCCGAAGAGGTGCGCGCCTCCATCTGGCACATGCTCGATCTGCATCAGCCGCTGATGCCGCACTTTCGCGGCGTGCTCGACGAAGAGGAAGCGCGCGCCATCGTCGTCTACCTACGCAGCCGCGAGCCGGCGACGCCGGCGCCCGCAGCGCAGTGACCGGACCGCGGGCGGCGAGACATCCCGCGATCGGGACCTGGAGGTCGGCGCATGCCCTACAAACAGCTCCTGTTCCAGATGGCGGCGCGAGAGAAGATCCTGCGCGGCGCCAGCGCGCTGGCCGAAGCGGTGCGGATCACGCTCGGGCCGCGCTCGAAATGCGTGTTGATCGGCCGCAAATGGGGCGCGCCGATCGTCTGCAACGACGGCGTGACGATCGCCAAGGAGACCGAGCTCAAAGATCCCGAAGAAAACCTCGGTGCGCGCATGCTGCGCGAAGCGGCGGAGCGCACCGGGGACGCGGTCGGTGACGGCACCAGCACCGCCACGGTGCTGGCGCACGCGATCTACGCCGAAGGACTGCGCAACGTCGTCGCCGGCGCGAGTGCGGTCGACCTCAAGCGTGGCCTCGAGCGCGGTTTGCGGGTTGCCGTCGACGCCCTCAAGTCGCAGTCGCGACCGGTGCAAAGCCGCCGTGAGCGGGCCCAGGTGGCGGCCATCTCGGCACACAACGATGTGGCCATCGGCGAGCTGGTCGCCGATGCGGTGGAGAAAGTCGGCCCGGATGGCGTGATTACGGTGGAGGAGGCGAAGACGACGGAGACGAGTCTCGAAGTCGTCGAAGGTATGCAGTTCGATCGGGGCTACATTTCCCCGTATTTCGTCACCGACCCGGAGCGCATGGAGTGCGCGCTCGAGGACGTGCTCATCCTCCTGCACGAAAAGCGCATCAGCAACATGAAGACGCTGCTGCCGCTGCTCGAGCACGTCGTCAAGGTCGGCCGGCCTCTGCTGATCGTCGCCGAGGACGTCGAGGCGGAGGCGCTCGCCACCCTGGTGGTCAACCGCCTGCGCGGCGCCCTGGCCTGCGCCGCCGTGAAAGCCCCCGGCTTCGGCGATCGCCGCAAGGCGATGATGGAGGACATGGCGATCCTCACCGGCGGGCAGCTAGTGGCCGAGGAACTGGGGCTGCAGCTCGAGCACATCGATCCCAGAAGCCTCGGGCGCGCGGCGCGCGTCGTCATCACCCGCGAGACGACGACACTCATCGGCGGCGCGGGAGACAAGAAGGCGATCGCCGGCCGGGTCGAACAGCTGCGCCGCCAGATCGACGAAACGACCAGCGATTACGATCGCGAGAAGCTCCAGGAGCGACTGGCGAAGCTGGCGGGTGGGGTAGCGGTGATCCGCGTCGGGGCGCCCTCCGAAGCCGAGATGAAGAACCGCAAGGAGGCGTTCGACGACGCCATCAGCTCGACCAAGGCGGCGACGGCAGAGGGCATCGTGCCGGGCGGCGGCCTGGCGCTGCTGCGCGCCACCGTCGCCGTGGAGCGCGAAGAGGCGCACTGCGAGGGCGACGAGCGCACGGGCCTGCGCATCCTGCGCGCCGCCCTGGAGGCGCCGACCCGGCAGATCGCCCACAACTCGGGCGTGGATGGCGGCGTCGTGGTCGATCGCATGCGATCCGGCACGGGCAACTTCGGCTTTGATGCGGCGCGCAACACCTACGTCGACCTCGTCGAGGCCGGCATCATCGACCCGACCAAGGTCGTACGCGTCGGCTTGGAGAACGCGGTGTCCGTCGCCGGCGTACTGTTGCTGACCGAAGCGACGCTGACCGAAGTGCCGGAACAAAAATCCGAGGCGCCGGCGATGGGCGCCGAATAGTACCCTCATCCGCGAGCGACCAGAGAGTCGACCGATGGCGTTGCGCACGGGAGCCGACTCGCGGGCAGCGCACTCGAAGCGCGTCGCCGACGCGGGTGGAGCACCGCGCGGCCTCAAGCCGTCCGCCGAGCCCCGCCACGTTCGCACCGCGTGCCTGACGGTCTTCGCCGCAGTGTGGCTCGCGCTCGCGATCGCCCCCGTGTACCGAGCCGACTGGCTGCTCGAAAACCTCCTGACCTTCGCCGCCGTCCCGGCGTGGCTCTGGGCGGCGCGCCGGGTTCGGATTTCCGACCGCGCCTGGATCCAAGCGACGGCGTTCGTCCTCCTGCATACCGTCGGGAGCCACTACACGTACTCGGAGGTGCCCATCGGATTCTGGGCTCGCGATGCCTTGGGGCTGACGCGCAACCATTTCGACCGCCTCGTCCACTTCGCCTTCGGGCTGCTCATGCTGCGCCCGGCGCGCGAGCTCCTTGCCGGCCCCCGCGATGCGGCGCGCCCCTTCGCCATGGCGTATCTCGACGTCGGCGCGGTGCTCCTCTGGAGCGCCCTGTACGAGATTCTCGAAGCGGTCGTGGCGCGCGTCGCCGACCCCGCCGCGGGCACCGCCTATCTCGGCACGCAGGGCGATATCTGGGACGCGCAGAAGGATATGGCCTGCGCGGCGCTCGGCGCCCTGCTGGCCGCGGTCATCGAAGCGACCGCAGATCGCCGCGCGGCCCGCACGCGGAGCTGCGAGCGATGACGACACAAGCGGACCAGTCGCGGCCCAGCACCCGTCGGAGCGCGAAACGCTGGCCGCGAATCACGTACCGCGGCTGGTCTGGGACGCCGAAGTCCGAAGGAGTCGCCTCAGCGCCGCGGCCCGATGATGCGGCGCACGGCGACCTCGACGAGGCGCCAGTACGCGCTCCGGGTCAGATCGGCGTAGATCTCCGCCAGCTCGAGCGCCGCTCCCGCGCCGCGCTCCCCCACCAGCAACTCGGCGTGGCGAGCGGGATCCGGCGCGGCGTCACCCGGCGGCGGCGCTGCCGTTATGCGCAGCGGCTGGGCGCGCGGGGCACGAGGCTCGGCGGGCTGGTGCAGGACACTGAAGTCTCGCATGCTTTCCTCGCTTTGCCATGGCAAGAGACGTTGCTTGAAGGCGAAAGGGTTTCGGATGCGTCCCCACTCCCTGAGACGCTGCAACTCGTCTTCCTGCTGCACAGATGCGGTCTTTTCTTCCTCGCCGAAGTCGGCGCGCCGGTCAACTGCCGACGACGAATGAAGAAACGCGCATCGCGCAACGCGCATCGCATCGCGGCCGCAACGCCGCAGCGCTATGCGCTGCCCACGATGTCGCGGCGGCAGCCGTGAGCGACGCCGCGCTGGCATTTTCGCTCGCGGCCAGTCTCGCGGCGGCACCGCGGGATGAGGGTCGCCCCGCGCCACCCGCTTCCGCCGCCTCGGTCCGAGGACTTGCCGAATCTTGAGTATGACTGGTAGTACCCGAGGAGTGAAAACGGCTATTTCGTTACCCGACGAGCTCTTTCGTGAGATCGAGGCCTGTGCGCGGCAGATGAAGGTGTCTCGCAGTCGCGTGATCGCCGTCGCGGCGCGCGATTTCCTCGCCCGGCGCCGCAAACCCGCCGCCGCCACAGCCGCCTGGGACCGGGCCATCGAGCGCGCCGGACAACCGGGAGACGACCCCGCGGCCGTCTCGTTCCGCCGTCGCAGCAAGGCCGTCGTCCGCGCCCGAGGCCGATGATTCGCCGCGGACAGATCTGGTGGGTGGACTTCGCCGAGCCGCGCGGCTCCGAGCCCGGGTTTCGTCACCCGGCACTGGTCCTGCAGCGGGACGAGGTCAACGCCAGTCGGATCAACACGGTCGTCGTCTGCGTGCTGACGAGTAACCGCGCCTTGGCGGCGGCACCCGGAAACACGCCGCTGCCGAAGCGGATCACCGGCTTGCCGCGCGACTCGATCGCCAATGCCTCGCAGATCGCCACCGTCAACAAGACGGATCTCGACGCACTCGTCAGCACCCTTCCCGCTCGCCTCATGGAGCGCGTGAGCGAGGGCATCGGATGGTTCTTGGGAATGGAAAGTTCGTAGCCCGAAAGAGCGCAGAGAGGATGACCGGCGCAGCCGATCCCACCGGTGCCGCCTCCGTAGGGCCGGCTGTGCCAGCCGACTGACCCTAATCCGAAACTCTCTGAAACCACGAAGGCCACGAAGAGGACGGATGGCAAGGGTTTCTCGGCCGGGCGAAGAAGGGAGAGAAGCTCACGACGGTGGGGTTGAGAATGATCCAAGCGCCACGGCCCTGCGCCGTGATCTTCGCGGGCTTCGTGTTCTTCGTGGTGAAAGGTTTTCTCGGATTGGGGCTAATTCGTCACCCGGGTCGCCTCATGCGACGGTGCGCCAGTACTGATCCACGCCCGCCTGGATCTCGCTGATCGTCGCGCGGTCGCGCTCCGGCTCGAAGAGGTGGGCGAACCGCCCTTGCAAGCGCAGGTAATCCTCCACCGGCACCCGCGGGCGCGGCGTCGTGCGCGTATGGACGACCCTCCCATCGACGTACTCCTTGAGCGGCCAGATGCCTGTGCGCACCGCCAGGCGGCCGATCTCGACGGTGAGCTGGGGATCGAAGTCCCAGCCGGTGGGACAGGGCGCCAGCGCCAGGATGAGACGCGGCCCCTTCAGGCCGGCCGCCTTCTCGATCTTACGCGCCAGGTCGAGCGGCTCCGCGCCGATCACCGTGGCGACGTAGGTCGGCGCGTGGGCCGCCCAGATGGCGAACAGATCCTTCTTGTACCCGCCGTACCCGCGCCCCCTCGTGGTGCTGGTCCGCGCCCCATGCGGAGTCGCACCGGAAGCCTGCTGACCGGTGTTCGCGTAGCCTTCGTTGTCGTAGCAGATGTACAGAAAATCGAGGCGGCGCTCGATCGCGGCGGAGGTGGCCGACAACCCCATACCGTACGAGGCGCCATCGCCCGCCAGCACCACCGCGGTCATGTCCTCCTCGGGTGGGATGCGCCGCTTGGCGCGCAGCAGGTCGAAGGCATCGCGTACACCCTGCGCACCGGCCGGCGCCGACGCCATGGAAGTGTAAAGGAAGCCGCCGCGAAAGGGGGTGAAAGGATACGTCGACAGCAGGGTCATGCAACCGGCGGCGTTGACGAAGACGGTCTTGCCGCCCAGCAGGTCGTAGATCTCGTGCAGCGCCTGCAAGCCCCCACACCCGGCGCACATGGCCGTGCCGGCGCCCAGCAGGTGCGTCGAGGGGAGGTCCTTGAAGCGGCGCACGTCGGTGTCGCTCACAGCGGCTCTCCCGTGCGAGCGCGCTCGGAGTGCGCGATCGCCTGCAAGCGCTTCAGCTCGCGCAGCTCGGCGCGCGTGTACAGCAAGCGCGGCTCAGGCGCCACGCCCTGCGCGCTGGCGCGCTGCGCGATGGCGAATAGTTCGTAGAACTCCTCCGCCGCGATGTCGCGGCCGCCCAAGCCCCCGACGACACTCATCAGCAGGGGCGCACCGGCACACCCGTAGAGCGCCGAGGCCAGCTCGGCGTACAGCACGCCGCCCTTGCCCATCGACAGGTTCTGATCGATCACCACCACGGCGCGCTTGCCCAGCAGGTGCGCCCGCAGCGGCTCGGCGGGGTAGGGTCGCAGCAGCCGCGGCCGCACCAAGCCAACCGGCTCGCCGCGCTCGCGCAAGCGGTCGACGGCATCGCGCGCCTTGGTGGCGAAGGCACCGATCAGGAAGAACACGATCTGCGCGTCGTCGCAGCGATAGGCCTCGACCGCCGGATATTGGCGACCGAACTCGACGGCGAAGGCAGTGGCGACTTCGCCGTAGACCTGCAGCGCCTGCAGCGCCGCGAGGTGGACTTGGTAGCGAAAGTACGAGTACGGCGACCCGCCCAGGACGGCGACGGCCTGACTGATCGGCTTGCTGGCCCGAAAGGCGAGGTCGTGCGGTTCGAAGGGCGGCAGGAAGCGGCGCGCCGCTTCGGCGTCCGGCACCTGCACCGGCTCGCGGGTGAACGAGAGGGAGAAGCCGTCGAGGTTGACGATGACCGGCAGGCGTACGCGCGCATCCTCGGCGAGGCGGAACGCCAACAGCACGCCGTCGAGCACCTCCTGGGCGGTGGCGCAGTGGAATTGGAGAAAGCCGCTGTCGCGCGCGGCGAGCACGTCGGTGTGGTCGGTGTCGAGCGTGATCGGACTGGCGAGCGCGCGCGACACGTTGACCAGCACGAAGGGCACGCGCCAGCCCGGTACCGCGTAGACCATCTCCAGGCCGTACAGGAGCCCCTGACTGGAGGTCGCGGTGAACACGCGCACGCCGGTGGCGGCCGCGGCGGCCGCCGCGGTGATCATGGAGTGCTCCGACTCGAGGATGACGAGGCGGGCGTCCATCTCGCCGCGCTCGCACCACCCGGCCAGCGTTTCGATGATTTCCGTCTGCGGCGTGATCGGAAAGGCGGGGACGTAGTCGACCGCCGCCACGCGGGCGCCCCACGCGGCGGCGGCGTTGCCGGTCAGCAACAGGCGCGACATGACAGAGCCGTTCCGCTCACGGCGCGCTCGGCGGTGTCGTCGGTGCGACCGCGTCAGGCGATGGTACCGGCACGGCGCGGATCGCATGCGGCGGACACACCGCCACGCACACCATGCAACCCTTGCAGTGGTCGTAGTCGATGCGCGGCGTGTGGTCGGCAGCGACGGCGATGGCGCTGTCGGGGCAGAAGGTGCCGCACACCCAGGCGCAGCGCGTGCAGAGCTCGTAGTCGATCACCGGCGTGTGGGTCCGCCACGCACCGGTGTCCACCAGCGTGCTGGTGGCCGCGGCGCGAATGGCGGGGGCCGACAGGCGGGCGTCGTCGAAGGGCACGTCGATCCAGTCGGGCGCCCGGTAGTCCGTCGCCGCAACCGGTACCCCCTCGCGCACGATCCCCGCTTGCGCCGCCAGCGTATCGAAGGCCGTCAACGCCTCCGCGAGCGAGTCGCGAAGCGCCGCCGGACCCAGGCGGCCGATCTCGTCGCGTAACGCATCGGCCAGCGTGGCACGCCGGATCACGCCGACGAGACGTGCCGCCGCCCCGGCACAGCGCGCACCGGCCGATGACGCCGCGAGGTGCTCGGGCGTCTCGCCGGTGAGCGCCGGCAGCGTCAGCAGCGGACCGGAAAGCTGGAGTCGATCGCGCCAGGCCTCAGCGGGCTCACGATCGTTGATCACCACCACCGTGTGGGTGGCAATTCCAGCTAGCACGCCGGCGGAGGGCACCGGTATGAGCGTCGCGTCTGCCACCACCACCAAGTCGGGCACCGCGATCACGCCGCGTTCGTAGATGGGCCCGCGCGCGGCGCGCACATAGGCGAACATGGGCGCCCCGCGCCGCTCGGCCCCATAGCGCGGCGCGTCCTGCACTTCGAAGCCTTCGAAGAAGAAGGCGGTGCCGAGCACCTGGCTCGCCGTCTTGATCCCCTGGCCGCCGCGGCCGTGGAAGCGGATGCGGTACATCACAGGATCGAGAAGCGCCGCAGTTCCATGGCCGAGTACACACGGCGCTGGGCCAGCTCCACCGCGGCGGTGCGCGGCGCGCAGCCGCGCACCCGGGCCGCTGCCAGCACGGCCTCGGTGTTGGCGCGGATCTTTTCCTCGATGGCCTGGAAGGCCTGCGCCTGCGTCGCGCCGCGGTACTCCAGGGCGGCGCAGATCACCCCGCCGGCGTTGGCGATGAAGTCCGGAATCACCAGCACGCCGCGCTCGTGCAGCAGCTGCTCGGCGCCGGCGGTGAACGGCACGTTAGCCCCCTGCAGCACGATGGCGGCGCGCAGGCGGTGGGCATTGTCCTCTCGGATCACGTCCGGGCGCGCGGCGGGAATCCAGATATCGCACTCGAGGTCGATCACCGCGGCGACGTCCGCTTTGCGCCCGCCGGCATAGTCCACCACCGACCGGCCGGCCTGCTTGAGCGCGACGAGCGCGTCCATGTCGATGCCGCCCGGATCGGCGAGCGTTCCGCCGGTATCGGAGGCGCCGACCAGGACGGCGCCGCGCCGGGCGAGAAAGCGCGCCGCGTGTCTGCCGACGGCGCCGAAGCCCTGGATCACCAGGCGGGCTCCCGCCAGCGACAGGCCGCGGTCTACAGCGGCGATTTCCGCCGCCTGACACAGGCCCCAGCCGGTGGCCCCCACCTCATCCAGCGGGATGCCGCCCAGCGCCGTGGGTAAGCCGACGGCACGACCGATCTCGTCCTTGACCCATGCCATGCAGGTCTCGTCAGTGCCCATGTCCGGACCGAAGATGTAGTCGGCTTCGCGGCGCAACGCATGCGCGAAGGCGCGCACCAACGGCTCTTTGCGCGGCGGCGGCAGGCGGGGATCGGCCCACAGCACCGACTTCCCGCCCCCGTGCGGCAGGTCGGCGGCCGCGTTCTTGAGGGTCATGGCGCGCGCCAGGCGAAAGCATTCCTCCACGCTCACATCCATCGCCATGCGCAGGCCGCCGATGGCCGGCCCGCGCGCGACGTTGTCCACCACGAGAGCCGCCCGGAGACCGAGCGACGGTTCGTACACCTGGATCACCTTCGCCGGGCCGAGATCGTCTCCGAGCTCGACGCTGTCCGTCATGTCTTCGCCTCGTCGCGTTGGGTGGGACGCCGTTCCCGAGCCAACGGTTTACGCGCTCACCGCAGGGGTCGTCGTCTCCATCATGCGCTCGATGGCTCGGCGGGCCCGCGACGCCACCTATTCAGCCACGCGGGCCTGGTAAACGAGATCGCGCAGCGCCCGACACAGCTTGGGCAGCGTGATCGTCTTCATGTACTCGCAGACCGCGTCTTCGCGGACGGGCACGAACGCCTTGTCGGGGCGCTCGCGGCGCGGCGGTGCAGGAGTCCGGTTTCGGGACATCAGCGACGCCGGTGTCGCGCCCGGGCGCGATGACCGGCTGCTCTTCGGTCGGCGTCGGCGTGGACATCCCGCTAGCGCGAGCGCGCCCGCGACTCGGCGACGACGTGGAACGACTCGATGTGTGGTACGGCGATGTACATCTCCTCGTCATGGCGGTCGTCGCGCACCGTGACGTAGCCGGCTTGCACGGCGGTCAACGTCCCCTGGTACGACTCCACCCCCGAGACCGTGTACAGTCGAACGCGCTTCCCGATGGCCTTCTTCAGTGCGGGTCCCATCGCAATCACCTCTCGCCTCGCTGCCAACGTGGAGGGCGGCGCGCCGTCGCCGCCGGGGGCTGTGGCAGGGGGGCTCGTCGCGAGCCCGACGCCGACGGCGCGGCACCCCCCAGGCTATCCGTCGCGCTCCCAGATCGCGAACAAGCTGCCGTCATCTGACCACCGGTAGGTGGCGCGGCCGCGGAAGAGTTTCTTCAGCTCGTGCACGATGCGGTGCGCGAGCTTCTGCGACGTCGTCAACACTTCCAGGACATCCGCCGACCGATCGGCCGATACGACCCGGCGCTGCGGCTGGGTGAATTGAGCCCGCGCCTCGACGTTGCGAATGCGCTGGCGGATCAACGCCTCGTTTGCCCGCGCGAAGGGGCCGCGAATCAACACTCGTCCCCAGTACTCAGCGCCGCGCGCCTGCCGGCAGGCCGAGCACTCAGACCAGACGGCACGGGCGAGCAGCGCGTGGCTGGCGCGGTGCCGCTGCCGCCACTGGCGGCCCGAAAACAACGCCCCGCAGCGCTTGCACAGTGTCGGCTCGCGCAGCCGCCCACCGCGGCGCTCGGTGCTCGCCGTCTTCCTGTCAGCGCTGCCGCGCCGGCTCTGCGCCCGCATCAACTCCTTGCCCTTCGCCATGCGGTCCACCTCGCCCGGGTTTGCGGGCATCCGATTACTTCACCGGCACCTTGACGGCCTTCTGTTTCGCTTCCTCGGTCTTCGGCAGCCTGACTTCGAGCACGCCGTCCTTGAACACCGCCGTCGCCTCGCCAGTTTTCACTTCCGCGGGCAGCCTGATGGCGCGAGAGAAACTACCGTACTCTCGCTCGCGGCGGTAAAAATTCTTCTCTTTGACCTCTTTCTCTTGTTTCTTCTCCCCTCTGATGGTGAGCGTCGAGTCAGTGAGATCCACCTGGACGTCTTCCTTGGCCAAACCGGGCAACTCCGCCTTCACCACGACGTGGTCTTTCTCATCCACCACATCGACCGCCGGCGGCTGGATCAATCCCGCCTCGCGCAGTCCCCAGCGCCCCGGGCGCCACCACCGCGGCGGCCAGGGCATGCGCCAGAAGTCATCGAAGAATCGCTCGATCTCGTGTTCCCATGTTGGGACCGGCTGCAGCGGTTGAGCCTTTGCCGGTGGTTTCGCCTTCTCCGCAGTCTTCGCCACTGCCTTACTGGCAGCTGCCTTGTCCTTGTTGTTGGCCATCGCCTTCTCCTCCTGTTTGAAAGATTCGCGCGCGGGCAGCGCTGTTCATCCAGACAGCAAGGGGCTTGCCACTGAGTTGGTGTACGTCTCCATGGCTTGGATGGAGGTGTTTTCCCAACCATCGGAAAGGGAATTCAATAAATCAGCCAGGGAGAACGAAGGGAGAAAAATCGATCGAGCGACGCCTGCCAACGTCGGGCAATCGAGCGTGGATCGGTGCCGGCCTTGAGTGCCGCGACTATCCAACGGGCGCCGATCATGCTGGTCGTAGCATCGAGGTCGAAGCGAGCGGGGGCGAGCAAGTACAGGGCGCTGGCGATCTCGACGCCGAGTTCGGGCATATCGACCCGCTGACGATCCTCGAGGAGGATGCGAACGCCGTGACAGGTCTCGCCTTTGAAGGGATCGGCGCGGGGGCGAAAATCGATGGGCTCCACGCGCACGCCGGGTATCCGCCGTTTGGTCAGGTAGTCTGCCAAGGCGCGGCCGTCGATCCACGGCGCCCCGACGACCTCGAACGGGGTGTCCGTGCCGCGCCCGACACTGACGTTGGCGCCTTCGAGCAGGCCGACACCGGGGTACAAGAACGCCGCGCCGAGCGTGCGCAGGTTCGGAGAGGGCGCTGACCACCGTAGGCCGGTTTCGTCGAACCATTGCTCGCGTCGGTAGCCGCGCATGGCAACGACCCGGAGGTCGAGGCCGAGACGCTTCTCCTCGTTGAACAGTCGAGCCAGCTCGCCGACGGTCATCCCGTGTCGCACCGGGAGCGAGAAGTAACCTGTGAAGGACTGCAGACCCTCTTCGAGCACCGGGCCCTGAACGACGGCCGCGTTCAGCGGGTTCGGCCGGTCGAGTACATAGAACGAAAGCCCTCTGCGGGCGGCGGCCTCCATGGCGTAGGCCATCGTCGTGGCATAGGTGTAGAAGCGCGCCCCGGCATCCTGGAGGTCGAACACCAGCGCGTCGAGATCGGTGAGGCTGGCGTCGGGAGGGCGCTTCACGCCGTCATAGAGGCTGACCACCGGCAATCCCGTCTCCGCATCGCGAGCGGAACCCACCCGCCCTTCCCGATCGCCCGCTAGGCCGTGTTCGGGGCTGAACAGACGCACCAAAGTCACTCCGGCAGCGCCGTGCAGAACCGACGCCGTGCGGCGTCCGGCCGAGTCGCGCGCGGCGTCGTTGGTAATCAGGCCAACGCGCTTGCCCACCAGGGGTGCAAACCCCTCGGCAGCGAGCACGTCGATGCCGGTCTGGGTGCGCAGCGGCAGGAGCTGCGCACGTTGAACCTGAACCAGTGCCGTGCCCACCGTCGCCGCAATGCGCCGGCGCAGCGGATTCGCATCACCATGCTCGGGCAGATGCGAGCGATTCGTCAGGATGATGACGTAGGTGCGCGTCTCCGGGTCGATCCACAGCGAGGTGCCGGTGTAGCCGGTGTGGCCGAAAACCCGGCGTCCGGCAGCGGCCCAAGACGGGTCGAAGGAAAGACCGAGGTCCCAACCGAGCCCCCGCCTGATGGCGTCGCCAGCATGTGAGTGCACACTGGTCATGAGGGCGACGGCTTCGCTGCTCAGCACCTGTGTGTCCGCGGTCCGGCCGCCATCGAGCAGCATCTGTGCGAAGCGCGCGAGATCATCCGCGGTGGAAAAGAGGCCGGCATGGCCCGCAACTCCACCCATGCGATACGCGATCGGATCGTGAACAGTACCCCACCTCGTCGTCGGCGCGACGCGCTCGCGCGCACTTGCCGGCGGCCGGAAGACCGTGTCGCCCATGCCCAAGGGCGCGAAGACGCGCAGGGCACAGTAACGGTCGAGCGGCAGACCGCCGAGGCGTCGAACCAGCTCACCCAGGACGATGAAGTTGACGTCGCTGTACTCAAAGCGCGCACCGGGCGCCGCGAGCGGGGGCTGCGCCGCGACCCGTGCCAGAACCGATCGCCGCGCCGATCCATTCGGCGGGCGGGAAAGACCCGCCGGCAAACCCGAACCGTGACTCAGGAGCTGCCTGACCGTGATCCGCTGCTTACCGGAGGCGGCGAATGCCGGCCAATATCGAGCCACGGGATCGTCGAGGTCGAGTGCCCCGGCGTCCATCAGTTGCATCACCGCAGTCGTCGTCGCCACCACCTTGGTGAGCGAGGCGAGATCGAACACGGTGTCGACCGTCATGGCGCGGCGGCTGGGCGTAAGGGCGCGGGCGCCGTACGCGCCGCGAAAGACAACCTCGCCCTGGTGTCCCACCACGACGACCGCACCGGGGATGTGGCCGGCCCGGACCTCGTCTTCGACGACCCCGGCGATCGGTGCCAGGGCCTCGGTCAACCGCGCTGTCTCGCCGGCTACGCCCGCGCGCGGGCTGGCGAGCAGCGAGCCGGCAGCGAGAAGTGCCGCGGCGACGCGGGCAGAGGCGGAGAAAATGGAACTACTCCGCATCTCTATGCAGGCCGGCAGCGGAGTAGACGTTGTGGGGATTCCACAGCATCCATCCGTTGGTGCCCGCGTTCTCGGCGGCGTCGATCTGGGCCCGGATCTCTGTAGCGCCGAACACTCGGCGATCGAAGCCATAATCCCGAAACGCCTGTAACCACGGCCGGAGGTGCGATGGCGGAAGGCCCGTCCGTTGCTGTGCCCGCCCAAGAGATAGATAGACGATCTCGTAGGGATAGGCGACCGACCAGCGGTAGCCGGGAATGCCGAACTGGAACGACGACGGGTACAGCATCGGGGAGACGATATCGAGGGTCGGCGCGAGATCCTCCAGCCGCTGGCCGATCGCCGTGTCATTCAGGTTCCAGCACACATAACCGAACACATCGGCGGCCAAGAACACGTTGTACCGGGTTAGCCGAGCTCGAGCCTTCTGCAAGAAACCGGCGATGGCAGCGACTCGGCTCTCTTGCGAGCTGATTTTCGCGTAGACGAGGCCCTTGGCGTCCGGGAAACGGACGTAGTCGAATTGGATCTCGTCGAAACCGCTACGCGCCGCCTCCTCGGCGATGTCGATGTTGTAGTCCCAGACCGCCTCGAGGAATGGATCGGTCCACGCCAGGTGCTCGCGATCGCGCCATACCGCTCCGCCGACGCGGTGTACGGCGAGATCGGGTCTCGACATGGCCAGCGGGTGATCCTTGAACACGACGATGCGGGCGATGAGATAAATGCCGCGCGCGTGGAGCGAATCGAGCAGCCGGCCGATGTCCGCAATGGTGCGCGGTCGCTGTGCTCCCACGTCGGCGGCGAGCGGCACGCTGCTCTGGTAGGGAATCTTTCCGTGGTCTCCCTTGACGTCGATCACCAGCGCGTTGAGCTCGGTCCGCTCGATCAAGGCCAAGGCGGTTTCGCGCAGGGCGGTGCTGCCGATGCCGTAAAAAGACAGGTAGAGCGCTTTGGGCGTGAAGGGAACCAGCGCCACCTGTGCGCCCGAAGGACCGAGCTCGGCCGCGTCGATGGTCCGGCGCGCATACCCCACCGCCCGCACCAGCAGCCTGGACGCTGCGGTTTCGATCTCGAACGCACCCTGCGGATCGGTCTGCACGACCGCGGTGTCGGCAGTGACGAGCGCCCCGGCGATCGGTTGCCCGCTTTCCCCATCGATCAGTTGTCCTCGACAAACGGTTCCGGCGGCCGCTGCCGCGCCGGCGGCGACCAGGCCGGCAACCACAGCGCCGCCACGCACCAGAGCCACGATCAGGCCGACGGCCCATGAGCGCCGGCGAACCTTCATGAATGCGCGCTCGGGCAACTGGCCGCTTCGAGCAAGCGGGCAAACGCGGCGCCGCGGTCGCTGTCGGTGATCAAGTAGCGGGGGAGCGCCATGAGGTCGTCCGTTGGCTGCACGTGGTGCCGTTCGATCGTGACTCCGGCGACGAAGCCGGCCGCGCGGGCGTAACTGGCGAGCTCGGGATCGAAGATGCCGAACGGCCAGGCTAGGACGTCAGGCGCGATGCCGAGCTCGGTGCGCAGCGTTGCGCGCGAGCGTGCGAACTGTGCGATGGCGAAACGCTCATACTGCTCGGGAGAAAGGCGGCGTTTCTCGACGCGGAAGTTCGGATGCCAATAGCTGTGCGACTGCACATCGAACCGACCCGCGGCCTGCAGCTCCCGCAACTGTTGCCAGGTCAGCGCGTAGGTCGCGTTCGAGATCGCCGAAGGATAGATAAAGAGGGTCACCGGTACTCGATGTTCGATCACCAGCGGTCGCATCTCCGTGTACACGGATCGATGCCCGTCGTCGGCTGTGAGGACGACCGCGCGTGGCGGAAGAGACGCGGACTTTCCGAGTCGAAAATCGATCAACTGTCGGAGGGGAATGACCGTGTAGCCGCGCGCACTGAGGAATTCGAGCTGCGCGGCGAACGTGGCCGTCGTGACAGTCATGGAGTCGGCGACCGTCGGTCCGAAACGGTGGTAGACCAATATCGGGAGACATCCTGCCGCATTCCCCGATGCGGCCGCATGGGTCGGTGTGCACGGCACCACAAACTGAGCGACCAGCAGCATCAGTCCACCGATTGATCTGCAAGACGCCGCACGCATCACGGTGCGACCATGTGCAAACCTGATGCCGCCCAGGTGACGTTGCCGGGCTGGCACGGAGGTAGAAATCGACTGCATCTGAATTCGATCGTTCCCAGTGTTGCGAAGAACTGGCCAGGGCCTCGGAAATCAACCCATCGCGCCCTGGCATCGCTGCTGCTTGACTACTTCCGTCGTGAAACGACCGACATCGAAGCCAAAGGCCGTAGCCTGCGCCCGGAACGTCGGTGTCCCCGCCGCCGGCGACAACGGCGGTCGACAGGCTTGGTTGGCGGCAAACGGCGTGCTCTTTTCCGAGGAGCTCGACATCGACGTCCGGCGCCAGCCCTTTCGTTGGCTGGTGGCCGCGGTGCTGTTCGGCAAGCGGATCAGCGCCGCGATCGCGCGCCGCACGTATCGACTCCTGGCTGAACGCCGTCTCACGGATCCGCGCGCCATCGCCTCCGGGTCACGCGATGCGCTCATCGCCGCATTGGATGACGGTGGGACGCGCGCTACGACAACATCACCGCCGATCAGCTGAGGGCCATCTGTGATCAACTCCTGCGCGAGTACGGCGGGGCCGTGGAGATGATTCACCAGCGGGCTCGAGACGGGTGCGATCTCGAGGCGCGTTTGCGGGCCTTTCCCGGCATTGGGCCCGTCACGACCGGCATCTTCCTACGCGAGCTGCGCGGCATCTGGAGCAAGGCCGATCCCCCGCTCAGCGACCTCGCATTGGCGGGCGGCCGAGCCCTGCGGCTGGCGCGATGCAGCAATCCCGCGCGGGCGCGCCGGGATCTCGAAGCCGCCTGGCGAAAACTCGGGGCATCGAGGAGCGACTTTCGCCACTTCGAGGTTGCCTTGGTACGCGCCGGCCTGGAGCAGCGGCGGCGTCAGCGGACAGCCGGAAAATGACTGAGAGAAACGGCCACCGTTTCGTCGTCCACGAACACCAGGCAACGCACCATCACTTCGACTTCCGCTTGGAAATCGATGGCGTGCTGAAGTCCTGGGCAGTGCCAAAAGGCCCCTCAATGGATCCTGGCAACAAACGCCTTGCCCTCATGGTTGAAGACCATCCACTCGAATACCTCGACTTCGAGGGCGCGATTCCGCGCGGGCAGTTCGGAGCCGGCGCGGTGGTCATCTGGGATCTCGGCACCTACGAGCTCGGCGAAGCCCCCACTGCCGCCGAGCAGCTCGCTGCCGGCACCCTGGTGTTCATGCTGAATGGCCGCAAGCTCACAGGTGGATTCGCCTTGACACGCTTTCACGGTGGCGCGGGCAACCTCATTAAGCGCCGCGACGGATTCGCGGTTCCCGGCTGGCGGCTGAGGAGCGAGCTCACGCCGCGCCGGCTGAAGCCCCTGCCCGCCCGCGTCCCTCCCTGCGAGAGCTGAACGCCGGAAAACCAGGAATTTCCAGCCGATCTCCGTATTCGCGTCCTTGGGAACCAGGATATCGCTCGTCAGACGATGCCGCATGGCTGCGGCCAGCCTCGTCATGGCCGATGAGTTGCTTATCTCGCGTCCATGGACCTCAAGCTGCTGGCCGGTCGAGCCAATCCGAGGCTGGCGGACGCGGTTGCCGGGATCCTCAAGGTCACACCGAGCGAGCGCAGCCTGATGCGCTTTCCCGACGGGGAGCTGCACGTCGAGCTTCGGGATACCGTGCGCGGCGCGGACGTTTACCTGCTCCAACCCACGGGCCCGCCGGTGGAAGAGTACCTGTTCGAGCTCTTGTTGCTGGCCGATGCATGCCGGCGCGCCGGTGCGGAGCGACTGACCGCGGTCATGTCGTATTTCGGCTACGCGCGTCAGGATCGTCGTGCCAGCGGAAGGGAAGCGGTCGCGGCGCGGCTGGTGGCGGAGATGCTTGCCGGCGCGCGTATCGATCGGGTGGTCGCAGTCGACCTGCACGCTGCCGCGCTCGAGGGGTTTTTCCCCATGCCCGTGGAGCATCTGACGGCCATCCCCTTCCTCATCGAGGAGGTTCGCAACCGGCTGCCGAGTGCCTCGGTCGTGGTCGCTCCCGACCTCGGCGCTGCGAAGATGGCGCAACGGTTCGCCAGCGCACTGCAGCTCCCGACAGCGATCGTGCACAAGCAGCGGATCTCCGGCGAGAAGGTCGCCGTGCGCACAATCGCCGGCGAAGTGCGCCGTCAGGTACCGCTGATCGTGGATGACATGATCAGCAGTGGGGGGACGATCGAGGCCGCAGTGAAAGCGCTGGAAGCGGCTGGAGCGGTGCCGGGAAGCTGCGTGGTCGCAACGCACGGCTTGCTGGTCGGCACTGCACTCGCGCGCCTGACCGCCTGTGGGATCGCACGGCTGGTCGTCACCGACAGCGTGGCCCTATCGATTCCGACGCTGCATCCGCCGACTATCGTGAGCATCGCTCCCTTGCTCGCGCAGGCGATCGAGCGCCTCCATCGCCGTCAATCACTGGCGGAGTTGATTCGCCACGAGTGACCGGACTGCCGGCATCGGAGAACCAGAAACCGCGCGCAACGACCGTTCAGGAGGTGGCTGATGAATCCAAAGACGCAGGCGACGTTGGAGCGCACGCTGCGGGCAGAGCGGGCGAGACTATGGGAAGAGGCGACGGCGGCGGATTCGCAGCTCCAGGCGCTCGCGGAGGTGCGGGAGAGCGAGCTCGAGGAGGCGGCTCAGCAGGAACGCGACGCGCGGCTCATGGCTCGACTCGACCTGCGCGCAAAACACGAGATCGAAGAGATCGACGCCGCCCTCGCGCGCCTGGCCGAGGGACGCTATGGCGAGTGCGCACGCTGCGGAAAGGCGATCGCCGTGGCGCGCCTGCGCGCCCTGCCGGCGACGCGTCTGTGTATTCGCTGTGCGCAGCGGAGCGTGCCCGCGCCCGCCCCCGAGGAAGCGGCACCGGAACACCGAACCGGTGCCGTGCCTCCTGACCGCTCGCTGCTCAGCGACCGCGAGCTGGAATTCGAGCTGCGTGAGCTGCTGCGCGCCGACGGCCGGATCGACATGGACGAACTGCGCGTCGTCTGCCGCCACGGGGTGGTGTACCTGAACGGGGTCCTGCCGAGCGAGGCCGAGCATCGAATCGCGCTGCGACTAGTGGCCGACTTCGCCGGCTTGCGCGAGGTCGTGGACCGCGTCGCGGTTCACGAGATCCTCTGGGAGCGCCCGGAGCGTTCAAAACGCGAACCGGAAGCGGCGGCAACGCCACGCTACGAGCCGAGTGAAACGGAGGATATCGTCAAGAGCGCGGAAGAAGGCATCGAGTACGTGCCGCCGAACGAGCCACCGCCAGAGCCAGAGGAGTGATCTGGCACCCGGTTCCGCCCACGAAAGGCTCGAGCGCCAGACGAAAGACCAAGGCAACAGTGGCGAGAGAGGCCTGCCGCCTGGGCCCATGGCGACACCCCTCGCTCGCCCGGAGCGCACCCCGGTGAGTCGATTAACTATCGACGCACTGTGCCCGCCTCAAACAATGACTGCCCTGGAGGCCTGCGAGGCAGGTGGGAGTTTCGCCTTCTGGCGAACCCTGCGCTGCGCCGCAACGACCTCGGTCATTGTGAGGAACGACGGCCTCGCCGCTCATCACGCCATCACCGGAGCTTCCTCGAGCCGGCCTCCGCCAACATTTGGTAGGCGTTTGTGTCATACTGGATCATCATCCGCTGCGCGTTGAAGAAGGAGCCGTTCAGAGCGATGGCAGCGCGCATCACCTCGCCGAATAAAGCCGGTCGCTGGTAGAATAGCGGCATGACGACGGTTTCGAGCGTGCGGTAGAGGGACGCGACTTCCGCCGCCTGATCCGATTCTGCACCGCCCCCTCGCTCGCCGATTGCCCAGCCGGTGACGCCGTCGACGCAGCCCTCGACCCACCAGCCGTCGAGGACACTGAGGCTCGGAATTCCGTTGAGTGCCGCCTTCATGCCGCTGGTGCCGGAGGCTTCCTGGGGTTTTTTCGGGGTGTTGAGCCAGACGTCGACGCCGGCACAGAGCAGTTGGGCGAGCCCGAGGTCGTACTCTTCGAGGTAGACGACCGGCACGCTGCCTCGCAGCGCCACCGCCGCCTCGAAGACCCGGCGGATCATCGCTCTCCCGCCCTCGTCATGCGGGTGCGCCTTGCCGGCGTACAGGATCTGCAGCGGTCCCCGTTCGCGCGCGATGGACCGCAACCGGTCCAGATCGGAGAAGACGAGATCGCCGCGTTTGTACGAGGTTGCCCGGCGGGCGAAGCCGATAGTCATGGCGGCCGGGTTCAGCACGACTCCGCTGCGCCGCGTCACTTCCGCCAGCAAGACCTGCTTCGCCTCGCCGTGTGCTTGCCGAACCTCATCTACGGGCAGATTCATCGCGTAGCGCAGGTAGAGGTTGTCGTGGCGCCACTCGGGAAAGTGGCGGTCAAAAAGGCGGCGAAACGGCGCCGAGGTCCAGAACAGCGCGTGCACGCCGTTGGTGATCGAGTTGATGGGGTAGTTCGGGAACATGTCACGCGACACCTCGCCATGCCGCAGCGCCACGCCGTTGATATAGTGCGAGAAGAAGAGCGCGAGGAAGGTCATGTTCAACGCCCCGTCGATGCAACAGTGCGCGGCCGCCAACGCGGAGACGGCGTCCTCACCCAGCACCTGATCGGCGAGTGCGCGCGGGAACTGATCGTGACCGGCGGGAATCGGGGTATGGGTGGTGAAGACGCACCGCCGGCGAACGGACTGGATATCGGTGTCGGTCACGCGCTGCAGGCCGCGCTGGCCGACCGCTTCCGCGAGCAGCGCCAGAGCGAGCAGGGCCGAGTGCCCCTCGTTCATGTGAAAGATGCGCAATTCGCGGTGACCGAGCGCGCGCAGCATGGCGACCCCGCCGAGGCCGAGCACGGCTTCTTGACACAGCCGGTAGCGCTGGTCGCCACCATATAGGTGATCGGTGAGGCTCCGGTCCCAGGCGGTATTGGCCGGGAGGTCCGCGTCCAAGAAGTACACCGGAACCGAGCCTCCGGAAACGCCGCGACAGAGGTAGCGCCAGGCGCGGATCTGCACCGCTCGCCCTTCTATCGCCACGGATACGCGGGCTGACAGGGGCTCGAGAACATCCTCCGGAGACCAGTCGAGCGGGAGCTCCGATTGGTTGCCCTGTGCGTCCAGGCGCTGGCGGAAGTACCCTTTGCGGTGCAGCAGCGTGACGCCGATCATCGGCAGTTGCAGGTCCGCGGCCGCGCGCAGCGTATCGCCCGCCAGCACCCCAAGGCCGCCACTGTACGTGGGCATGGCAGCCTCGAGCCCAATCTCCATGGAGAAATAGGCCACGGGGCGCCGGCTAGTGGCGCCCGCTCCTAGATCGGCCATGTCGCCCAGCTCGCTACGCTCGGCCGCCAGACTCTCGCACGCGGGGTCGCGATCGCATCCCTCGGCATCTTGTTGTCGCTCGAGCAAAGGCCGCACCACAGGCGATCTCCTGAGGCTGCCAATCGCGGCCAGCGGATCCTTCACGCAACTGACTGGGGTGTTCCCACAGGTGAGAGGGATTGAGCGTTTCGCGAACCGCAGATGCTTTGGCGCTTCGCCGGCTGCCTTTGGCAGGATTTCTGCTCGGGCTCGACTCGCCATGTCGGTGATCGGCATCGATCTCGGGACATCGAACTCCGCCGCCGCGGTGCTGCGCGGGGGGCGGCCGGTGATCATTCCCAGCGCCGAAGGTGTCAGCCTGGGTGGAAAGGCCTTTCCGAGTTACATCGCGATCACCGCCGACGGGCAGATGCTGGTCGGCGAGCCGGCCCGGCGACAGGCGGTGGCGAATCCGGAAGGCACCGCGACCGCGTTCAAGCGGCGCATGGGCCGCCGCGAGAAGATGCGGTTGCGCGACCGCGAGTTCTCGCCCGAGCAGCTTTCCGCCTTCCTGCTGCAGAAGATCAAGCGCGATGCGGAGGCTTTCTGGGCGAGCCGGTCAAGCAGGCCGTGGTGACCGTGCCAGCCTACTTCGACGACAACCAGCGCAGCGCTACCAAGGACGCCTGCGGGATCGCCGATCTCGAGGTCGCGCGCTTGGTCAACGAGCCGACTGCGGCCTCACTGGCCTACGGCCTCGATCGCTTGCAGCAGGAGCTGCGCATCGCGGTGATCGATTTCGGCGGCGGTACGCTCGACGTGACGATCATGGAGTTCGGCAAGGGTGTGTTCGAGGTCAAGGCGACCAGCGGCGACACGCAGCTCGGCGGCACCGACATGAACCAGCGTCTGTTCGAGTTTCTCGCCGACCGGTATCGCGCCCAGGCCGGGATCGACATCCGCGCCGACCGCAAAGCGCAGGCGCGTCTGCTCGAAGCGGCGGAGGTCGCGAAAGTCGAGCTGTCGGCGGCGACCACCGCCCACATCAGCCTTCCCTATCTGGCCGCGGTGGGCGGCGAGGCCCGTCACCTCGAGATGGACCTGACCCGCAGCGAGCTCGAACGCGTCGTGCGCCCGGTGATCGAGCGCTGTCGAGGTCCCATCGAACAAGCGTTACACGATGCGGGCCTGACGCCGCGCGACATCGAGCGCGTCGTCTTCGTCGGTGGCCCCACCCGCATGCCGATCGTGCGCAGCTATTTCGAGGAGATCTTCGGCAAGAAGGCGGAGAGCGGCATCGATCCGATGGAGTGCGTCGCCAGCGGCGCGGCGATTCAGGCCGGCGTGCTGACCGGCGAGGTCGGCGACATCGTGTTGGTCGACGTGACCCCGCTCACGTTGGGCGTCGAGACGCTCGGCGGCGTCGCGACGCCGCTGATCGCCCGCAACTCGCCGGTGCCGGTCAAACGGTCCGAAGTGTTCACCACGGCGGCCGACATGCAGACGAGTGTCACCATCCACGTGTTCCAGGGCGAGCGCCCGATGGCCGCCGACAACACGAGCCTCGGCGAGTTCGCACTCGACGGCTTGCCGCCAGCGCCGCGCGGCGTGCCGAAGATCGAGGTCGCGTTCGACATCGTTTCCAACGGCATTCGCGACGTCGCGGCGAAAGACCTCGCCACGGGCAAGTCGCGCTCGATCCGCATCAGCGGTTCGACACGGCTATCGAAGGACGACAAAAAACGCATGATCCGGGAAGCCGAACGCTTCGCCGAGGAAGATCGCCAGCGGCGTGAGACGGCCGAGAAGATGAATGCGGCCGATTCGATCTGCTATCAGGCCGAGAAGGGCCTGGCCGATTTCGGCGACAAGCTCGCCGCCGAACTGCGCGGCCGAATCGACTCGGCGCGCGATACCCGTGAGGCGCTGGCCAAGCGCGATGCGGGCGGCGCCACGACGCGTGCCGAAGCGCTCGAGCAGGTACTGCAGGAGGCCGGGGCGCAGATCTACGCCCAAGCGACGCAGGGTAGTCCGCAGCCGCGACCGGATATCGGCGCCGCCACCGGCGAGGCGCGACCCAGCGGGGCCGGCCCGCGCGGTCGGGTCGTCGATGCCGAGTTCCACGAGACGGGCAAGACCTAACCGGCGCGCGAACGGTGATCCGGCATGCCGACCGCACGGCGCGATTACTACGAGGTGCTCGGCGTGCCGCGGCACGCCGATGAGAAGACCATCAAGGACGCCTTTCGCCAGCTGGCGCTGCGCTACCATCCCGACCGCAACAAGGAAGCTGGCGCCGAGGAGCGGTTCAAGGAGATCGCCGAAGCCTACGCGGTGCTGTGCGATGCGAAAAAGCGGGCCGACTACGACGCGCGTGGCTTCGCCAGCGTATCGGGGGTCTCGCCGGAGGATCTGTTTGCCGGCGTCGACTTCGGCGACGTCTTCGGCGGTCTCGGCCTTGATGCCGGCGGCGGATTCTTCGAGCGGTTCTTCGGCCGCGGGCGCCGTGCCGGCCCGCCGCGCGGGGCAAACCTCGAGGTGGAGCTGGTCGTGCCGCTGGCGCGCGTGGCCAGCGGCGGCGAGGAAAAGGTTCGCATCGACCGTCCGACGACCTGCTCCGCCTGCGGCGGCTCCGGTGCCAAGGCGGGTACGACCCCCAAGTCCTGCTCGGCCTGCGGTGGCAGCGGGCAACGGGTGACGAGCCGCCGGCGCGGCAATGTCGCGATGCAGCAAGTCACCACTTGTGAGCCGTGCCATGGGCGCGGAAACATCATCGAGAAACCGTGTCCTGAGTGCCGCGGACAGCGGGAGGTCGCGCGAGACGAGACACTGACCGTCAAGATTCCGGTTGGCATCGAGGATGGAACGGCCCTGCGCGTCCCCGGGCGTGGCCTGCCCAGCCATCAACCCGGCGCCGTCCCGGGCGACCTGTTCGTCGTCGTGCGCAGCGCGACCGACCCGCGCTTCGTGCGCGATGGGGCGGATCTCTGGCGCTCCGAGTCGGTGGACATCGCCGACGCGGTGCTCGGTGCCAGCCTGGCCATACCGACCCTCACCGGCGACGCCACCGTGAAGATACCCGCCGGAACGCAGCCCGGCTCCGTCCTGCGACTGAAGGGCAAAGGCCTGCCGTACTTCGGCGATGCGAGCCGCGGCGATTTGTATCTGCGCGTGCAGGTGCAAATCCCCGAGCGCCTGACGTCCGAGGAGCGCAAGCTCTTCGAGCGCCTGCGCGCCACTCAGAAAGCGCCACGCCCAGGAGGTCGGCCGAGGGCGAGATGACGCCGCCGATCGTCAGCCGCGATCGGGGGCACCGGTCCGGGAGAGCGTGATCCCGTCAACCGATCTTCACGAACGGGCAGCGCCGGCGCAACGCCCGGGTTACGGCGCCGATGCCGGCGACGTCGCCTCGCCTGCGGTGCGAGCGGAGTCCTCGACGTCGCGGATCAGCCGCTGGCGAACGGCCTCGGCTTCGAGTCCGAGGCTGGTGCAGACATTGACGAACGAGAACGGCCACTTGGCGTCGTCGCTCATCACCCAGAGCCGTGCCTCGTGGGAGAGGCGCTGGCGGGCGCGATCACGTCTCGGCTGGCGCAGATCATGAATGGCCTGGGCGAGCAGGGCGACGTGCAGATCCTCCGTCGGACTCACGACGGTCCCGTGACGCCAAGTAGCGTCCAATTGCACCGGCATGACGGCGGCTGTGATCCGAAGCTCGTTCAACACGCGTCCCAGTGCCATACGTCCTCCCGATCAACCGATCTGTTGGCAGGTTCAGCATCCGCCGTGCCGCTGTATGGCACTCGGATCTCCGAGTACTTCCCCTCGCTTGATCTCGACGGTGAGAAATCCTTCGCGAGTTCGGGACCAAATCCGCCGATCTCGGGTCTCGAGTTCACGCCAATCGCCCATCCCCTCACTGGCAGGCCGCTTGCGGGGTGGAGCGGTGCGATGAATCCAGCGCTCTTCTTCTACGCGCCCCTGCCGGATGGGCGGGTGGGCTGCGCACGCTGCGCGCCGGAGTGCACGACCGCGCCCCGGGGCGAGGCTCTCGCGGTCCGGAGCGCCAAGCCCGGATGGGTCTGAAGGGCCGCCATGCGTGAGCTGCTTCGACCGTTCGCCCACCTCCATGTGCTGGCCGTGGCCGTGCTCGGCTGTTTGGCGCTCGCCACGCTGACCAGCGACGCGCTCTGGGCGTGGCTCGGCCTGGCCGGCGCGGCCGTCGGCTCGCTCTGGGCGGCGATACTGCTCTATCGTGATTTACACCACCCGCGCCGCTGATGGGCGGGTGTGGCTTCAGACACCGGCAAGGAGAAGGGAGAGGTCATGCAGTCCTATCCGCACCACTATTCCGTCGACGCCTCCGCCCGAGACACCGGGCAGGTCACGCTGACGGCGGAGGGTCTGCCGGCTCTGCAGACCGCCCCGCCGGCGCAATTCGATGGCCCCGGCGATCAGTGGTCCCCCGAGACGCTCCTGATCGCGGCGATCGCCGACTGCTTCGTCCTGACCTTTCGCGCCATCGCGCGCGCCTCGAACCTGGCGTGGGCGACACTGCGCTGCCATGCCACGGGCCAACTCGACCGCATCGAGGGCGGCGCGCGCTTCACCCACGTCGCGCTGCACGCCTCCCTCATCGTTCCAGCGGCGACCGATACCGGCAAGGCCCGACGGCTGCTGGAAAAAGCCGAGAAGACGTGCCTGATCACGAACTCGCTGGCCGTCACTCCCACGCTGGTCTGCGAGGTCCACCCGATGCCAAGTGAAGCGATCGCCTCGCAATAGCGCGGCGATGCCCAGTAGGCTCCTGCTCTCGGCCGACGGCGGGCACACCGGAACTTGTCGCAGCAGCTCTCGTCATCTGGTTCATCGCTCGTCGAGCCAAGCCGATCTGCCCCCTCGCCCGTCCCGGGACAAGAGACGATGCGCGGGGAACACAGTCGGGGAAGTCGCGGGCTTGCATCGCGCACACAAGAATCGGGATGAACGAGACACTCGCCGTGCCACCCAAGCCTCCCACTCTGAGTGAACCACCGCCGGGTGAGAGCCGGGCGACGTCCGCCACGGCGGCCGAGGCCGTCTTTGCGGCGCGCGGTCTGACAAAAGTCTATCGCATGGGTGAGGTCGAGGTTCACGCCTTGCGCGGTGTCGACTTGGATTTGTTCGAGGGCGAGTTCGTCGTCTTGCTTGGCCCATCGGGCTCCGGCAAATCCACCTTGCTCAACATCCTCGGCGGCTTGGATGTGCCCACCAGCGGCACGGTGCGGTATCGCGACCACGACTTGACCCGGGACGACGACGCGGCGCTGACGCAGTACCGGCGCGAG
>CAYYWP010000028.1:0-29699 GCA_964475125.1 uncultured Binatia bacterium (SeqCode) | reverse complement strand
AGCTGGCGCGGCTGTACTTCGCCCAGGGCACGTTGCTGGAGCGGCGCAGCGTGGTCCTGGAGCGCGCCGCCCCCGAAGCCACCCCCTGGTGGGCCCGCTTCTAGGCAACGTGCGCGAGGAGGCAGTTGCCGGGGCGTGGTGCCGGGGGTTCGTCCCGGTTCACGACCCGCCTGCCAGAACGTCCGAAAGGCAAGACGGGAAATCCTGATCCACGCGGCTTGGCGTGCTGCCGTTGCATGGGTCAAACCGCCTGAGTATCCGCGACCGCCCCCGCGAATCGCTATGTCAGAGTTGTCGACATCAACTCGACGGGCCCTGGAGCTGCGCTGGTCGCAAGGGCGCTTTAATATGCGTTAATACATGGCATCGCACGTGTAACATTACCCCTCAGCAGCCTCACTCCTGTATCAATACACCATCAGCACTCGAATCCCATGTTCCCTGGGCGTTCTGCCATGCTATATACGCTTGCACTCAGGCCCTAGAACCCTCGGCGCGGGAACGGCTACTGGTTCATGGTCCGTCCCTCGCTGCGACGCGAGACTGGATGGCAGTAGTCAAGAAGAACATCAGATGAGGGTCGGCCAGGAAAGCCCGGGCACAACCGGGTTGGCGCCGGGAACGCAATGATCTGTCCAGCCTGTCAGTATCAGAATCCAGCCGGCGACGCGTTTTGCGGCGCCTGCGGCCAGCGGCTCGCCGCGGTGTGCGGCACCTGCGGCCATGCGAACGGCGCCAGCAACAGTTTTTGCGGGCACTGCGGCCAGCGCTTGACGGGCACGGCCGCGCCTGAGCCGGAGCGAGTCCCCGCCGAGCCGGAGAGCGGCGAACGCCGGCAGATCACGGTATTGTTCTGCGATCTGGTCGGCTCTACCGACCTGGCGGCCCGGCTGGATCCGGAGGACTATCGCGAGGCGCTGGCAAGCTATCACAGCGGGGCGGGCGAGGTCGTGGGACGCTACGGCGGGCACATCGCTCAGCATCTCGGCGACGGGCTGTTGGTCTATTTCGGCTGGCCGCAGACGTTCGACGATGCGGCCGAACGGGCGGTGCGCGCCGGCCTGGCCTTGGTGGAGAAAACGGCGGCGATCCAAGCGGGCGGCAGTTCGCTGGCCGCGCGCGTCGGGTTGCACACCGGTCCCGTGGTGGTGAGCAAGGTGGGCTCGGGGGAGCACCGCGAGACGCTGGCCCTGGGCGATGCGCCCAACGTGGCGGCGCGGGTGCAAGGGGCGGCGGCACCGCACGAGGTGTGCATGACCGCGGCCACCCAGCGGCTGGTCTCCGGACTCTTCGTGGTCGAGGAGCGCGGTGAGCACCCGCTCAAGGGGATCGCGCAACCCGTGCGCCTCTATCGGGCCGTACAGCCGAGTGGCGTGCGCGGGCGGCTGGCGGCGGCGGCCCTGCAGGGCTTGACGCCGTTCGTCAATCGCACCGAGGAGCGGGCGCTGTTGCGCAGCCGCTTCGAGCAAGCCTGCGAGGGCGAGGGACAGGTGGTGCTGCTGTCGGGTGAGGCGGGGATCGGCAAGTCGCGCCTGACCCAGCGGCTGCGCGAGGAGGTCGCCGACACGCCGCATACCTGGCTCGAAACGGGCGGCGTGCCGCACTGCACCAACACGCCCTTCTACGCGCTGACCGAGCTGCTCGAGCAGTTGCTCACCTGGCAGAGCGACAGCTCCGAGGAGCGCGCCGCGGAGCTCGTCGAGGCTCTGGCGACGGCGGGGCTCGACCCGCGCGAGGCGCTCCCCCTGGTCGCTCCATTGCTCAACCTCCCGCTGCCCGCGACCTATCGACCCTTCACCGGCGCGCCCCAGGTTGCTCGCAAGCGCTTACTGGCGACCCTCGCGGCGTGGGTCTTCGGCACGGCGCGCCGGCAACCGCTGGTGATTCTGCTCGAGGACCTGCACTGGGTAGATCCGTCGACGCTCGAGCTGCAGCAACTGCTCGTCGATCAGGCGGCGCGTGAGCCGTTGTTGCTGCTCTACACCGCCCGGCCCGAGTTCCAGGCGCCGTGGCCCCGGCGCGCCCACTATACGCATCTGACCTTGAATCGCCTGCAGCGCCGCCATGCGCGCGACCTCATCACCAGCGTGGCGCAACGTTGCGCGCTGCTGGCAGACGTGATCGAGGCGGTGATGGCGCGCACCGACGGCGTGCCGTTGTTCGCCGAGGAGCTGACGCGGACGGTGATCGAGGCGGGAGCCGCCGCCGTGCAGGAGATTCCGGCGACGCTGGCAGATTCGCTCATGGCCCGGCTGGATCGCCTGGGTACGGCCGCGAAGGAAGTGGCGCAGATCGGGGCGGTGTGTGGGCGGGAGTTCCACTTCTCCCTGTTGCGCACCGTGCACTCGAGCACGGACGAGGAGCTCGAAACGGCCCTGAGCGGCCTGGTCGACGCAGAGATCCTCTACGTGCGCGGAATTGCCCCGGACGCGACGTATACCTTCAAACATGCCTTGGTACATGACGCAGCGTACGGCTCGCTCCTCAAAGCCCGGCGCCGCGCGCTGCACGGGCAGGTGGCGGCGGCTCTCTCGACACATTGTCCGCAGGTGGTCGCCCTCCAACCCGAGTTACTGGCCCAGCATTACACCTTGGCGCTCGAGTTGGAGGCCGGGTTGATGGCCTGGCGGCAGGCGGGCGAGCACGCGGTCGAGCGCGGCGCCTACCGCGAGGCCGAGCGCCACCTCGAGCGCGGCATCGAGTTGATCGCCCAGATGCCGCCAGGCCCGCAGCGCGACTGGCACGAGTTCCCCCTGCTGGTGAGTCTCGGCAAGGCGCGACTCTTTGGACGCGGCTACGCCGCTCCGGAGGCCAGGGAGGCATTCACCCGGGCGATGCAGATCGGCGAGGGCCTGGCCGAACCGCAGGACCTCGGCCTGCTCGTGTTCGGACTGTACGCGTCGACCTTGACCCGGGACGGACCCGCGGTGGCCCAGCCGCTCAGCGATCACCTGCTGGCGCTGGCCGAGCGCTCGGGGATCGCCGTGATCCAGAGCCTGGCGCGTCTCCCCGCCGGGCTGACAGACCTCCATCTGGGGCGGTTGGAAGCGGCGCGCGACCACTTCACTGCCGGCATTCGGCTGTATGATGACGCGAGGCCGCTCCCCATCCCTGTCGATATTGGGACTGGCCTTCGCACCTGGCTCGCCGACGCGATGTGGCGGCTCGGCCTGGCCGATCAGGCGCGAGTGCACATGCGGGACGCGCTCGCGCGGGCGGCGCGCTCGGCGCGGGCGGTCGAGAAGGCGCGGACGGCGCAAGACGCGGCGGTGCTCTCGGTGCTTCTGCGCGATCCGCGCGCCGCCGCGGACTACGCCAGACAGGTCGCGGAGGCGTGCGCCGAGGAAGCGAGCCCCGCACACGCCGCGATCGGAAAGATCGTCGAAGGCTGGAGTCTCGCCGAGCTGGGTGACGCCGACGCCGGTCAGACCGTGGTGCGAGCCGGGATCGCGGCGCTCGCGGAGACCGGGATTCGCCTCGGGGTGGAGCTGTTCCACTGCCTGCTGGCCGACACCTGCGTCCTGGCGGGCGACTTGGAGGGTGCACTGCGCGCGCTCGCCGAAGGCGAGGACGGCTGCCCCGGCCAACTGGGAGACCGCGTCGGGACGTTGGCGCGGCGCGCCGCGCTGCTCGCCGCCGGCCCGGCGCCGCCGGCCGAGGTCGAGGCGGCATTCTCCGCCGCGCTCTCGTGGGCACAAGGTCAGGGGGCCAAGTCGCAGGCATTGCGCATCGCGACGGGCTACGCGCGCTGGCTGCGCGACCTCGGCCGCCACGGCGAAGCGCGCGATCTCTTGGCGCCGCTGTACGCCGCTTTCAGAGAGGGCTTCGATACGCGCGACCTCGTCGAAGCGCGGGAGCTGCTCGCAACCCTCGGCGTCCAAGCCGAGCCGGCGTCCGCTCCGCTCCAGGCGGCCACCGCCGCGGCCAACCCATGACACGACGAGGCGGACATTCCTCGCATCGGGTGGAAAGATGATCTGTCCGGCGTGCCAGTATCAGAATCCGAGTGGCGATGCGTTTTGCGGTGGCTGCGGCCAGCGACTCGCCGTGGTGTGCAGGGCCTGCGGCCGTGCGAACGGTGCCAACAACAGCTTTTGCGGGCAGTGCGGCCAGCGCTTGACCGGCGCGGCCGCGCCTGAGCCGCAACGAGCGCCCGCCGAGCCGGAGAGCGGCGAGCGCCGGCAGATCACGGTATTGTTCTGCGACCTGGTCGGCTCCACCGACCTGGCGGCCCGGCTTGACCCGGAGGACTATCGCGAGGCGCTGGCCGCCTATCACACCAGCGCCGACGAGATCGTGGGGCGCTACGGCGGCCACGTCGCGCAGCACCTCGGCGACGGGCTGTTGGTCTATTTCGGTTGGCCGCAGACGTTCGACGACGCGGCCGAACGCGCGGTGCGCGCCGGCCTGGCGCTGGCGGACGCGACAGCGGCGATCCAGGCTGGCGGCACCTCGCTGGCCGCGCGGGTCGGGTTACACACCGGGCCGGTGGTGGTGAGCAGCGTGGGATCTGGTGAGCACCGCGAGACCCTCGCCCTGGGCGATGCGCCCAACGTCGCGGCGCGCGTGCAAGGGGCAGCGGCACCGCAAGAAGTGTGCATGACCGCGGCGACCTTCCGCCTCGTATCGGGCCTCTTCGTGGTCGAGGAGCGCGGTGAGCATGCCCTCAAGGGGGTCGGCCAACCGGTCCGGCTGTATCGCGCCGTGCAGCCGAGTGGTGTGCGCGGGCGGCTGGCGGCCGCGGCCCTCAAGGGCTTGACGCCGTTCGTCAACCGCACCGAGGAACGGGCGCTGTTGCGCGGGCGCTTCGAACAAGCCTGCGAGGGCGAGGGGCAAGTCGTGCTGCTGGCCGGTGAAGCGGGAATCGGCAAATCGCGCCTGGCGCAGCATCTGCGCGCGGAGCTGGCCGATATCCCTCACACCTGGCTCGAGACCGGCGGCGTAGCGCATTTCGCCAACACCCCCTTCTACGCCCTGACCGAGCTGCTCGAGCAGATGATCGCCTGGCAGAGCGAGAGCCTTGAGGAGCGCGTGGCGGCGCTCGCCGATGGGCTGGCGGCAGCGGGACTGAACCCGCGCGAGGCGCTGCCCCTGATCGCGCCGTTGCTCAACCTTCCGCTGCCCAGTGGGTTTCAGCCGTTTGCCGGCGCGCCCCAGGTCGCCCACAAGCGCCTGCTCGCGACCCTCGCCGCCTGGGTCTTCGGCACAGCGCGCCGGCAGCCGCTGGTGATTCTGCTCGAGGACCTGCACTGGGTGGATCCGTCGACGCTCGAGCTGCAACAACTGCTCGTCGATCAGGCGGCGCGTGAGCCGCTGCTGCTGCTCTACACCGCCCGGGCCGAGTTCCAGGCGCCGTGGCCCCAACGCGCCCACTATACGCATCTGACCTTGAATCGCCTGCAGCGCCGCCATACCCGCGACCTCATCACCAGCATGGCGGAACGTTCCGCGGTGCTGGCGGAGGTGATCGAGGCGGTGATGGCGCGCACCGACGGCGTGCCGTTGTTCGCCGAGGAACTGACCAAAACGGTCATCGAGGCGGGGGCCGCCGCCGTGCGAGAGATTCCGTCGACGCTGGCGGATTCACTGATGGCGCGGCTGGACCGCCTGGGGGCGGCGCCCAGGGAAGTGGCACAGATCGGGGCGGTGTGCGGGCGGGAGTTCGACTTCTCCTTGTTGCGCGCCGTACACTCGATCACCGATGGGGAGCTCGAAGCGGCCCTAAGCAGCCTGGTCGAGGCGGAGATCCTCTACGTGCGTGGGATCGCCCCGGAGGCGACGTATGCCTTCAAGCACGCCCTAGTGCACGACGCCGCCTATGGATCCCTGCTCAAGACGCGGCGGCGCACACTGCACGCAAAGGTGGCGGCGACCCTGACCAGCGCGTTTCCGCATCTGGCGGAGTCACACCCGGAGTTGCTCGCCCAGCACCATACGCTGGCGCTCGAGCTCGGCGCCGCGTTGGCGGCGTGGCAGCAGGCCGGCGAGCAGGCGATCCGCCGCGGCGCGTTGCGCGAGGCGGAGCGCTATCTCGAGCGCGGCCTCGAGTTGCTCGGCCAGATGCCGGAGGGTCCGCAGCGCGACTGGCAGGAGTTCCCCCTGCGCGTGAGTCTCGGCAAGGTGCGACTGGTCGCCCACGGCCTTGCCGACCCCGAGGCCAAGCAAATGCTCGCGCGCGCGATGGAAGTCGGCGAGGGCTTGGCCCAACCCCTCGACCTCGGCCTAATCGTATTCGGGCTGTACGCGTCGGCGTTGAGCAGCGACGGGCCGGCGGTCGCGCGAGCGCTCAGCGACCATCTGCTGGCGCTGGCAGAGCGCCCGGGTGCCGGTGCGCTGCACAGCCTGGCGCATCTCGCCGCCGGGCTGACGGCGTTCCACGCCGGCCAGCGGCTCGCCGCTCGCGAGCACTTCGAAACGGGGCTCAGAAAGCACGACGACGCGCATCCACTCCCCCTCCCGGCTGATGTCGGCAGCTTGCTGCGCACCTGGCTCGCCGACGCGCTGTGGCGCCTCGGCTTCGCGGATCAGGCGCGGGGCGTCATGCGAGAGGCGCTCGAGCGGGCAGCGAATGCGGCCAACGCAGAAATCCGGGCCGGAGTGTTGCAGCATGCGGCCATGCTGTGCCTGTTCATGCGCGACCCATCGACCGCCGCGGCGCACGCCGCCCGGGCGCAAGAAGCGTGTGCCGGAGAAGCGAATCCCCTCCACGGCGGGATCGCGAAGATGGTCGAGGGGTGGTGTGCCGCCCAGCAGGGAGACGCCGAGACCGGTCGTGCACTCGTCCAAGCCGGCATGACCGTGATGTCGAACATCGGCCAGCGCCTCGGCTTCGAGCTGTTCCACTGTCTGCTCGCCGACACCTGCATGGCCGCCGGCGATTTCGACGGCGCCCGCCGCGCGCTCGCCGACGCCGAGAACGGCTGTCTGGGTCAACTCGGCGATCACGTCGGAACGCTCGCCCGACGAGCGGACTTGCTGGTCGCCGAGGCGGCGCCGCCATCCGAGATCGAGGCGGCGTTTTCCGCCGCGCTCACATGGGCACACGGCGAGCAGGCCAGGTCGGAGGCGTTGCGCATCGCGACGGCGTATGCCCGCTGGCGGTGTGAGAACGATCGAGAGTCCGAAGCCCGTGATCTGCTCGCACCCGAGTACGCGGGCTTCACCGAAGGGTTCGACACCCGAGATCTCATTGAAGCCCGAGAGCTGCTCGAGACGCTCGGCGTGCCGCCCGCTTCCGTCCGAGTCTCTCTGCCGGGCGTGGAAGCCGCCGCAAGTCATTCGTAACAGACGGGATCCGACGGGAGACCATGGATTCGAGCGCCCTCAGTCGGGTCGCCCGGTGGCGCGCGGTGGGGGTAGTCGAGAACTGGGGCACCGCGGCATGGAATCGAGTCGCCGCACGCGATCTGATGTCGCCCCTTCCTCTCCAGGAAGGGGATGGGCACGCACTCCTCTCCGCGGGTAGCGCCGACAACCTCCCAAATCGCACGCGCATGGGGCGCGTGATGGGCTCCCTCTTCTTTCTGGGTGGGAGCCTCGGCCTGGTGTCGCCGTTGCTGCCCCAGCCGCAGAATTTCGATGTCCTCGGCGTAGTCGTCCCCTCCGTGATGGCGGTGAGCACGGGGCTCATGCTGTTTTTCGCAGCTCCGTACGTTCCGCCCCTGATCACCGTGATTCTGGGTTTCTTGGCGACCCTACTGGTCACGGCGCATTCGTACTTCGCCGGCGCCTTGGCGACGACCGTCGTCATGCTCTACGTGTGGGTGAGCGCCTTCACCTTCTTCTTCCACGCGCGCTGGATCGCCTGGGCGCAAGTCGGTTTCGTCGGCCTGTCGCTCGCGGTTCTGCTGCTCATCGGACACATCAGCGCCGGCACCATGCGCTGGTTGTACGCCATGACCACCGTCGTGGTGACCGGTGGAATGGTCAGCTATCTCGTCCAGCAGGTGCACCGGCTGGCCGCGGCCGAGGGCCGCGCCCGGCGGGAAGCCGAGCGGGCGAAGGCCGACCTGGAGGTGGCGAGCCAACACAAGACGGAGTTCTTGGCCAACATGTCGCACGAGCTGCGCACGCCGCTCAACGCCATCATCGGCTTCTCCGATGTGCTCAAGGCGCGCATGTTCGGCGAGTTGAACGAGCGCCAAGAGGAGTACATCGGCGACATCTTGACGTCCGGTCAGCATCTGCTGGACCTCATCAACGACATTCTCGACATCGCCAAGGTCGAAGCCGGACGCATGGAGCTCGAGATCGACCGCTTCTCCCTGCGCGAGACGATCGAGAGCGCCGTTGCGATGTTGCGCGAACGCGCCAGTCGCAAACGCGTCACGCTGGCGATCGAGGCTGCCCCCGACGTCGACGAGATCGACGCCGATCAACGCAAAGTCAAGCAAGTCCTGTTCAACCTGCTTACCAACGCCGTGAAGTTCACTCCCGAGGGCGGACGCGTAACGGTGGCGGCGCAACGGGGCGCGGGTGAGGTGATGGTCAGCGTGGCCGACTCCGGCATCGGCATTCCGCCCGAGGAGCAGGCCTTGATCTTCGAGGAGTTCCGCCAAGCCAGCGCCGGCACGGCGAGACAACAAGAAGGCACAGGCCTCGGCCTGGCATTGTCGAAGCGCTTCGTCGAGTTGCACGGCGGTCGTATCGGGGTGGAAAGCGCCGTCGGCGCCGGCAGCACCTTCACCTTCTCCCTACCGATGCGGGACGCGATGCCTCCGCAAGAGCCGCCGCCGGCGGCGGTGCCAGCCGACCCTCCTGGCGCGGCGGGCCCGGTCATTCTCCTCGTCGAGGACGACCCGCGCACGGCCAAGCTGCTCGCTATTTATTTCGAGGAAGCCGGCTACCAGATCGCGGTGGCGCGCCATACGGAGGAGGGACTGGCCAAGGCTCGCGCGCTCCGGCCGGTCGGGATCGTGCTCGACATCGTGCTCCCCGCGGCCGACGGCTGGGATTTCTTGTCCCGCCTCAAGGCCGACCCGGCCCTGCACGCAACGCCCGTGATGATCGTCTCCATCGTCGACGAACGAGGGCGGGGCTTTGCCCTGGGCGCAGCGGAATACCTGGTGAAACCGATCGATCAGCAGACGCTGTTGGCCGCTCTGCGCCGCGTCATGCGACAGCGGGCCACGGGCAACGGCCGGGGAACGGTCCTGGCGATCGACGACGATCCGCTCGCCATCGACATCGTGGAGGCGATGGTGTCGCCCGAGGGGTTCACGGTCTTGCGCGCTACGAATGGACCGGAGGGCATCGCCGCCGCGCGCCGGATGACGCCCGACCTCGTCATCCTCGACCTGCTCATGCCGGGCATGGACGGCTTCGCGGTGGCCGAAGCCCTGCGCGCCGATCCGCTGACCGCGGCGATTCCGATCCTGGTACTGACCTCGGCCACGCTGACCGCGGCGGACAAGGAACGCTTGAACGCCCATGTCAGCGCCTTGGCGCAAAAGGGCGAGATCGACCGCGCGGCCTTTCTCGACCTGGTGCGGCGATCTTGCGCGGCGGAGGCGTGATGGCGGGCGAGTTGATCCTGATCGTCGAAGACAACGAAAAGAACCTGAAGCTGGCGCGTGACATCCTGCGTTTCCACGGCTTTCGCGTCGTCGAAGCCATGACCGCTGGCGAAGGCCTGGCGGCGGCCCGCGAGCACCGGCCGGACCTGGTGCTCATGGACGTCCAGCTTCCGGACATGGATGGCGTCAGCGCTCTCGCTGAGTTGCGGCAGGACGAGAACACCGCGGCCATTCCGACCATCGCCATCACGGCGTTCGCCATGAAGGGCGACCGCGAGCGCCTGCTCGCCGCCGGCTTCAACGGTTACCTCTCCAAACCGATCGACGTCCGGACCTTTCCCGACTCGATCCGCGACTTCTGCGAACGGACATGGGCAAAGGCGTAACCATGCACGACCCCCCAGCGATCCTCGTCGTCGACGACCACCCACCGAATGTCCGCCTGCTCGAGGCTTTGTTGACCGCGCAAGGCTACGCGGTTCTCACCGCCGGATCCGGCGAGCAGGCGCTGGCGGCCGTCAAGGCTGACAATCCTGACCTGGTCTTGCTCGACGTCGTCATGCCCCCGGGAATCGACGGCTTCGAGGTGTGCCGGAGCCTGCGGGCCGATCCGGCAACGCAAGCACTGCCGATCGTCATCGTCACCGCCAGCGGTCAGGGCGACCGGGTCGCCGGCCTCGAGGCCGGCGCCGACGACTTTCTGCCCAAGCCGTTCGACCGTTCCGAGCTGCTGGCGCGGGTGCGCTCACTGCTGCGCATCAAGTCGTACTCGGACACGATCGCCACCCAGGCCGCCGAGCTCGAGCGCTGGGGACGCACGCTGGAGGAGCGCGTGGCCGAACAGGTGCGCGAGCTGGAGCGCATGGGACGGCTGCAGCGGTTTCTTTCACCTCAGCTCGCCAACGCCATCATGTCGGCCGGCGACGAGGCGTTGCTCAATCCCCACCGGCGCGAGATCGCGGTGCTGTTCACCGACTTGCGTGGCTTCACGTCCTTTGCCGCCACGGCGGAGCCGGAAGAAGTGATGGCCGTGTTGGGTCAGTATCACGGCGCGGTGGGGGCCTTGGTGCGCGACCTGGAGGCGACGGTCGGCGACTTCGCCGGCGACGGCGTCATGGTCTATTTCAACGACCCACTGCCCTGCCCCGATCCCGCCGCCCGCGCCGTGCGCATGGGCGTGGCCCTGCGCGACGCCATGGAGGGGCTCAAGGCCAACTGGCGCAAGCGCGGATGGACCCTCGGCGTCGGCATCAGCGTGGCCATGGGCTACGCCACGCTCGGCGTCATCGGCTTCGAAGGGCGCCGCGACTACCACCCGGTGGGAACGATCGTCAACATCGGCGCCCGCCTGTGCGCCGAAGCGGCCGACGGCCAGGTGCTGGTGAACCAGCGCGCGATCGCGGAAGTCGAAGAGCGCGTCGAGATCGAGCCCTTCCGGGAATACTCCCTCAAGGGCTTTCACCAACCGGTGGCGGCTTGCAACGTGCTCGCCTGGCGCGGTTAGCCGGCCCGCCCCCGGCGGGCTTGTTGCGCTTGGCTGATCTCGTGCCAGGTCTGCAGCACGACGGAGATCGAGCCGGCCAGCTCGACCACGCGGCGTTCGTCCTGCGCATCGAAGACCCCGCCGCCGCGCTTGTTGAGCAGCGTCAGGACCGCGAAGGGACGTTGCGCGGTCGAGAACAGCGGCACACACAACACGCTGCGGGTGCGAAAACCCGACTGGCGATCGACCTCGGGATTGAAGTTCGGATGCTGGTAGGCGTCCGCAACGGTCACCGGCTCGCCGGTACGGTAGACGAGGCCCGCGATCCCGGCGCTGGTCGGCATGCGGATCTCCAGCGGCTTGCCGGCTTCTTCCTGGATGACCAGCGACCACAGCTCGCCGCGCCCGTCATCGCCGAGTAGCAACGAGGCGCGCTCGGCGTCGAGGAGATCGCCGACCTTGCGCGTCGTCGCTGCCAGCACGCGCTCCAGCATGATCTCGAACGCGCCGTCGGTGGCCAGGGCCATCGTCTGCAGGACGCGCTGCGATTCCGTCGTCACCTGCTCGAGGAATTGGGTGAAATCCGCCGGCGCCATCGCCACCACGCGCGCCCAGAGGTGTTCGGGCGGCTCGGACTTGGCGAGCGTATCGAGCAACTGTTGCGTGCTGGCGCGCACCGCCTCGGCGTAGCTCGACAGGCGCCCCTCCTCGAGGTGCACGATGCGGTCGGCGATGTCGAGGATGCGGTTGTCGTGCGTCACCAGCACGACCGCCGTCCCCTCGCGCTTGGCCAAGTCGTGGATGCGGTCGACCACCTCGCGGCCGGATTGCTTGTCGAGCGACGCCGTGGGCTCGTCGGCGAGAATCACGCGCGGGCGAGCCGCCAAGGCCCGGGCGATGGCGACGCGCTGCTTCTGCCCACCCGAGAGTTGATCGGGATAGTGATCCTTGCGCGCGCCGAGCCCAACGCTCTCCAGCATCTCGATGGCGCGCGCCCGCGCCGCCCCCTTCGACATGTCGGGCACGCCCTGCAGCCCCATCATGACATTCTGGGTGACCGTCAGCGCGTCGAGGAGGTTGTGCAACTGAAAGATGAAGCCGATGCGGCCGCGCACGTCGACCAGCGTCCGCTCCGAGGCGCCGTGGAGCTCCTGGCCGAGGACCTTCAAGCTGCCCTGCTGGGCGGCGCGCAGCGCCCCGATCAGCGTCAGCAGCGTCGTCTTGCCCGAGCCCGACGGCCCGGTGAGGATGACGATCTCCCCGGCTTCGATCGTCGTCGAGACGTCGTAGAGGATCTGCTTGCGCAGCTCGCCGCTGCCGTAGAAGTGGCTGACGCGATCGACCGAGATCAGCGCTTCCGCCATGCTCAGAAGACCTCGGCGGGATCGGCGGTGCGCAGCTTGCGCATCGCGATCAAGCCCGACAGCCAGCACATCAGCATGGTCAAGCCGAGTACGAGCAGGGCGCGATCGACGCGAATCGCCATCGGCAATCGGGTCGCCGACTGCGTGAGGGCATACAGCCACCAGGCGATGCCGAGCGCGGGCAGGAAGCCGCTCAAGGCCAGCACCGTCGCCTCGACCACCACCACGCCCGACAGATACAGGTTGGTCCGCCCCATCGCCTTCAGCGTCGCATACTCCTTCAGGTGCTCGGCGACGTCGGTGAACAAGATCTGGTAGACGATGATCATGCCGACCACCACGCCCATGATGACGCCGAAGGTGAACACGAACCCGATCGGCGTCTTGACCGCCCAATAGGCGATCTCCTGGGTGACGAACTCGCCGATCGTCATCACCCGCACGTCCGGTGGCAGGTAGGCGTTCAGCGCATCGCGCGTCTGGGCGGCGTCCGCGCCGGGGCGCAGTCGGATCAGGCCGACCGACACGGCCCCGGCAGGATAGGACGGAAAGGCGCGGCGAAAGTTGAGGTCGCTGGTAATGAGCGTCGCATCGATCCCGAAGGACGTGCCGAGGGTGAACAATCCCTCGACGTCAATCTGGCGCCGGTTGAGCTCGGTGGTGACCGTCTGGCCCGAATGCAAGGTGGCCGCAATCGGGCCGAACTCGGGGCGCGAGGCTTCGTCGAAGAACATCACATCCGGATAGCGAACAGAGCGCGACAGGTCGGCGAGCGCCGCCGGCGTGAACACCTGCCGCGTCGGATCGACCCCGATGACGAAGATCTCGCGCGTGCTGGCGTCCTCGGGGTTCTTCCACTGGCCGACGCCGAGGTGCATGGGCGCGACGGATTCCACGTCGGGAAAGGCGCGGGCCTGCTGCAGGCGGCGGTCGGGAAACTGCGTCGGGCGGACGATGACGTTGTAGCGCGGGTCGATCATCACCAGATCGGCGGCCAAGCAGAGGTGGATGTTGACCGCGCTGCGAAACAGCGCGTCCATGAAGCCGAGCTGCATGAGCATAAGCACGACGGCGAACGCGACCCCGGCGATCGCGACCAGCAGCCGCACCTTCTGGCGGCGCAGTTGCAGCCAGGCCAGCCGGGAGGACGAGATCATCGCGACGCGTTCGCGGCCGCGTCGCCTTGCGCCGGTTGGATCGTGACGTCGACCTGCAGGTTCGACAGGCCGGCGGCGCGCGCGCCGTCGGCGATCAGGATGTGCACCTCGACCACGCGCGCGTCGGTGCGCGCCACCGGGTCGGCGTCGAGCACGTCGAGCTTACCGATCTTCATGCCGATCCGCTCGACCGCGCCGGCGAGCGGTGCGGTCAGCGCCGGACTCTCGATCGTCGCCGGCTGGCCGACCCGGACCCGCGCGATGTCCGTCTCGTACACCTCCGCCACCGCATACATGTGGCCGGTCTGCGCCAGCTCCGCGATGCCATCGGGACCGACGCGTTCGCCGCGCCGCGCGTGCACGGCGATGATCTGGCCGGCCGCGGGAGCGCGCACGGTATCGAGGTCGACCGCCGCCTGCGCGGCGGCCAGCTCGGCCGTGGCGGTGTCGACGGCGAGGCGCGCGTCGTCGCGCACCTGCACGGAGGAGATGTTCTGGCGCACCAGTTGATCGACGCGCTCGAATTCGCGCTTGGCGTGCACGAGCTGCGCCCGCATGCGCGCCAGTCGCGCTTCATTCTCCGACCGCGTGTCGAGCACGGCGATCGGCTGGCCGGCCTCGACGCGATCGCCCTCCTCGACCAGCAACTCGGCGATCACCACCGAGGGGCGCGACGGACCGGCGATTTGGATGATCCCGTCCTTCGGCTCGAGCCGCCCGCGCGCCGTCACCGCCGTCGGCGGTTCGGACAGCCCTGGTGTCGGACCGCTCGCCCCCGAAGGCGGTCCCGGCGTGGATTGACACGCCGCCACGAGACCGACGAAGGCGACCCGAAACACCGACCGAAGCGCGGTCGTCCGGCGCCGTCGCGGCTCACTCATTCGACATACCCCATCGATTGGATAGCGCTCTTGTTCCGCCCGCCGTTTACGTTAATTAAGCACGGTCCGCAACGATGCGACACGTTGTCACACCTTGGAGATGACAATGACCGAGTATGCGCTCCTCTCTACGCTGTCGCCCCAACAGCGCCGACAAGTTGACGGATTGCTGACCTCTCGCCATGTGCGCGCCGGCGAGACCGTCGTCCGCCGGGGCGAGCCCGGCGACGCCTTGTATTTGGTCGAGCGCGGCGAGCTCGAGGTCCTGAGCGAGGAAGGCGGCGTCCGTCTCACCACGATCGGCGCGGGTGAGGACTTCGGCAGCGTCGCCTTGCTGAGCGATGCGCCCCGCTCCGCGTCGGTGCGCGCGCTGAGTGACGCCGACCTTCGGGTGCTCTCGGTTGACCACCTGCGCGCGCTCTCCGCGGAAGTCACCGACTCGGCCTACGTCGCCCTGCTGAGAAACATGCTGGTAACCCAAGGGGCAGATCTGCGCCGCTCCTCGGACAACCTCGTCCGATCGCTGCGCCAGCAACTCGAGGATGCCCGCAAGCGCCTCGCCATGGGCTCCATCCTCGGCGGTGCGATCTTCATCATGTGCGTCTACAGCTTCGCCTTGCGGGACAGCATCGTGCTCACCGGTCGGACCGGCAGCAGCACCCCGGCCTCGGTGGCGCTGATCGTCTTCTACGTACTGACCATGTACGCGGTGATTCGGCGCAGCGGATACCCGCTGAGCACGTACGGCTTAACCCGATCCGGTTGGCGGCGTTCCGTCCGCGAGTCGTTGCTTTGCTCCGCCGTGATTGCCGGCGGTTATTTACTCGGCAAGTGGATCGCGATCCACTGGGCTCTTGGCTGGGAAGGGGAATCGCTCATCCAACCCGTTCCGCTCACTCGTGAGGTGGGCATCGGCTTGGCTTTCTATGCGCTCTTCGCGCCGTTTCAGGAATTCGTGGCACGCGGTGTGTTGCAAAGCTCCTTCCAGGAGTTCCTCATCGGGCGCTGGGTGACGGCGCGCGCGATTCTATACTCGACCATGATGTTCTCCACCACTCATTTGCATATGTCCATGGCATTTGCCGTGTTAGTACTCATACCAAGTGTCATATGGGGAATGTTATATGCTCGCCATCGCACACTCATCGGGGTGTCATTGTCACACATCATCGTTGGTGTGGTCGTGTTTTTCGTGATCGGCGTGCCGGGTATCGGTTGAACGGCGTTCAACTCCCCTTCTTATTCGGCATCTCCCCGAAGGCGACGCCGCCCCGAGCGCGATCGACTTTCCTTCCCGACACCGCCCAGCACGCGCAGCGCCGCGGCTCCCTCCCAGGCTGCGAGCTGCGCGCGTGCGTACCGGAAACCGACTTCGGCCAAGCGATCCAGCGCCTGCCAGTCGAAGATGCCGAAGCTCGACACCGGCGGTGAGAGATAGAGATCGACTTCGTCGCGGAAGCGCTCCGAGAGCGAACGGCTGCTGACCAACGTACTGGCGTAGAGAATCTTGAAGATGTTGGGCACGCGCGGCGGGGCGGCGAGCGTCAGGACGGATGCGCCGAGCATGCGCAGGCGCGTCCACAGCGATCCCGCCTCGGCATAGTCCTCGGCCGACAGCTTCTCGGCCGACGCCACGTCGACCGCGATTCGGTAGCCCTCCTCGAGGTGGGCCATCACGTCGGCCGGCAAGTTGTTCAACAGCGCGCCGTCGACCAGCAGTCCGCCGCCATCGCTCAGCACCGGAGGCGACACCCCCGGAATCGAGGCGCTCGCCAACACCCAGCGCGCAACCGGACCGTCGTGATGGACCGCGAGCCGCGACTCGGACAGGTCGGTCGAGACGCAAAAGTAGTCCAGCCACAGATCCTCGATGCGGCGATCGCCGAACAGCTGCCCGGCAATCTTCGTTCCAACCTCGCCGGAGACCAGGGAAATCATCGGCAGCGTCACCTGCCGATGGGGATTCTCGCGCTGCCAGATGCGATTGGCCTCGACCAACTCGGCCGGGCTCAGCCCGCTGGCGTAGAGCGCTCCGACCACGGCCCCCATGCTCGCGCCGCCGACCCGGTCGATCGGGATTCCCGCCTCTTCGAGCGCGCGCAGGACGCCGATGTGGGCAAACCCTCGCGCCCCACCGCCGCTGAGCACGACACCGATCGACTGGCCGGTGAGGCGTCGCGCCAGGCGCCCGAGGTCGCGCGCGTCGCCGACGCGCACGTGATGGTGGGCCGCGAACGGGCGCAGCTTCAGCCACGCCGCCGTGTCCGCGGGCGTTCGCTGCGCATGCAGCAGCACGAGCTCCTCGCGGCTCCCGTCGCCGCCCGTGTCGCCGAGCAACCGCGCCAGGACGCGCTGCGCCTCGCGCGGATCGCCGCGCGCCATGCCGACGAAGACGCGGCGATCGGCTTGACGCACGCAGCGCCGCGTCCACTCGGACGCGCCGCTGTCACCCTGATAGAGCAGAAAACGGTGCGCGATCTCCAGCTCGTCCAACCAGGCACTGACACTCGCCTGTTCGAGATGTGCCGCTCCCATCTGTCGGGCGACGAAGCCCGCATCAATCCGCAACGTACGTCCCTGTGCCGCCAGCACCTCGCAGAGTTGGGTCGCCAGCGCATCGAGCGGGACGTCCGGTGCGAGCGGAACCAGGGCGACGGTTCCGGCTGCCATGCCGCGCGACGGCGCGCGGTGCGAGTGGCTCAGCCAGCGAGCCAGCGTCCGCGTCAGCGGCTGCATCGCATCCGGATGGCGTGCGAGCAGCTCCACGAACCGCGCCCGAGATAGCCGGGCGAGCGTCGTGTCGCGCACGGCCCGCACACTGGCCGAGCGCGGCTCGTCGGTGAGCAGGGCGATCTCGCCGACGTTCCCGCCGCGGCCGATCTCGCGCAGTCGCCGCTCGCCCCCCTCCACCGCGTGGACATAGGCGATCAGGCGACCGCTGACGACGATATAGACCGCGTCGCCGGGCTCGCCTTCGCGGAACAGCACCTGACCACCCAAGGCCTGCAGCCACTCCACCGAGGCGCCGATATCCGCCAGCGCGTCCCCGGAGAGGCCGCGAAACACATCCGTCGAGGCGAGAAACTCCGCCGCATCGACCGGTGGACGGTCGAGGCTCGTCAGGCCGAGGGCATTTTCCGAAGTTCGCGGACTCGGCCGCCCCTCGATGGTTTTCACGATCTCCCCCCTTAGTCAGCTACCGCGATCGGAATTCCATACGGCGGAATTCTCCTCTCCGCCAGGCCACTCATCGATTTGCCATGCTGAATACTGTGCTAGTGTTTTTCATTCGCGCTGGTATTCCAGCGCTAGCAATGACGCATCGCTGACCGTAAACGCGTTGTCGACGGGCTCGGCACATCCGAGCCCGACCGCGGTCAATCGCCACGGCGATTGCGCGATGGCGAGGATCTGCGGCACTGTCGTCGACGAGCAAGTCGCCGCACTCAAGACCAGTTTCCTCAGCTGCCCTGGAGCGGGCGACGGCGCGCGAGCCGGCCGCGGCTCCCTGGTTGCGACCCGACACGGACCTCCGTCTCTGTCGGCTATGGATCCTCGCGCGGACCGGATATGTCGGCATTCATGGAATGGATCGGTTGGCACGGCGCACCGGGAGACTATCCGATCGTCATGGCAGCCCTGGGCGCGGCGCTGCTCACGCTGGTGGTCGCGCGTGGAGTCGTGCGCCGTACGCGACTCGGCTCACGGCTCGATGCCGCCATCACCCTAATCGGCTGCGGCACCATCCTGGTCGCCGCGCAGGTGCTCGCGCCGGAGGGGGTGGCAGGGTTTGCCCGCTGGGCGCGCGCGCTGGCGGCCGCCGCCTTCGCGATCGCCGGTGTGCGGATCGCCCTCGTCTTGATCGTCGACCTCTATCTGCGCCAGCGCAAGGGCTACGCCCCGTCGGCCATTTTCCGCGATGTCGCGGGGCTCCTGGTCTACTTCGTCATCGTCCTCGTGATCCTTCACGCCATGCTCGACATCAACCTGGCTTCCCTGGTCGCCACTTCGGCGGTGCTGACGGCGGTTATCGGCCTCGCCCTGCAAGACGTGCTGGGCAGCGTGATCAGCGGTCTGGTGCTCGAAGCCGAGGCATCGTTCACCGCCGGCGACTGGGTCAAGGTGGGCGCCTTCGAAGGCGAGGTGCGGGAAACGGGCTGGCGCACGACGCGGCTCCGCACCCGCTTCAACGAAGTCATCGTGCTGCCCAATACCTATCTCGCACGCGAGCCGCTGGTGAACTACTCGCGCCCGGATCCGCGCCACCGCGACGGCGTACGCTTCGAGGCCGGCTACGAGATCCCGCCGAACACCGTGAAACAGGTCGCCGGGGCGGTGCTCGCTGCCGACCCCGCCGTGGCAGCGGACCCCCCGCCCGAGGTGCACACCGGCCAGTACAACCCGAGCGGCATCGAGTACGCGGCCCGGTTCTGGACCGCCGACTTCGCCAACCTCATCCACACCCGCGACCGCATTCTCACCAACCTCTGGTACGCCCTGCAGCGCGGCGGGGTGCGCTTGCCTTTCCCGACCACGGATCTGGTCATCCACTCGTCCCTGCCCGCCCCGCCATTCGCAGGCGGCGACGTCATCACGGCGCTGCGCAGGGTGCCGCTGCTGACCCCGCTACATGAGGAGGAGCTGCAGGCGCTGGCGGCCACCGCTCGCCGACTGCCCTTCGGGCAGGGCGAAGCCATCGTCCGGGAAGGCGACCCCGGCGACTCCTTCTATCTCATCGAGGGCGGCGAGGTGTCGGTGTCGATCGGCGCCGCCGCCGGGCCGCGCGTCATCGATCACATGCGCAGCGGCGATTGCTTCGGCGAGATGTCACTGCTCGCCGGCGAACCGCGTTCCGCGACCGTTACCGCCGACGGCGACGTCGTCGTGCTCGAGATCGACCGCCGGGCGTTCGAGAAGATCCTCGTCGCCAACCCGCGGCTCCTCGAACCGATCAGCCAGATCGCCGCACACCGCCAGGAGACGCAGCGCACCGAACGCGCCGCCGCGGCGGTTCTGCCGAGCTTCGCTCAGGACCCTGCCGCCCAGCACGTGCTGCGGCGCATCAGGTCGTTCTTCGGCCTCTGAGCCATCCGGAGCCACCGCATCGAACGGACACGACGGAAAGGAACCCCCCATGACGACTCACCAGACCGCGGCGCTTTCCACCTGGCCGCACAGACTGCACGAATGTGTGCCATGGACCCTGCTGCTGGTGATCCTTGTAGCGACCGGTGACGCCGGAGGTCAGACCTCGGCCGGTGAACCGAGGGCGGCCGCCATCGCTCGCGCGCTGGCTCACATCGCCGCCGCGCGGGAGCTCTTCTTCGCCAGCCTGCACGACGAGTTCGGCGTGCGCGACGTCATTCTGGATGCCGACGGCCGCGAGCACGTGCGCTTCGATCGCCGGCACCGGGGCCTGCGCGTGATCGGCGGCGACGTCGTCGTGCACGGGCACGCCAGCGGCCGCCTCGACGGCGCGAGCCAGGAGCTGCACAAGACGCTCGACGTGAGCACCCTCCCGACGCTGACCGCGGAAGCGGCGGTCGCCGCGGCGGGGCTGGTTTTCGTCGGCCAGCGGGCGGGCGATCCAACCGTGCGGCTCGTCGTCTACGCGCGGGACGGTGCCGAACAGCTTGCCTACGAGGTCGTCCTCACGGGCGCGCGGCCGGACCACACGCCGAGCGCGCTGCACGTCTTCATTCACGCGCATTCGGGCGCCGTGCTCGATCAATGGGATAACATTCAAACCCACACGACCGGGCGCGCCGCCGCGGCACTGCCGTGCACGGGCGACTGCGACAGCCTGGGCAGCGTCGAGATCAACGAGCTCATCCTCGGGGTGAGTATCGCCCTCGGTGATCAGCTCGTCGCGGCGTGCCCGTCGTTCGACTGCCACCACGACGGGACCGTGCCGATCAACTGCCTCGTTCAGGGCGTGAACAACGCGCTCAACGGGTGCGCCGCCGGCCCGACGGCGACGCCCACGCCGGGGGACCCCACGCCGACCGCCACACCGAGCGCGGCGACCGGCAACGGGCGCGGCTTCTTCTACGACCCGGTGACGCTCGAGACCACCTTCGCCGGCAACACCTACCAGCTCGCCGACCCGAACCGCGGCGGCCAGTACACCACCGACATGAACAACAACACGGACAGCGGCGAGACGTTGGCCAGCGGGACGCTGTTCACCGATGCCGACAACGCCTGGGGCGATGCCGAGCTGTCGAGCCGGCAGAGCGTCGCGGTCGACGCCCAGTACGGCATGGCGACGACCTGGGACTACTACCGGACCGAGCACGGCCGCGACGGGATCGCCGACGACGGCGTCGGCGCCTTCAACCGCGTCCACTACGGCACGAGCTACGACAATGCCTTCTGGAGCGACTCCTGCTTCTGCATGACCTACGGTGACGGCGACGGGGTAACGTTCTACCCGCTGGTCTCGCTCGATGTCACCGGACACGAAATGACCCACGGCGTCACCTCGCATACCGCCGGGCTGGTCTACTCGAGAGAATCGGGCGGCCTGAACGAAGCCACCAGCGACATCCTCGGCACCGCGGTCGAATTCTACGCCGCCGACCCCAACGACCCGCCGGACTATACGATCGGCGAGGAGATCTACATCGACGGCACGCAGGCGCTGCGGTACATGTATCGGCCGAGCAAGGACGGCGACTCTGCCGACTGCTGGTCCCCCGCGGTCGGTGCCCGCAACGTGCACTACTCCTCGGGCGTCGGCAATCACTTCTTCTACCTGCTTTCCGAGGGCAGCGGCGTCAGCCAGTACACCGACGCCACCGGTGCCACCACCTGCAACGGCGCCGTCGTCTCCGGCATCGGCCGCCAGGCCACCGAGCGGATCTGGTACCGAGCGCTGACCGTCTACATGACTTCGACCACGACCTACGCCGGTGCCCGCGTCGCCACGCTCAGCGCCGCGACCGATCTCTACGGGAACGGCAGCGTCGAGCAGCAGGCCGTCGCCGCCGCGTGGTCAGCGGTGAACGTGGAATCGGCAGAGCCTTGACCCGTTGACCCAGCGAGCCGCCTTCGATAGCAGGACACTCAGAGTAACTGGATAGTGCAAGTGGCCAAACGCATCGCCATCGTCACGGTTGCCGGCGTCCTCATCGCGGCGGCCTGGATGGGTCCCGGAAGCCTGTCGGGTCGCGGCTTTGGGTTCGGCGATGACGACTGTCAGGTGAGTACGGGACGCGCGGCCGACGGCGTCCTGGAAGCACAGGCGCGTTGTACCTGGCCGGTTCCGGCTGAGCGGCTTGACGCCCTGCTGGCTGCGTGGGGCGATCAGGCAGGTTACTTCAGCAACCTCGCCGAGAGCACCGTGCTGGAGCAGCGTGACGGGCGGATGCTCGTCCGCCAGGTACATCGGGCTAGCGGCATCAGCGATCGCGAAGTCGTCATGGAGTGTTTCACCGAAGCGATACCGGGTGGCATGCGCTATCGATGGCGCAAGGCAGCCGACCAATCCAAAAGCAGCGGACAGCGCGTCGAGGTGGCCGTGCACGAAGGCTTCTGGCAGGTCACCAGGGGCGAGCACGAAACCATCGTCGAATATCACATGCGCTACCTTCCGGGTGGCAGCGTGCCGTCGTTCCTGGTCTCGATGTTCCTATCTTCGGGGATGGAAGGCGTGCTCGCCGACCTGCGCCAGGCCGCCGAGAGCCGCGAAATGGCGGCGCGCGACCCAGGCGCGTAAGGCGACGGCGAGTGCGCGGGCTGCCGCGCCGGGTTCGCGAATCGCCACGGCCGGAGCGCCTCGCGGTCGGGTGATCGATGGCGGCGAGAAGCCCGGATCACGGCCCGACTTTCGTCGATCCGCTGCGCACCACCGCGTCGGCGTTGCTGCCCCTGCGACTCGCCGACGCGCCCGCGCGCCGCGCCGTCCAGCTCACCTGCGAGGCGTGTGCCTACACGGTGCTCTCGTGCTCGTTGCTGCTGCTGCTCGGGCTCGCCGAGGCCGGGCTCATCTCGATCTTCCTGGCGGCGGCGCCGCTGACCGACCGTATGGTCATTCTGCTCGAAGAGAATCGGAGCAACATCTACGTGCTCCACCGCGGCAGCGTTTACGCCAACCAACGCGTCGCCGCCGGGCTGCTGTGCCTCTTTCTCGGTATCGCCATCGGCTACGCCATGGTGGCCGTCTGGCTGGGTGAGCGCGGCACCCTGCGCGTCTTCGATTTCGCCATCGACGCGGCCGCTCTCGGTAGCGAGAGCTTCCTGCAGCGAAGCTTTGGCGCGCCGCTGGCGGTCTTCGCCAACAACCTCCAGGTTACGCTGGTCGTCCTCTGCCTGGGATTCGTCTATCGAGCCTACGGCGGCATGCTGGCCTTGACCTGGAACGCCTGCGTGTGGTCGAGCGTGCTGACGATCCTCCTCCTGCGCGTCGAATCTGGGCCGGTCGGATCCCGCCTGCTGCTCGCCGTCGCCGTTCTGCCACACTTGGTTCTCGAGGCCGGCTCCTATGTCCTCGCGGCCCTGGCGGCGATTTTTACTTCGAAGGCGCTGGCCACCCACGATCGACACGACGCCCGCCTGTGGTCGGCGCTGAGGGCCTCGCTGGTGCTTGCCGCGCTGGCGGTAACGGGTCTGGGCGCAGCCGCCGCCTATGAATCGCTGCTCCTGCCGCGCTGGGTGGCGGTGCTCGCGCCGCGCTGACGGACTCGAGCATCGCGGATTGGCTTCCGTCAGTGTGGCGACCGGCGGCCCGTGCGTACGGCGGCGAGCTCTGGCCTCGGAGCAGTGGGCCACTTGCCCGGTGGATCGCGCCGCTCTGCCGCGCACGGATGGTCCAAGGCGCAGCGTTCGCATGTTCGGCGTGCGCCGCGGAGCGGCGCGCTCCACTTCGCCACAAGTGAACACCGATAGGAGAGGGCGAGCGTTTTCGCCGCCTCCCCAGCCTGCCCTCATGACCCGTATCGGTGTGCATCTGTGTTCATCTGTGGTTGCGGTTTTTCTTCGCTTCAGGGTCAGCTCGTCGGCCGGCACAGTCGGCGCTACGGAGCGGCACTGTCTGGCGGAGAGTGGCTGCAAGCGCCTGTCCCGCCTGCTCATTTTCCTCCTGCAGTGCTCCGAAAAAGCGCTGGTATGCGTCTGTTGTGCTCTGTAGATTGGGAACCGCAGGTTTTCAGCGGCAGGCTGCGGCGGCTGCGTCCTCCAGTTCGGGGCGACGGGATCCCGCATCTGGCATCGCGGAAGGAGCGGGAAATGTACGGTAGGCGGGTCGCGGCGGCGAGCAAGAACACTGGGCAGGAGCAGGCCATGGGGTCCAGTGCTCTACGGGTGCTCCGCAGTGGGGCGGTGCTGTTGACGAGTGTCGTGGTTGCCTGCGGCGATGGCGGCGGGGGGAAGCGTTCCACCCCGGCGCCGACGCCGTCGCCCACGGCGCCGCCGAGCGTGGCTCGACTTCATCTGCCGTCGGGGCAACCGGTGGCCATCCGTGAGGACGTCGAGCCTGATTCGGTGACCGCCGCCGACGACCCGGTCCCGCCGACCCTCTACACGCAATTTCCCGACGACGAGCTGAACTGGTGGACCTTCTCCGTCGACCAGTTCTCCAGCACCGTCTCCTATGGCGACGAGATCGTCGGCGTTGGGCCCCTCCCGGTCAGTCTGCCCACGCCGGTGCTGTCGTCAAACGGCCAAGGGAGCAACACGCGGTACACCGACAACGTCGAGTTCGCCGCCGGGCGGATGGTCAGCAACGACGCCGATCAGCTCGTCACGATGACCAAGACCGGCCTCGACCCAGAGGACGACTGTTACTACGTCGACTACACCGTGCAGGGTTTCCTCAACCCAGCCGTGGGACCCGCGGCGTTCCCGCCTTACGCACTTCGCGCTTGCCTGGCGGCACGCGATCGCTGGCAGGACACGCCGTTCGCGATCGCGGCCGGCGACCTCGACTGGGTCGTCGACGCCGCCGGCGACTTCCACGATGAGGTCGTGTTCGTCTCGGAATCGGGCAACGCGGGGCTCAACCCGCCAGGCGGCGTGACCGTCACCGTCCTCGACTACGCCGCCGCCCCCGGGCAGGTCACGCCGACCTCGTTCACGCTGCCCTGGAACAATCAGAATGCCGCCAACGGGCTCGCCTATCCGCTGACGGAAGACGGCCAGACCCATCCCGGTCAGGTGCGGGTGGTGGTCTTCAATCCGCAGCTCACCCTCAACGTTCGCCAGGAGATGATCGCCACCCTGCACACCGGACCGCAAGGCAATGTGCTGAACGTGCTCGAGTACACCACGCCCGACCCGGAGAGCAGCACGGCGGGCAGCCTGGCGCTGGTGGCGACTCAGGTGCTGCCGAGCGTCGCCGTCTCGGCGCCGATCGATCTGGCGGCGGGCGATTTCGACGACGACGGGCACGAAGAACTCGCGGTGTTGTCCCTCTACGACACCGGCGTGGCGCCGACCGGTCAGCAGACGTCGACGTACGGTCTACGCCTGGCGGTCTACCGGCTCGGGCAAGCCACCTTCACCCTGCTCGGCCAGACCGATCTCGACGCCAACCTGATCCAGCCGCATTGCGCCGAGGGATGTCTGGGTAGCGGGCCGGGAGTGGTCGATTACAACGTGCGTGTGGTGTCCGGACTGTTCACTTTCGAACCCGGGACCGCGCAGACGTTGACCCGGCGCCAGATCGCCGTTGCCTACCCGACGGTAGAGGCCGCATCCTTTCCAGTCCACTCGATCTTCGGCTGCCTCCAAATCCGGATCCTCTCCTACGACAGCGGATCGCTCAGTTTCGGCTCTTCCTTCCAGCTCGAGGGGCAAGGCCTGCAAGGAACCGGTTCGGTGACTCTCACTGCCGGCAACTTTTCGGGCGCCAGCGCAAGCCCGCCCAACCCGGTGTGGAGTCTCGCCTGGGGCGTGGTCTCCCCCGGTCTCTATGCCGCCGCCGGGACCTGGCAGCCGGAGAACGGCATCGTCACGCAGCTGCCGTTAACAACGCAGGAGCTCTTCGATTTCCAACACCAGCGGATGCTGGCCTTCGATTATGACGGCGATTCGCTCTACCTCGGGGCGCCGGTCGTCTTCACGGCGAGCGGCGTGCAGCAGCCTCTCGCCGTGCTCCAACAGCCCCCCCAGCATCTCGACTACCGGCCCAACGCCGATGGTGCGTCGAGCGACACCGGCATCGTCAACGTCAGCCGCTATCCCGAGCAGTTCAAGCTCACCTTCAGCCAGGGCCAAGACGCGGAGATCCAGTCCTCCGGCAGTACGACGGCGTCCGGAACGCTCGGGACCTCTAGCGCCTTCTCCGCCGGAGGAAGCCTGAAGCGCGGGATTCCCTTCCTGGGCAAGTGGACGGTATCCGGATCCTACTCCTCCCTCACCAACTTCGTGCGCGAGAACTCGCAGACCAACTCGGCGGGACAGGCGACGAGCATCGACCTCAATGCCTCGGTGAGCCCGGGGGCCGACGACGCCGTGCAGATGCTGACCCAGGATTGGCGCATCTGGCGCTACCGCCTCTACGGCGCACAGGGTACGGATCCCAACAACCCGAACCTGTTCTACGAGGTGGAGGCGCCGCTGCCGGCGGAGAACGGCTGGTATCCCGGCCTCAACGTCGAGCCGTACCAACCGCTGCACGAGAACGGCAACCTGTTCTCGTATCCGGAGGTCAGCGCGGTGCTGACCGACCCGGCCGATCTCGGCGGCTGGCAACCGCCGCTGTTGCCGCCGCAGTGCTCGATGGCGCCGCCGCAGGGCTACCAGGAGACCGCGTTGCTGACACCCGGCGGCTCGACCAACGTCTTCTCCTTCGGCGCCGTTCCGCAGACCTGGGAGATCACGATCGACAACAGCACCACCTGCGGGAACGAGCGCGAGGCGAGCAAGACGATCAGCGACGAATCGGAGTGGGAGACGGCGCTGATGACCAAGACGAAGATTCCCTTCGTCGCCAAGGTCGAAACCGACACCTCCTACCAGAACTCCGCCAGCAACGAGAGCAGTTGGAGCACGCTGGCGACGACGGATAGCACCTATTCGGTGTCGCAGCAGATCGAAATCGAGCAGAGCGTGACCGCCGACAATTTCTTCTCCTACCAGTTCGCGCCCGCGGTGTATTTCGGTCAGGCGGGGAACTTGCGCCTGCGCTTCGGCGCCGACCCGCTGGCCGGAACGATCTGGAACAGTCGGGATGTCTCGCGCGGTGGGTACGGCTTCCCGGACCCGGCTCTCAACCTGCCGTACAAGTTCGTCACCCCGGCGGGCGACCCCGAGGAGGTCACATTCAACTTCAGCCTTTCGGGCAGCCGGATCCGCGGCTTCTTCCTGCGCGACGGGACGCCGGACGTCGTCGACGGGGCATCGGGCCTGGGTCCGGTGCTGGCCGCCCCGCCGACGTACGGCGACCTGGTGCAGCTCGAGGCGCGCGTCTACAACTACAGCTTCACCAACAGCGTCGGGCCGATCCCGGTGCGCTTCGACATCGCCGACTACGACTCCTGCTCGGAGGAGACGTCGAATCGGCGCGTGCTGGGCACGGTGACGGCGCAGTTCACCGACGAGTTGAACACTCCCGACGGCCAAAGCCAGGGCACGACCTTCCCGGCGCGCGGCATCGGCCGGGCCGTCTACACGCTCGACACCAGCACCTTGCCGGCCACCCCGGACCAGGTGATCTGCGACGAGCTGGCGTCGGCCGGCCCGGCGCACGAGTACGCCATCTTCGTCGTCATCGATCCCGAGGGCACGCTCGCCGCTCAAGGCGAGGTCGAGAATCACGGCTGGCGCGATACCAGCGTCCTCGCCGTGCCGTTCACCAACCTGGCCAGCGGCGATTTGGTGCTCGAGGTGTTCACGGACACGGGCGAGAGCGTGGGCAAGGTGGTGGTCGAGTCGCAGGGCAACACGGGCAAGGACATCGAATGCCTCGCCGCGGCCTTCGAGAACCCCTCCGAATGCCCGCAGATCAAGCAGGACGGCGTGGCAGTGGCGCAGACGTACAGCTTGACCGCGGAGGCGGTGCCGCCCTTCGTGGCCGGCGTGTCCGACCCGCAGTTCCTGCGCCTGCGCGCCGACCAGCCGCTCGTGCTGCCGCCGAGCGACGACTTCGACGCCACCCTCGCCTTCGAAAACCCGGTGGCGGGGGCCTCCTCGCTGCACTTTGTCGGCAGCGTGGAGAACCCCGGTACCGGCACGGTGCCGTCGCTGTATACCACCGACCTCCAGCTCGGGCAGAACAACGAGGGCGTCGGCTATCTCGCCGTGCTCGAGCCGGCCCCATCGAGCGCGGCCAACGACCTGTTCTTCAAGACCGACTCGCTCGGCCTCATCGACCGCGCCCGGGCCTACCAGACGGAGCGGGGGGTGGTGAGGTTGGGACAGCCAGCCCCGGTGCGGATCTGCGGCCACAGCCGCGAGCCGTATCGCGGCCGGGTGAGCATTTCCCTCTCGCTCGGCGACCCCAAACACGGTGGCACGCCGCTCGCCGTCAAGCAGCTCCACGGCATCCGCGGGGATCAAGGGACCTGCACGTGGTTCCATTGGATGCCCACGCAGGTGGGAGACTTTGTCCTGCGCGCCGAGCTGGACGAGGACCGCGACGACGCCAGGCCGACCAACAACGTCGTGGAGCTCGCCGTGCAGGTCGTCGGCGAGTGACTGAGCGGAAAGGAGTCAACACGGAGGCGGGAAGCCGCGAGCAGTGATTCCAAGGCGGCCCCCTGCCTCGTCAGGCCAAGCCGGTTTTCTTAGATTCCAAAGTCCGGAAGACGCTTTCGCGATTTTCGGACGAGTCCGCACCGGCGTGGTGACTGTTGCGTTGCCCCCGATATCGGCACGCCTGTTGCTTCGCTGCAAAGGCACGTTCGAAGGAGGGGTCCATGTCCGAGAACGTGGGGTGGATCCGGCGAGAGCTCGAGGTCCGGGGCCTCTCGAGACGCGAGTTCATCGAGTTCTGCGGGACGACCGCGGCGCTTCTCTCGCTCCCGACGACCTTCGCTCCGGTGATCGCCGACGCGGTCGAGCGCTCCGAGAAGCCGACGCTCGTCTGGCTCGAGTTCCAGGACTGCGCCGGCAACACCGAGTCGTTCCTGCGCGCCGAACGACCCACCGTCGCCGAGGTGATCCTCGACACCCTCTCGGTCGACTACCACGAGACGATCATGGCGGCCGCGGGCCATCAGGCCGAGACCGCGCTCTCCGATACGATCGAAAAGCACCGCGGGCGGTACATCGCTATCGTCGAGGGCTCGATTCCAACCGGTGCGAACGGTGCCTATTGCACGATCGGCGGCCGGGCCGCGATCGACATCGCGCGCGAGGTCTGCGGCGGGGCAGCCGCCACCATCGCGATCGGCACCTGCGCTGCGTTCGGCGGCCTGCCAGCCGCTGCCCCGAACCCGACCGGTGCGCTGAGTGTGCGCGACGCGGTGCCGGGCCTCCGCACGTTGATCAACCTCTCCGCGTGTCCCGCCAACGTCGAGAACCTGACGGCGCTCGTCGTCTACCACTTGACCTTCAAGCGCTGGCCACCGCTCGACCGCTACCTGCGCCCGCTGTTCGCGTACGGCAAGACGATCCACGACAACTGCGAACGGCGCGCGCACTTCGACGCCGGGCAGTACGTGGAGGCGTGGGGCGACGAGGGGCACCGCACTGGCTACTGCCTCTACAAGATGGGCTGCAAGGGCCCAGTCAGCTTCCAGAACTGCCCCAACGTGCGCTGGAACGGCGGCACCAACTGGCCGATCGGCTGCGGACATCCGTGTATCGGCTGCGCGGAGCCGAATTTCTGGGACGCGATGACGCCCTTCTACCGGCACTTGTCCGGGATCCCGGGATTCGGTGTTGCGTCGAGCGTCGACAAGGTCGGTCTCGGCGCGGCGGCCGTGGTGGGCGCGGCATTCGCCGCGCACGGCGTCATCGCGACGGTGAAACGCTGGGCCGAGCGGAAACACGCGGCGGGCTCGCGTGACCCGGAGGAGCCACGCTGATGGCACACGTCGTCGTCGATCCGGTCACCCGGATCGAAGGGCACCTGCGCATCGAGGCCGAGGTCGACGGCGGGGTCGTCGCCGACGCCTGGTCGTCGTCCACGATGTTCCGCGGCATCGAGATCATCCTCAAGGGCCGCGATCCGCGTGACGCGTGGGCGTTCACGCAGCGCATCTGCGGCGTATGCACGACCGTGCACGCCATCGCGTCGATCCGGGCCGTGGAGAATGCCATCGGCGCGACCCCGCCGCCGAACGCGCGCCTGCTCCGCAACCTCATCATCGCTAGTCAGTGCGTGCAGGATCACGTCATTCACTTCTACCACC
>CAYYWP010000027.1:22994-30848 GCA_964475125.1 uncultured Binatia bacterium (SeqCode) | reverse complement strand
TCGGCCCCCCGGGCACGTCGCGCGGATCTCTTTCCCCCCAAGCGCTTGTTTTGGGTCTAGTTGGCGCGGCGGGCTCCTGCGCCTGCGCATCGATGGGCAGCGCACCCCCCGCACCGATTCCTCGCGCGCAAACTCGCCGATCGCAGCCTCGTTCGCCCGCACATGCCGCCTGCCGGGGTCGTTCTGCAGCGGCGCTCCCTCCGCCGCGCGAGCGCAGGGGTCCGTGCCGCTGCGCCGACCGCTCAGAGCGACGTCCAGGCTCCCCGCTCGTAGTCGAAGTAGCGCGCCACACGCGTCCCGTCCCAGTAGTACTGCAGCCACTGGCTCGGCACCGGGATGCCGACCGCGGTGGGGCGAAAGGCCGCCGCGCACTGGCCGCCCGCATCGCGCACGCTGGCATAGACGAGTCCGTCGACGCCGGCGGCGCGCTGCGCGGCACCGAAGACCCGGCTCGCCACGTAGGAATCCGGATCGAGGAGCGCGGCCCGCTCGGCCGCCGGCAGGCTCGCCAGGTCGGCGAAGCGACGGTCGATGCGGCCGACCAGCACGCGCATGTTCTCGTAGCGCGGCGCGTCGCGGCTGTCACCGGCGTAGCGGCCGAAGTGAAAGGCGGTCTCGCGAATCGCCGTGCGCAGGGCGCGCGCGGCGTAGTAGATGCCGTACGACCCGTCGCTGAAGCGCGAGCCGTGCGGGTTGCGGTGCGTGAAGGCGGCCATGACGTAGGAGGCCCCCGGCCCGCTGACGCGCTCGGCCGGCGGCACGAGGTGGATCTCGCCGGCGGCGTCGCGCAGGCGCGGATTGACCAGTTGCTCGGCGGCGATCAGCGCTTCCCACACCGCCGGGTCGCTCGACACGCGCTCGAAGAGATCGATGGGCGGGTAGCGCGCCGCGACGATGCGCGTGGCGCGCCGCCACACCACGCGGCGCTGGCGCGGCTCACGACCAGGGGGCGCGGGCGGCATCGAGATAGGCGCGCACCGCCGCCAGGTCGGTCACATCGCCGGCCGCCATGCGCTCGAGCGGCTTCTGCTCGCCGAAGGCGCGGTTGGGACGCTGCGGCCAGCCATCGGCCTGAGCGGGATCGGCGTACAGAATCTGCAACGCCTTGTAGATGCCGGCGACGTAGCCGATGCGCCGCATGACGTCGTCGGGCAGGCGCCGCGCTCGCCCGCCTTTCCACTCATAGAAGGTGCGCAGCGCCGGCGCCCCCAGGATCCGGCGCGCCTGCTCGTTGCTCGCGCCCCACAACTCCATGATGCGGAAAAAGCCGGCCAGGGCGTGGTGTTGCTGCGCGCGCGGCCCTGGCGCGGCGGTCGCCGCGACCTGGCGAGAGCTGTCCATGTCGAGTGCGGATTAGCATGATTTAGTTAGATAATGCAAATCTGCTGGAAACAGGGGGACAGTCCCTCTCCTGAAGAGGGACTGTCCCCTCTCAGCGGTAGAGCAGCACCGCCTCGCGCTCCTCGCGCCAGGACGCCTCATCCGGCGCGGCGAGCGCCTCGAGGTCGGCCGGCGTTGCCGCGGGGTCCTCCACCCACTGGCGCAGCTGATCACCGCCGTGGATCAGATCGATCGCCAAGCGCTCGCGCTCGTACTCGTAGGGAAAATCCCGCCACAGCTCCTCGTCCGGGCGCAGCGCGCGCAAGGCCTTGAAGGCGAGCGCCATCAGGCGCCACGGACGGAAGGTCTCGTGGGCGTAGGCGCCGTCCTCGACGTGGATCTGCACGCCGGCGCAGAGCCGGCCGGTGTGCTTGTGAAACATGGGCTCGAACCAGCACGGGCGCAACCGACACCCCGCCATCCATTGCGGCGCGCGCGCCGCCATCTCGGCGAGCAGGGCAGGCGCATCGAGCCCGGGGGCGCCGAAGAGCTCGAGCGGGCGGGTCGTGCCGCGTCCCTCCGACAAGGTCGTGCCTTCGAGCATGACCGTACCGGGGTAGCAGCGCGCCATGCAGAGATTGGCGGCATTGGGGCTCGGGTTGACCCAGGTGCGCTCGCCGAGCGGCCAGCCGAAACCGGGGGGGCGCCACGGCCGCCAGCCGCGCATGGCGACGACCTCGCACTCGAGGTCGAGCCGCAGCGTGCGCACGAACCAGCCCGCCAGCTCGCCGAGGGTGAGCCCGTGGCGCATCGGCAGCGGCCCGGCGCCGACGAAACTCTCCCACCCCGGGCGCAAGCGCGGGCCTTCCACCGGGCGCCCGATGGGGTTGGGACGGTCGAGGACCCAGACCGCCTTGGCGGCGTTCGCGGCCGCCTCGAGCACGTAGCGCAGCGTGGTGACGAAGGTGTAGACGCGGGTGCCGAGGTCCTGCAGGTCGACGAGGAGGACGTCGAAGCTGTCCAGCATCGCCGGGCTCGGCCGTCGCACCTCGCCATACAGACTGAAGACGGGGATGCCGTGTACCGAATCGCGGAAGTCCGCCGACTCGACCATGTTGTCCTGCTTCTCGCCGCGCAGGCCGTGCTGCGGGCCGAAGGCGGCGCTGAGCCGGAGGCCGTCGAGCTGCGCCAGGGCGTCGAGCGAGTGCGCCAGATCGCCGGTGACCGATGCCGGATGCGCCAGCAGCGCCACGCGCCGCCCCTGTAGTGGCCGGCGCAACTTCGGCTCGGCAAGCAAGCGGTCGATGCCGAACTGCATGGCGCCCGACCGCTAGCACTCCGCCTCGGGCCGCTCCAACGGCAGCGCGAAGGCGCAGGCGTGATGGAAGTCCGGTCGCCCGGCGGGATGGTTAAGCGCCCAGTAGGCGCGCGACCCGTCGATGCCTTCGACGACCGCTGAGAGCCCGAGGCGCAAGGCGGCGGCCGCGAACCCGCTTGACAACCGGTCGAGCGCCAGGTGCGCATCGAGCGCCAGTGCCGCGTCGTCGCGGCGGACGACGATGGCGGGCGCCAGCCGCGCAGCGCCGAGCAGCGCGCCGTCGCGGTAGGCGCGGAACGCGAGCACCGCCCACTCACCCGACGGCGACAGATTGAACTCGTGGTACGGCGCCGCGTCGTCGCGGCGGACGAAGACCTCGAAGCAGGTGTGCCGCCACAGCCCGGCGGCGATCGCGGCGGGTCGCGCCGGCGGCAGGCGAATGCGCGTCAGGTCGCCGGCGAGATGAAAGCGCACGGCCAACGCGCCGGCCGCCGTGCGCCGCACCGCGGCGGTGATCTCGCGCACGGCGTCGCCGCGCGACCACGGGTGACGGCGCAGCCGATGGCTCAGCGGTTCCGGCATCGGTGCAGCAGTACCGCGCGGCGCGGGGGCGTGTCATGTCGCCCCTTGCCGGCGCGAGGGCCCGGCGCTATGCGGGCTCGGGCAGCGCGGCTCGCATGGGGGCGCAGGGTTTCCTGACCAGTCACTACGATCTGGTCGTGATCGGCGCCGGACCGGCGGGCGAGAAGGGCGCGGCACAGGCCGCCTATTTCGGCAAGCGCGTGGCCCTCGTCGAGGCCACGCCGCACGTCGGCGGCGCCGCCGTCAACACCGGCACCATCCCCTCGAAGACGTTGCGAGAAACCGCCCTCTACTTCTCCGGCCTGCGGCAGCGCGGGCTCTACGGCATCGACTACCGGATCAATCGCGACCTCGAGGTGCAGGACTTCATGTACCGCGAGCAGGAGGTCGTGCGTTCGCTGCGCGAGGTCGTGCGCCAGAACATCGCGCGCCATCGCATCGACCTCATCCACGGCCGGGCGCGCTTCGACGACGCCCACACCGTTCGGGTGGCGCCCCTCGACGGCAGTGCCGACGTGCTGCTCGGCGGCGACGTGATCCTCATCGCCACCGGCTCGCTGCCGAGCCGCGATCCGGCCGTGCCCTTCGACGATCCTCGCGTCTATGACAGCGACGAGATCCTGGCCATGCGGCGCATCCCGCGCACCATGGCGGTGGTCGGGACCGGGGTGATCGGCTGCGAGTATGCGACGACGTTCGCCGCCCTCGGCATCGCGGTGGTGCTCATCGGCGGGCGCGACCGGTTGCTGCCGTTCCTCGACGCCGAGATCTCGGAGCGGCTGCGCGTGGCGATGACCGCTCTGCGCGTCGACGTGCGCATCGGGGCAACGGTCGAGCGCTACGAGCCAGAAGCCGACGCCGTGCGCGTGCACCTGGCACACGGCGACCCCCTGCGGGTGGACAGCGTGCTCATCGCCGCCGGCCGGCGCGGCAACACTCGCGGGCTCGGACTCGAGCGCCTGGGGCTGGCCGTGAGCCCGCAGGGCCATCTGGAGGTCAACGGGGTCTACCAGACGTCGATCCCCCACATCTACGCCGCCGGCGACGTCATCGGTTTTCCCGCCCTCGCCGCCACGGCCATGGAGCAAGCGCGCGTGGCGACGGTCCACGCCTTCGACCTCAAGTACAAGACGCGCGTGGCGCCGATCTTCCCGCTCGCGATCTACACCATTCCGGAGATCGGCATGGCCGGCGAAACCGAGGAGAGCTGCCGGCAGCATGGCATCGATTACGTGGTGGGGCGCGCCTCGTACCGCAGCAACGCCCGCGGCCAGATCACCGGCGACCTGGAGGGCCAGGTGAAGCTCGTCTTCGCCCCCGACAAGCGGCTGCTCGGCGTCCACATCATCGGCGAATCCGCCGCCGAGCTGGTGCACGTCGGGCTCATGGTGCTGGCGGCCGGGGGCTCCATCGATGCCTTCATCGACGCCGTGTTCAACTACCCGACGCTGGGCGACGCGTACAAATACGCCGCCTACGACGGCCTGGGCAACTTGCGACGCCGGACAGCCGGCCGCGGCGACGGCGGTTGAGGCCGCCGGCAGGCTGCCGAACAACCCGCCGCTCACCCTTCGACGAGCTCGGGGTGAGCGGAAAGGGGCCATGTGCACCGCCCGCGGCGGCGCGTTACAGCGCAGCGAGGGCGCGCGCCAGGCGCCGCGCGTGGCCCGTGGCGCCGACGGCCTCGTACATCCGCTGCGCCTCGCGCAGATGCTGCCGATGCGTCGCGGCGTCACCACAGACGCGGGCCAGCTCCGCGCGCGCCTCGGGAATGCGCGGCTCGACCCCCCGGGCACCGGTGTTCGCCACCACAAGGCTGGCCGCCCGCAGCGACTCCTCCACCGCCTCGCGGGCCCGTGCCCCTTGCTCGGCGCACAGTGCCAGCGTCAGCGCCACATGTGGGAGGACCAGCAACCTCTGGTCGCGCGCGCTGCCCAGCGCGATCGCTTGCTCCGCCAGCCGCCTGGCCTCGCTCGCATCCCCGCAGCCGAGCGTGGCGCGGGAGAGGGTTGCCAGGTTCTGCACCTCGAACTCCAAGCCGACGCGCCGCTCACGCGACTGGGCGAGCGCCGTGGCCGCGGCGCGACTGGCCTCCTGCCAGCGCTCGGCCGTCGCATGACAGAAGGCGAGGTTGGTGTGGGCCAGGACGCGGGAGAATTCGCTGCCGATCTCCTCGGCGATGCGCAGGCTGTCCTGGGCGCAGGTCAAGACGTCGCCCAGCACCGCGTAGCTCGCCTCCCCGGTGTACAACGAGATCGAGGCGACACTGCCATATGTCCACCCCAGGTTCTCTTGAATCGCCGACTCCCTGGCGATGCGCAACGCGTACTCCAGCGCCGCAACAGACTCGGCGCAGCGACCCGTCACCGACAAGACGAGCGCCTTGGCCCCCGCGAACCAGATGGCATAGCTGAAACCGAAGATGTCACGGCCGATCTGGAGATCGCTCCCGACGATCGCCTGCCCCTCCTCCACCATGGCCAAGCACTCCTGCAGGCGGCCGAGCTGGTACCGATAATAGCCAATAGCCACACAATCGCTGGCCCGTACAGCGGTTGCGGCAGTGCCGTCCGTCCCAGGAACCGACGATTCGACGATGGCGAGCGCATCGCGGACACGGCCCAGCGAGGCCAGTCGACCGGCATACCCTCCGCGCAGCGCGGTGACCACTTCCGTCGCCCCCAGCCGCTCGGCCAGGGCGCAGCCTTGCTCGTACATGCTCTCTATCGCTGTCTCGGCCATGCCGAGGCGCCAGCCGCCGATCACGATCTGCGCCGCGGCCTTCAATCGGTCCGCCAGCACCCCGGGCGTCTGCTCCGACTCCGGCAGCGCCGTCAGCAGGTCCCAGACGCGCTGCCAATGGCGCAGGGCCCCGGCGAAATCACACCTGCCCACCCAGGCGGCGGCGCGCGCGTGCCAGTGCGCCGCGTCGACCTCGCTGCTGGCTTCCTCGTAGTGGTCGGCGACCAGCGCGGCGTGCCGGTCGAGGTGCGCCGCTTCGCACTGCTGCAGGGCGCGCGCGACGATGGCGTGGCGACGCCGGCGTTGCTCACCGAGCTGCGAGGCGAGTGCAACCTCCTGCGTCAACGGATGGGTGAAGGCATACTCGGCGATCGGGTAGAGCGCTTCTTGGTGAATGAACTCGGCATGCTGCAGCGCCGCGAGCGCGGCGTGCAGCGCCTCTTCCTCCTTCGGTAGCGATGCGCTGGCGCGGTCTTCTGCCACGGAACGGTCGCGCACCACCGCGGCGAGGATGGGCTCCGTGAACTCCATGCCGATCACCGCCGCCGCCTGCAGCACGTTCTTTTCGCGCTCCGCCAGCCGATCGATGCGCGCCGACAGCACGGCGTGGACCGAGTACGGCACCTCGATGGAGTCGACCGGCCGCTTCAGACGGTAGGCGCCGCGAATCCCTTCGAGCGCGCCGGACTCGACCAAGGAGCGGACGATCTCCTCGGTGAAGTACGGATTGCCCCGGCTGCGGTCGTGAATGCGGTCGACCAGAGCGGCAACGCTGGGATCGTCGCCCAGCAGATCGCGCAGCAGCTCCGCGACCGCCTCGGGTCCGAGCGGGTCGAGGGGTAGCTGCTGGTAGCAGGACTTCTGCATCCAGTCGGCGCGGTACTCGGGGCGGAAGTTGAGCAGCAGGAGGCCGGGGCCGTGGGCGATGGCGTCGACGTACTCGGCCACGAACACGGCGCTGGCCTCATCGAGCCAGTGCAGGTCCTCGATCACGATCAAGAAGCCTTGCTGGCTGCCGCGCTCGACGAGGCGCCGGATCACGGCGACGATGCGCCGCTGGCGCGCCGCCGGGTCGATGCTGGGAGCCGGATGCGCCGGATCCGGCACGCCCAGGAAGTCGAAAACGATCGGCAGCACGTCGCGAAACTGTTCGTCGATGAGCAGCAGCCGCCCGGCGATCTTCTCGCGCGCCGCGCGCGGGTCGTCGCGTTCCTCGATCCCGAAGTAGGCGCGAAAGATGTCCAGGATGGGCAGGAGCGGAATGTTCTTGCCGTGCGCCACGCCGCTGCCGTAGAGCACGGTCATCCCCTGCATCCGGCAGCGCTCGGCGAACTCGAAGCACAGGCGGCTCTTGCCGACGCCCGCCGGCGCAACGATGCCGATGGCGCGGCCCTTACCGCCGCGCACGCTCTCGAGCGCCGTCTCGAGGATCTGCAGGTCGGCGCCGCGGCCGACGAGGCGCGTCAACCCGCGCGCCCGTGACAGGTCGAAGCGCGTGCGCGCGCTGCCGACGCCGGTCAGGGCGAAGACTGGGACGGGTTGGCTGACCCCCTTGACGTTGAACAGCCCCAGGTCCTCCAAGGCGAAGTACCCCTTGACCCGCTCGGCGGTTTGGCCCGTGACGTAGACCTTGCCCGGCTCGGCCAGCGCCTGCATCCGGGCGGCGAGGCCGACGGTGTGCCCCTGCGCGGTGTACTCCATGTGCAGATCGTCGCCGATCTTGCCCACCACCACGTCGCCCGAGTGGATGCCCATGCGCACGGAGAAGTCGAGCCCGCGCTCGCGGCGCAGCGCGATGGCGTAGTCGCGCAGCGCGTCGACCAGGTGGAGGGCGGCGTAGCAGGCGCGCTGTGCATGGTCCTCGTGGGCGATGGGGGCGCCGAACAGCGCCA